>JBDUED010000031.1:0-17927 GCA_040002595.1 Dokdonella sp. | reverse complement strand
GCACCAGCGAGAGCTGTTACGGCATTCCGCTGTGGCGGCAGGACCTGATGCCGATCGCCGACGCCGGTAAAGCCAAAAGCATGCGCATGATGGGTCAGTCGACCGGACAGCGCGGTTCGCTCACGGTAAATCACGGCACCTACTATTTCGATACGGCGGTTTCCAAAGAGAGGCAGCTCAAAGGCGACACGCCCACGGCGAAAGCAGCGTGCGCCAAACGCACCAGGCTCAATCAAGCCCCGTGCGTGGTCAACGTGTTCCAAGCCAACCAGACCTACTACCTGTTCGTGCTGTTCGCCAAGGCGGATACACAGCAAACCTATCGTTTCTACGTCGGCGACAACACGAACTTCGATCCTGCCAGTATCCATATGGTGCAAGCTGTCATCGACGCGGTTCCAATCAAGCCCGTCGATCTCGGCGCGCTGCCGATCGGGCGCGCGCACTGGCTCAACAACGACAAGGCCTCCTCGAAAGGCGTGGTCGAGGTATCGCTTGCACTCAGCGATCTCGCCGGAGTCACTGATTTGTTGCAGACGAAAAAGAAGGCCAGCTGCCAGCCCAGTTCCTATTGCAAGTGGAGCGGAAGCGACGCCGGCGGCCAATGTGTCGGGGTCGATGGCAGCGACAGAAGCAACGATTCGTGCAAGTGGGCGGGCGCCGATCTGGATTGTCCCACGGGCGGCTGCTTCGGTTTCCAGTTCACGCTGCCGAGCGGATTCAAGACGCTTGAGGACTTCAACCCGCCACCCGATCCTCGACCGCCCGCGAAATGCGTGCGAAAGATCGACCCGTCCACCCAAGAACCCACTCCGTGGAATATCTCGCTGAACAACGTCAGCGACGGCACCTGCCCCAAGACAGAGGACGACGCACCGCCCGATTTTTGTCCGTAGCGGCACGTGTAACGGCCGCTCGCGGGACTCTCGGCATCGAGACCCTCACGGATGATGCGAATGGCCTCATCCGAATCAGCGCGCGCTGCGCGAACTTTGCACGCGCACACGCGAGTGGCCGCTTGCCCGGTGGCTGTCTCGTCAAAGTCCAGGCGATTCGGGCCAGCGAACAAAGCTGCTCGATGTTCGCGCAGCAAACCCCGCCGACATGCAGACGCATCGGGAGCTGGCGAAAAAAGATGCACCGCGCGCGCATGCGAAGTTGCCAGGCAAATGCGGCAGACGATGCGCGAATCTGACAATCGTTGCAGCGCTCAGCGGCGTCCGATAGAGACACGCCGCGGCTGGCAGAACGTGCTCTTGCACGTACCAAATCCGGGAATGCTGGAGGCGATTTCCGTGTTGTCCACGCGCGTGGCCACCAGCGCGACAATTACCGGCAACAGGCCGCGCAGTCCATCCAGCGACTGACTGTAATAACTGATCCAACGGCTCATGTCGGGTTCCCCTGCAGCAGTGTCATGCATGAAGCAAGGCTTGCGCCAAGTTCGTCGCCTACCTGGCACCTCGCTGTGAAAGCCCCGCGAAAGACGCGGCTTGCATGCTCGCAACCGTCCTCTTTTCCCCGCGAAGGGCAGGCGCAGCCGCAAGACTTGCGGCGCCGTCGACCCGTGCATTCATGATCAAATCTTCCGAGTTCCATCTTCGCGGCGGCCGTTCCGGCGTGCTGCTGATCCACGGCTTGACCGGCACGCCGACCGAAATGCGCTTTGTCGGCAACGGCCTCCACCGCGCCGGTTTCAGCGTGCTCGGCATGCAGCTGGCGGGACATTGCGGCGACGAGGCCGATTTGCTCTCGACCGGCTGGCGTGACTGGTACGCGAGCGTGGTGGATGCGGCCGATCGTTTGCGCGCGCAAGTCGATCATTTGTTCGTGGCCGGATTGTCGATGGGCTCACTGCTCGCGCTGAAACTTGCGCTCGATCGCCCCGACCTTGTCGACGGTCTCGGCCTCTACGGCACCACATTCTTCCACGACGGCTGGGCGACGCCGCCGATCGGCCACCTCGCGTTCCTGTTGCCGCTGGCTACGCGTCTGGGCATCGGCCGCGCGCGCATTTCGGCGGAAACCGAACCCTACGGCATCAAGGACGAACGCATCCGCAAGCGCATCGTCGGGGCGATGCTTTCCGGCGACAGCGCCGCCGCTGGTCTGGCCGGCTTTCCATGGCCGTCACTGGCCGAGTTCCAACGTTTGTCGCTGCACGTGCGCAATCGTATCGGTCGCGTGCGTGCGCCGTGCTTCATCGCGCATTCGGCCAACGATGATGTCGCCAGCCTGCGCAACGTGCGTATTGTCGAGCGCGGCGTGCGCGCGCCGGTAGAGACGCTGCTGCTCGACAACAGTTATCACCTGGTCACTGTCGATCAGGAACGCGGCAAGTTGATTGAGCGGTCCGCTGCGTTCTTCGGGCGCATTGCCGAACACGTCCGGCTTGAAATGCCGATCGGCGCGCGCATGGCCGCTGCACTCGACTGATGGCGGCGGTCGCCGGAGATTTTCACAACCGGCTCGAACCGCGCGCGCTGGTCGCACAGTTTCTGGCGCATCCGCCAGAGGACTTCACCGCTCTTGTGACGCGATCGGGGACGCCCGCATTCATCGCGCGTTTCGACCTTTTGACCACTGCGGACGACGGGATGCGCAAACGCGTCATGGCGTTTCCGCTGTTTTGCCGGTGGCGGAATCTGCTGCGCCCGCGCACCTGCTTCATCGGCACGACCGTGTCCGAATACGCGTTGTTTCCGACCGATGTCGATGCACTCACCCTGGTGCGTGATTGGCTCGTCGACTACGGGCGGTGCCATCCGTTCCTGATCGTCAAGGACATTCCCCAGGAATCCCCGCTGCTCGACGCGGCGAGCAATGCCTGCGCGCGCGCGGTCGCTGTCGCCAGCGAACAGGCCGGCTTCGTGCTGCTCGAAGGTCAAGCGCTGGCATGGGTTCCGATCGACTTTGAATCGACCGACGAGTACCTCACGCGCCTTTCCTCCAGCCGACGCAAGGACATCAGGCGCAAACTGCGCGCGCGCGACAGACTCGACATCGACACCATCGCGACCGGCGCGGATTTTTTTCGCGACGCTGGCGTGCGCGCACTATTTTACGCGCTATACCTTGAAGTGTACGCACAAAGCGAAATCCATTTCGATCGCCTGACACGCGCATTTTTCGATGCGCTACTGCAGGATGCGGCCAGCGGCGGCGTGGTCTTCGTCTATCGCGACTTGACCGGGCAAATCATCGGCTGGAACCTGTGCTTCGTAGTCGGCGAAACGCTGGTCGACAAGTATGTCGGCTTCGCCTACCCGGCCGCGCGCGAGCACAACCTGTACTTCGTGAGCTGGATGCACAATCTCGATTATGCACTGCGCCATGCGCTGGCCTGCTATGTCGCCGGCTGGACCGATCCGCACATCAAGGCGTATCTCGGCGCGCGCTTCACCTTCACGCGCCACGCGGTGCGCCCGCGCAATCGCCTCCTGCGCGCGGCGCTGCGTCGGTTCGCCAGACATTTCGAGAGCGACCGCGCGTGGTCAGACGCGAACGCTGCCGCACAGCACGCTAATGAATCGGCATTTGGCTAGATTCAGATGGAGCGAAGCAATTTCCTCGTCCTTGCCCTCGCCCACCGGCGCGAGGAAGGAAAATCGGAGGACACGCAATCTGGTTGCGTGCCGCGCCCGGAATGGACAAACCGATGAGCGTGCCCGTCATTCTTGATTTCGACGATTGCGTCGGCGCGCTGCCCGGCGCGACCGTCATCGACCTGCGCGCTTGGCAGGAGACGATCCGCTTCGGCTGTTCGGTACGACGATTACGCGCGGTTGGCGAAACGATCATGCAGGCGCTGCCGCCTGATCACGGCACCGTGTTCCTTGGCAGCGGCGACTATCACCACCTGAGTTGGCCACTGATTGAACGCTGCGCCGCGCGTGGGCCATTCGAGGTCGTCGTGTTCGACAACCATCCGGACAACATGCGCTTTCCGTTTGGCGTGCATTGCGGGTCGTGGGTTCGCAAGGTCGCGCAACTCCCGTGCGTCGCCCACGTGCATGTGCTCGGCATCAGCTCGCCCGATGTGTCTTGGCGTCATGCATGGGAGAATTATTTGCTGCCGCTTGCGCGCGGCAAGCTCAGCTACTGGACGCTCGGCGTCGACACACGCTGGGCAGCGCACGCTGGTCTCGGCCGTGCGTTCAAATCGTTCGAGTCCGCGTCTGTCATGCTCGAGCGTTTCTTCGAGCACAGACGCGCATCGTCCTTCCCGGTGTACCTGTCGATCGACAAGGATGTGTTGAGTCCCGAGATCGCGCATACGAACTGGGATCAGGGCCGACTGCTCGACACCGACTTGATCAGCGCGATCGATGCGCTGCGCGGCAGCTTGATCGGCAGCGATATCACCGGCGATATTTCCGCCTATCGTTACTCGACGTGGTGGAAACGCAAGCTCAGCGCGCTTGACGAGCAGCCCGTGATCGACGCGGCACAGCTGGCGGCGTGGCAGGCGCAACAGCATGCGTTGAACCTGCGCCTGCTGGCGTGCATCGACGCTGCCAGCGCCTGAAAGCATGGGCTGCGGAGTCAGAACGCGGGCAAGGCGAAACGACAGTTTCCGACTTTTTCCAGCAACTCCCGATGCAGCATGCGTTGCGCGCGGCGATCGAAAAGCCGCTCGGGCGAACGGCTACGTCAACGCTGCACAGATCTCTTCGAAATCGGCGTCATCGAGCCAAGGGCTGTTCGAGATCGTCAACGTCGTCGCGGCAAATGTCCGTGCGTTCGGCACGGCGTGCTCGCCGATGACGGGGTGCAAATAGTCGTAGTCGGGCAGCGCGTGAATAAACAGACGGCTGACGCCGAGACCGGCACTCCACACCCGCAGCAATGCTGCGTCGCGCGCAGCTTCGTGCGGCAGGCGCAGCAGCAGGAACGGCCAGGTGCCCTGTGATTCCTGCGCGTCATCGAGGACGTGCACGCCGGCGATCTGCGCGAGCCGCGCCTTGCGTCGCCGCGCCTGCGCGGCACTGGCTTGGAGGAACGCGGGCAAGCGTGCGAACGCGCGTGCGCCGACCGACTGGCGCCAACGGCCGAGGGTGTGCAACGGGATGTGGGATGAAAAATCATCACCCACCGCCGCTACCGGATCGCCACGACGCAGCGCACGCCGCAACGGCGCGCCATACACGAAGCGCAGCAAGGACGGACGATAAAATGCGTGGTAGCCGAGCAACTGCAGTGAGCGCTTGAATTCCCAGCCAAGCCGGTGCGGAATGATTTCGCGACTCGTGCGCGCCAGTTCGCGACTC
Organism: Dokdonella sp.; assembly: GCA_040002595.1. Classification (GTDB taxonomy): domain Bacteria; phylum Pseudomonadota; class Gammaproteobacteria; order Xanthomonadales; family Rhodanobacteraceae; genus Dokdonella_A. The sequence continues at coordinate 12,657 of JBDUED010000031.1, read as the reverse complement.
ATATTCGCATCGCGCGCGACGAGCAGACCGCCTTCATACGTGGTCAGTCCCTTGCCGACAGCGAGACTGAAGAAGCCGACATCGCCGGCCGACCCGACCGGCTTTCCCTGTCGCCGCGCACCCAGCGCCTGCGCCGCATCCTCGATCACGAATGCCCCGACGTTGCGTGCGATAGCGAGCGCGGTGTCGACATCGGCAACGCGTCCGGCCAGATGCGTCGGTACAACCCCGAGCACATCACGATCGCACAACCGCGCAAGTTCGGCCGCATCGAAATCGATCGAAGCCGGTGCGAGATCGCAGATGCGCACTTCCAGTCCGCAATGCGAGACGGCGAGCGCGACCAGCGGACAGGTGTACGCCGGCACGACCACGACGCGGCGTCCGCTCAAACGATGCAGTGTGGTCAGCGCAACGATCAACGCTGCCGTGCCTGAACATTCCACCTGTACACAATCGGAGTCGAGGAAGTTCGCGGCACGCCGCGCCAGATCCTCGCCATGCGACGCTGTGCGTGCGAACGGCGAAAGATCGCTCCAGCGCGGCGGCAGGCCAGCGGTTGGCGGAACTTCAGTGCGGCGGCGGCGTGGCATCGACATTGGTTTCGCTGATCGCCAGGCACACAATCCCGCCGATGATGAGCGCGCTGCCGAACAATTGCGGCAGGCCGATATGTTCGCCGAAGATCAGCACCGACAACGCCATCACACTGATGACTTCCAGGTGCGACGCAGCGAACGCGGGGCCGATGGGCGCATGTTCGAGCAAGGTCATCCAGCTGGCAAACGCACCGAGGTAGCAAGCAATCGCGACGTACACCCACGGCGACGACGCGACACGCAACAGCCACGCAAGGCTGGCCTCAGGCGGCATCGCGTGGTTGGCGGTCAACTTGAAGCAGATCTGCGCGAACGTGTCGAAACACACCAGCACCAGAAATCCGATCAGATAGAAACGTTTCATCGGCTCATCCGAGCCCGACGATGGCGACGCCGCCAGCAATCAGTGCGATGCCGAGCGTTCGCAGCGGCGACAGTTTCTCTCCGAACAGGAGGCGCCCCGCGATCATTACGGCGACGATGTTGATCGAACCGAGCAGAACGCCTTCGGACAACGGCAGCAAGGACAGGAATGCGAGCCAGGCCAGAAACTCGCCGACATAGCACGCGATGCCGCACCAAATCCACGGCCGTCGCGCCATCGCCTTCCAGCGCGCCAACCCCTCGCCGAGATCGGCTCCGCTGGCCGCGGCCTTGAAGGAAAGCTGCCCGAAAGTGTCGAGCACTATATTGAGTAGCCACAGCGTGACGACGGTCGCGGACATCGGGTTGCCTTGTGCTACGAGAGGCGTCATGCCGGCGCAGGCCGGACTTCATTTTGATCGTGTGACAATGGCAAGATGGATTACCAGCCTTCGGCTGTTCAAAGCGGCGTCCGGTTTAACCTGCTTCGCTTTCGAGCAGCGCTACGCCGGAATGACGAGAGGATGGTTGATGGTAGGGACGCGAAAGTATGCCCTTGCCGCCCGCCAGCGTCGACCCGTGCCACGCTCCATGCTTGAAGATCGCGTCGCGCCCGGCGATCATGCAACCCGCACCGCGTCGCCGCGTCGATGCGCGACGAAACCTGGAGACGTGGAATGAGCAGCGTACAAGACACCGTGTTCGACATTATCGCCAAGGAATCGGGCGTCGATCGTGCACGCATCACGCCGGAAGCAACCTTGAAGGAACTTGATATCCAGTCGCTCGACGCGGTGCAGATCATTTTCGAAATCGAGGATCATTTCAAGATCACGATGCCCGATCGCGATCCGAACTTCGATACCGAATCGGTCCAAGGGCTGGTCGAGGCGGTCGAGAAGCTCGTCTCCGCGCAGGCTGCGTCGTCACCCACGCCATCCTGACTGCGCTCGGGCTTCCGGCGCAATCGCATGCAACGCGTAGTCATCACCGGCATGGGTGCGGTCACTCCGCTCGGAGCCGACGCCACCCAGACCTGGGCCGCAATGCGGGAAGGCCGCAACGCTATCGCACCGATCACAACCCTGCCACGCGACCAGCTGCGTTTTGGCATTGCCGCACAGGTGCACAATTTCGATCCGCTGAAACATTTCGACGAAAAGCGACTGATCCTGCTCGATCGCGTGTCGCAGTTTGCGCTGGTTGCTGCGCGTGAGGCGATCGCGCAGTCCGGCATCGATTTCGCGGCTGAGGGTCTGGGCGAAAACACCGCGGTCATCATCGGCACCGGCATTGGCGGCGAGCAGACGAATGACGAAGCATCGCGCCGGCTGTATGGCGAAAACAATCCCCGCACGCATCCTCTGACAATCGTGCGCCTGATGCCGAATGCGCCGGCCTGCCACATCAGCATCGAGCACAAACTGACCGGGCCTGCATTCGCGGTGGTGAGCGCATGCGCGTCCTCGAACCATGCGCTTGCGCAGGCAATGCAGATGGTGCGCAGCGGCGTCGCCGATGCGGCAATTGCCGGTGGCACCGAAGCGTGTCTCACCCTCGGCGCGATCAAGGCGTGGGAAGCGATGCGCGTGATGGCGGACGATACCTGCCGACCATTCTGCAAGCAGCGCCGCGGCATGGTGCTTGGCGAAGGTGCCGGTGTGTTCGTGCTCGAAACTCTGGAGCGCGCGCAACGTCGCGGGGCGACAATCCTGGCCGAGTTCGTCGGCGCCGGCATGTCGGCTGATGCGGGCGACATCGTGTTCCCATCCGAGGTTGGCGCGGCCAAGGCGATCGAGCGCGCACTCGCAGACGGCGGTCTCGCACACGAACAGATCGACTACATCAACGCGCACGGCACCGGCACGCCGGGCAACGATCCCACCGAAAGCAAAGCGATCCGACGCGTGTTTGGGGCGCATGCCGATCGCCTTGCGGTGTCATCGACAAAATCGATGCATGGCCATGCGCTGGGCGCGGCCGGCGCAATCGAGTTGATCGCCGCGATCGGCAGCTTGCGCGATGGTCTGGTACCGCCAACGATGAACTTCATCGACCCCGACCCCGAATGCGATCTCGACTATGTGCCGAACGCCGCGCGCGACATGCGCGTGCGTGCCGTGCTCAGCAACTCGTTCGCGTTTGGCGGCTTGAATGCGGTTCTGGCGTTGCGTGGCGCGCCCTGAACTACGCGCGGCGAGGCTGAGCGTTGACACGCTTTTGGTGCTTGCAAAAACTTGCTTGGCTGGGATTCAGAACCCTCTCGCTAAGTTGTTTCCCGGATCGTTCGCCCATCCGGGCGTATCCGTGGAGGAAGCATGCTAGGTTCGAGAAAAAGCTTGATGTTGGCTGCTGCGCTGGCCCTGGCCGGCGTGGGCGCGATGTACACGGCCCCGGCCGAAGCGCGGGTTGGCGTGAGTATCTATGCACCTATCGCTCCCCCTGCCATTCGCGTCGAAACCGTACCCGGGGCGCGAGCCGGCTATGTCTGGGGCCCGGGCTATTGGGGCTATCGTCATCACCACTACGTGTGGCATCGTGGTCACTGGCTACGCGCCCGGAACGGTTACGTATACAGCGCGCCACGCTGGGATCAGGACGGCAATCGCTGGCGCTATTACGGCGAACGCTGGGAACGTCATTGATGCCTTGACATCGATTGATGCTTGACGAGAAAGGCCCGCACTGCGGGCCTTTCTTTCGAGCGCGTTCAACTGACCGCTACCGTCGCTCAACGCGTAAGCGAACTCGCGCCACTGGCGCTCGACTCCTCTGCCGCATCGTTCGCCTCGATGGCATCCCATGCGCGGGCAAGCCCCAGCCGGGCGTTCGCGCCGTACACTTGCGCGCATGCCCAATCGCCTCGCCGCCGAAACCAGTCCCTACCTGCACCAGCACGCGAACAACCCGGTCGAGTGGTGGCCGTGGAGCGACGCGGCCCTCGCCGCTGCGCGCGCGCAGAACAAACCGATCCTTCTTTCGATCGGCTACTCGGCGTGCCACTGGTGTCATGTGATGGCGCACGAAAGTTTCGAGGATGAGGCGACTGCGCGGGTCATGAATGCGCTCTACATCTGCATCAAGGTCGATCGAGAAGAGCGGCCGGATATCGACAAGGTGTACCAGCTTGCGCATCAGGCGCTCACGCGGCGCGGCGGCGGCTGGCCACTGACGATGTTCTTGACGCCGGACGATCTGCTGCCGTTTTTTGCCGGCACGTATTTCCCGAAGACACCGCGCTACAACATGCCCGCGTTCGTGCAGGTGCTTGAAAGTGTGCGCCAATGGTTCGATGAAAAACCCGTGGAAGTGCGCAGCCAGAATGCTTCGCTGGCCACTTTCCTGAGTCAGCACGATCGCAGCGCCACGCATCTGGATGTGCTGGATGATTCACCGATTCGTGCTGCCCTTGGTGCCATCGCATCGAACTTCGACACGAAAAATGGCGGCCATCGGGGCGGCCCGAAGTTTCCACATGCGAGCGAGATCGAGCTGTTGCTCGCGTTGTCAGGAAGGGCTGAGACACCCCAGCATGGAATGGAGGGTGGCCCTCCAGGACCCGCCGCCATGGCGCGATTCACGCTCGGCCGCATGGCCGAACGCGGCCTCGCCGATCATCTCGGCGGCGGGTTCTTCCGCTACTGCGTCGACGATCATTGGGAAATTCCGCACTTCGAAAAAATGCTGTACGACAACGCGCAATTGCTGCCGCTGTACGCACGCGCTGCAATCGCCTTCGACGAAACGGCATTTGCACAAGCCACACGCGCCTGCGCCGGCTGGATCTCGCGCGAGATGAGCGCACCCGGTGGCGGCTTCTGGAGTTCGCTCGACGCCGATTCCGAAGGCGAAGAAGGTCGCTACTATGTCTGGCAGCGCGATGAAATCCTTGCACTGCTGACAACGGACGAGTTCGCCATCACCGAGCTGCGCTACGCATTGGACCAGCCACCCAACTTCGACAACCATGCTTGGCATTTGGTGCTTGCGACATCGATGGCCGACATTGCCGCATCGACCGGCGTTGCGCCCAGCGAAGTCGAACGCCGTCTTGCCAGCGCAAGGAAAAAGCTCCTTGCCGCACGTTCGCAACGCGTGCGGCCGGCACTCGACGACAAGATCCTGACTGCATGGAATGCGCTGCTGATTGCCGGCGTCGCGCGCACCGCGCGCTGGCTCGACGATCAGCCGCTGCTCGCCGAAGCCGAGCGCGCGCTCGATTTCCTGCATGCGCATCTATGGACGAACGGCCGCCTCTACGCCAGCCACGCGCGCGGCGAGACGAAGTTCCCCGCCTATCTGGACGACCACGCATTCCTGCTCGATGCGCTGCTCGCACTGCTGCAGGTGCGCTGGAACCGACGCGACCTCGACTGGGCGATCGCGCTGGCCGACAGACTGCTCGAACACTTCGAGGATCGCGAAGCCGGCGGCTTCTTCTTCACCGCACACGACGCCGAAGCATTGCCGCAGCGACCGAAACCCTGGATGGACGAATCGCTGCCCTCCGGCAATGGCGTCGCCGCGCGCGCATTGCTGAAACTCGGCCATCTTCTAGGCGAGACACCCTACCTTGATGCGGCAGAACGCTGCCTGCGCGCCGCGTGGCCGACACTCAAGGGTTTTCCGCATGCGTGCTGCACGCTGCTGCTGGCGCTCGACGAGTTCCTGCAGCCGCCGACGCATATCGTGATCCGGATCGCCGCAGGAAACGAAGCCATGTCGTGGCAGGACGCGCTCCGCGATTTTGCGCCCAATGCTGCGGACATCTATCGGATTGCCGCCGATGCGACCGCACTGCCCGGCATTCTCGACGTGCAGACATATCGCACTGGCGGTGTTGCCTACATCTGCCGGGGAACGCAGTGTCTGCCACCGCTGGACAATCCTGTCTCTCTGAGCGGTGCCTTGAGCCGCGCCGACTGAGCGATCGCGCCGGGCTCATCGCGCGTTGAGGTGAGTCTGCGAACTTGATCATTGCCACAAGTCCGCGCGTGTTGGATAGTGCTGCGCCTAGCGCCAACCTACGATGGAACCGGAACCAAACGCGCTTGCGCGCGCATGGACGTTACGATCGTTTGTGTCTTGGCGCGTGCGAGATGACGAAAGATCTCTTGCTTTTCGATCCGTCCCGCGGCGCCTTCGAGCGCCACGTCGGGGAAAAAATGACTGACGCGGAAACTCTACGCGCCACTCGCATTTACAGCAGCACGGGTCGATCCGGCAACTCGTCGCGATTGCGTTCGCCGTTCGTGGGGAAGTGCTTTGCGAGCAATTCACCGACCGCCTCGACCCCGGCAATTGCGCCGCGCTCATAGTCGCTCTCGACAAAATGTTTCTGCATCAACACGCAGATCGGCAGCCATTCACTCTCGCCGATCTTCGCAGCGATACCGCGATCGGCCACGATTTCGATTGCATGGTCGGCGAGCAGGATGTAGACCAGCACGCCGGTGTTGTGTTCGGTGTTCCACACGCGCAGGCGCGCAAACACGTCATGTGCACGCTCGCGCGGCGTGCGTCCGCGTGAGACATCGGCAAAGGGCAGACTGCCTTCGACTGCAAACACGATTTCGCCGTGATGGTGATGCTCGCTCGCCGCGATGGCGTGCTGGATTGCGTCGAGCGTCGCGGACGGGAAATGCCGCTTGGCCAAGGAAACATCGAGCAGATGTCGCAGGATGCGCATGCTCACCAACTCCCCGAAGCGCCGCCACCAGAAAAACCGCCGCCACCGCCGCTGAAGCCGCCGCCACCGCCGCCGCTCCAGCCACCACCTCCACCGAAACCGCCCGAGCCGCCACGGCTGGCGAAGCCACCGCCTCCGCCACCACCAAACAGGCCGAGGAAGAGACCGAGCAAACCGGCGCCGATGCCAATCGGCAACAAGCCACTGACCAGCCATCCAATGCCGCCGGCGCCGAGGCCGACGATCCCTGCGCGCGGTGCAGACGAAACGCGGCCAAGCATGCCGCGCAGGAACAACGCCGTAAACCATGCAGCTATAAACGCCGGCATCAGGCTGTCGCCGCCATTTCGATGGGCGCCCTTGTCGTCGGTTAGCGGCGGCGGCAACGGTTCGTCGTTGATCAATTTGGTCAACGCACCCAGCGCATCGTGTATGCCGCCGTAGTAGTCGTTGGCGCGAAATCGCGGTGCGATGTATTCGCGGATCACGCGTGCCGCCGCGGCGTCCGGAATCGGGCCTTCCAGGCCCTGCCCGACTTCAATGCGCACGCGGTGGTCGTTCTTGGCGACGATCAGGATCATGCCATCGTCGGTGCCCTTGCGCCCGAGCTTCCATGCGTCGGCGACGCGGATGCCATAGGCGGCGATGTCTTCCGGCTGCGTGCTTGGAACAATCAAAACACCAACTTGTGAACCTTTGGATTTTTCCAGGGCGACGAGGTCGCTTTCGAGCGTCTGTTTCTGCGCCGCGTCAAGCGTGGCGGTCAGATCGGTAACGTGTGCGGTCAGGGCCGGGATCGGCTGCGGATCGCCTTCTGCTGCGCCGATGCCGAGCGCAAGCGCGCAACTGGCGACAAACACCAACGGGGCCAAAATGCGCGCGGACAGTTTCATCATCGTTGAGGCGCTGGCTGCAGGGTTGTTTCAGGGGCGGCGACAGCCGCGATGCTCGTGACGAGGAACGAGAAGAGCATCGCGACTGCCGCCACTCCTACAGAGCAATTGCCTAGTTTTGCGGGACCGGTGTTGGTTGCGGCGCAGGCGGCGACCGCGGCGGCGCCGGCTTGCTGAAATCGACGGTAGGTGCGGTCGAAATCTGCTTCTCGTTGTCGACCGTGAAGTTCGCTTTCTGCTTGTAGCCAAAAATCTTCGCGGTCAGGTTTTGCGGGAAACTACGCACGAAGGTGTTGTAGTCCTGCACTGCCTGGATATACCGGTTGCGCGCGACGGTCACCCGGTTCTCGGTCCCTTCCAGTTGCGCCTGCAAGTTCTGGAACAAGCCGTCGGCTTTCAGTTGTGGATAGTTTTCCGACACCGCCATGAGGCGCGACAAGGCGCTGGAAAGCTCGCCCTGTGCGGCCTGGAATTTCGCCACCGCGGCAGGATCGTCAAGCATCTGCGGCGTTACCTGGATCGAGCCAACCTTCGCGCGCGCCTCGGTGACCTTGATGAATACTTCTTCCTCGTGAGCGGCGTAGCCCTTGACCGTGTTGACGAGGTTAGGCACCAGATCGGCGCGGCGCTGGTATTGATTGACCACTTCGGACCACGCGGCCTTGACGCCCTCGTCCTTGGACTGGATCGAGTTGTAACCGCAACCGCTCAGAATGGCGACGAACAGCAGCAAGGACAGTAATCGAATGGCGCGCATGATTCCTCCGTTTTGAAGCGAAGCCGGCGTGTGCCGGCGACGCGCTACTGTGGCGCGGACACCCGCGCTACGCAAGTCACGGCGCGAGCCGATCGGGCGCTTCGGCCAACCGGGCAGCGCGTTCACGCCGGTGACGCCGACGACGTTTCTCGATGAGGTTCAACGATTCTACTGCAGCCGAGAACGCCATCGCGAAATACAAATAGCCGCGCGCGATATGCACGCCGATGCCGTCGCACAGCAAGGCGACGCCGACCAGGATGATGAACGCCAGCGCGAGCATCTTGATGGTCGGGTGACGGTCGATGAAATTGCCGATCGGATCGGCGACGAAAATCATCACCAGCACCGCAAGGATGATGGCCGCAACCATCACCGGCAAGATATTGATCATGCCCACCGCGGTGATTACCGAATCGAGCGAAAACACGATATCGATCAGTGCGATCTGCGCAATGACCAGCGCGAATGTCGAGGATGCCTTGCCGCCTTCAGGTTCGAGGGAATCCTCCCCGAGCGCGTCGAAGATCTCCATCGCCCCCTTGACGATCAGGAAGATGCCGCCGCCGATCAACACCAGATCGCGAATCGAGATGATCTGGCCAAACAGTCGAAACAGGCCCGCGGTGCGATCGTCCATGCGCGCCAGATGCGCGAGCGAGAACAGCAACAGGATGCGCGTCACACACGCGAATGCCAATCCGATGCGACGCGCGCTTGAGCGCCGCTCGGCGGGCAGGCGGCTGACTGCAACGGAGATGAAGACGAGGTTGTCGACGCCGAGCACGATCTCGAGCGTGGACAAAGTCAGCAGTGCAATCCAGGTCTGCGGGTCGGCTAACAGATCCAAACGTCAATCACTCCGGATACAAGCTTGGCAGGAGCGGCGGAAGCCGCGAGATGCTCACTGGAAAACAAAATCCACCGCGGCTTCCACAGTTCCCAAAAGTGGCTAGAAAAATCGTGGCCAGAGTATCAAACCCCAGCACAGCACAACATTGAGCATCGTCACCAGCACCGCGGCTGAACCCATGTCCTTGGCACGACCGGCCAGTTCGTGAAAATCCGGGCAGATTTTGTCGACCCACGCTTCGATCGCGGAATTGAGCAGTTCCGTCGACAATACGAGGAACAGGCTTCCGCACAGCAGGATCTTCTCGATCGGCCCCTGCCCGAACCACAGTCCAAGCGGAAACAGCAGGACGCAAAGGCAGATTTCCAGGCGAAACGATGCCTCGTAACGCCACGCCGCGCGCAATCCATTGATCGACCAATGCAGCGCGCGCCAGATCTGGCGCGGGCCGCGCGATTCCCTGCTAGGCATGGATTCCCCTGCAATGGCAATCAGGCGACGACGTGGGCGCGAGCATTGTCGCGCCAGGCGATATCGAGTTCCCGCGCTGCCTTGACATCATCAAGACGGCGCACTGGCGTGGTGATCGGCGCGTCCTTCATCGTCTGCGGGTTGTTTGCGGCAAGTACGAGCAGGCCGCCCATGACCTCGACAAACTCGTCCAGGGTTTCCTTCGACTCCGTTTCAGTCGGTTCGATCAGCAGGCATTCCGGCACCAGCAACGGGAAATAATTGGTCGGCGCGTGGATGTTGTGATCGAGCAGGCTCTTTGAAAAATCGAGCGCCGTGATGCCATTGGCTTTTTTCTGCTTTGCCACGGTGACGATGAACTCATGACTCGCGCGGCGCTTTGGATACGCCAGATCAAAACCCTTGGCAGCCAGTCGCGCGGCAAGGTAATTGGCATTGAGCGTGGCGTATTCCGCCACCCGGCGCATGCCTTCACGACCGAGCATGCGCGCATAGATGTAAGCGCGCAGGAGCACGCCGGCATTGCCGGCAAATGAGGTTAGGCGGCCAATCGAGAGAGGTCGATCCTTGCCGCGTACCCAGCCGTAGCGGCCATCGGCGCGCTTCTCGATCATCGGTACCGGCAGGAACGGTTGCAGGCGTTCGGAGACGCCAACCGCGCCAGCGCCGGGACCGCCGCCGCCATGCGGAGTCGAAAATGTCTTGTGCAGGTTCATGTGGATCGCATCGAAACCCATGTCGCCCGGGCGCACCTTGCCAAGGATGGCGTTGAGGTTCGCGCCGTCGTAATACAGCAGCCCGCCAGCTTCGTGTACCAACTTGGCAATTTCCACAATGCGGCGCTCGAAAACGCCAATGGTCGACGGATTGGTCAGCATGATTCCGGCCGTGTTCGGACCCAGCACCTTTTTCAACGCCTCGATGTCGATGTCGCCGTCAGCCTGGGTCGGAATCTCGCGCACGGTACAGCCGCACATCGTCGCCGTCGCCGGATTGGTGCCGTGCGCGGCATCGGGCACGATGATTTCGGTGCGCAGCGTGTCGCCACGGTGTTTGTGGTAGGCCATGATCATCGCGACACCGGCAAATTCGCCTTGCGCGCCGGCCATCGGCGCAAGCGAAACGCCGCCCTTCATGCCGGTCACATCGGCGAGGATTTCCTGCAATTCGTACATGCAGGACAGAAAACCCTGCGACAGCGACTCGGGTGCATAAGGATGACGCGCGAGAAATCCGTCCAGCATCGCCAGCGAATTGCACGCGCGTGGGTTGTATTTCATCGTGCACGAGCCAAGCGGGTAGAACTGCGTGTCGATGGAAAAATTCTTGCGTGACAGATTCGTGTAGTGGCGTACGACCTGCAATTCGGAAACCTCGGGCAATCCGATCGGCGTGGTGCGCAGGAACTTCGCAGGCAGATCGGAGGGTATCGCAGTGTTGGCGCTAAGCTGGGCGGCCGCCGTTCGGCCGGGCTGCGAAAGCTCGAAAATCAGCATGTAGGTATCCGTGAAGGAAGGCTGGCGACAGGCCGCGCATGATGCCACAAGCGCTCGCGCGGAAAGCGCGCGGCAACTACGCACTGACCCACGTGCGGCAGTGCAGCGACGCGCGCCGCGACGAATCGGTTAACCTTTACCCGTTGTGGCCCTGTTCGGGTTGCATGAACAGGCTGCATCGCGGCCGTCCCGCTTGAATCGAGCCCGGAACCCATATGGCAAACCAGAATCCGCCCGTCTCGCAAACCCGTTCCTTCAGCACCGTGTTCCTGATCGAAATGTGGGAGCGCTTCGGCTTCTACGGCATGCAGGTGTTGATGGTCACCTACATGATCAAGAAGCTCGGCTTTGTCGACACCAAATCCAACCTGGTCTGGGGCGCCGCCGCCGCACTGATCTACGCCACGCCGGCGATCGGCGGCTGGGTCGGCGACAAGCTCATCGGAACGCGACGCACGATGTTGATCGGCGCGGTCGTGCTTGCCCTGGGCTACACCTTGTTGTGGCTACCGACCGACAATGCTTATTTCCTCTACTGCGCGCTCGGCGTGATCATCGTCGGCAACGGCTTGTTCAAGCCCAATAGCGGCAACCTCGTGCGCAAGATCTACGAGGGCGACGACACCCGCATCGACAGCGCGTTCACCATCTACTACATGGCGGTCAACATCGGGTCGACCGTTTCGATGCTGTTGACGCCGTGGATTCGCGACTACGTCGGCGAACGCTGGGGCGATTCGGCCGGTTGGCACACCGCCTTTGGCGTGTGTTCGATAGGACTGATTCTGGGTCTCATCAACTACTCGCTGATGCGCCGGACGCTCGCCCATATCGGTTCGCCGCCCGACGAGGAGCCAGTCAACCTCCGTCGTCTGGCCATGGTGTTCGCCGCGGCCATCGCGATGGTGTTCGCGTCCGCCTTCATCCTGCAGAACCAAGGTGTGGCGCGCGCCTGTGTTTATATCGCCGGCATCGTCATCCTCGGCATCTTCGGGCATCTGATACGCAGCAGCGTGCCCAGCGAGCGTGCCGGGCTGGTCGCCGCGCTCGTGCTCACGGTGCAGACGATTTTTTTCTTCATCTTTTACCAGCAGATGTCGACCTCGCTGAACCTGTTCGCGCAGCACAATGTGGATTTGTCGTTCAACGTGTTCGGGCTGCACCTGTTCAACTGGATTCCCGAACAATACCAATCGCTCAACGCAATCTGGATCGTGCTGCTCAGTCCCGTCCTGGTCGTTGTGTACAACTCGCTCGGTCGCCACGGCAAGGATTTCTCGGTCGCCGGGAAGTTCGCCTGGGGATTTGCCGCGGTTGCGGCCGGCTATTTCACCTATGGACTGGGCGCGCGCTTCGCCGTCAACGGCCAGGTTTCCTCGTGGATCATGGTGTGGGGTTACGGCTTGTATTCGCTGGGCGAACTGCTGGTCAGCGGTCTCGGCCTCGCAATGATCGCGCGCTACGTGCCGGCGCGCATGGGCGGCTTCATGATGGGTGCGTACTTCGTCGCAACCGGCATTTCGCAGTACGTCGCGA
>JBDUED010000030.1:0-18022 GCA_040002595.1 Dokdonella sp. | reverse complement strand
GCGGCTTTGCAGGCCGCTACATGACCACTCTGCCACCAGGCCGGTGACTGTTGCTGGCTGCGCCTATCCTGGCATTTTGGTACCGCGACGTCCGACGCCGCGTTTCGTCAAATGCAGAAAAAACAAAAACCCCGGCGGGCCGAGGTTTTCGCATGCTTTTCTGGAGCGGGAAACGAGACTCGAACTCGCGACCCCGACCTTGGCAAGGTCGTGCTCTACCAACTGAGCTATTCCCGCGTCGGACGCGCATCATACGTTTTGAGCGGAAACTGTCAATCCCGAAGTTCGAGAGGCAACCCCGGAGATGGCTGCTTTTTGGCGTCCTAGCTGCCCGATCAACGCAAGAATCAACGTTGCTGACGCAGCACCGGCCATGCCGCGCGCACGTAGAGCACGCCGGACCAGATCGTGAGCACCGCCGCGATCACCAGCAGGCTTTCGCCAATGTAGAACGGGCGCAGGCTTGGCAGGTCGTGCTGATAGAGCAGCACGACGATCGCGACAATCTGCATCACGGTCTTGACTTTGCCGACACTCGCGACGCGCACGGTCGCGCGCTGGCCGATCTCGGCCATCCATTCGCGCAGTGCCGAAATGCTGATCTCCCGTCCGACGATAATCGCGCTGGTCACCGCCAGCAGCGGCGTCGGATTTTCCTGCACCAGCAGAAACAGCGTGACCGCGACCATCAACTTGTCCGCCACCGGATCCAGGAACGCGCCGAAGTCGGAACCCATGTCCCAGCGTCGCGCGACCCAGCCATCAAGCCAGTCGGTAATTGCGGCGGCGATGAAGATCGCGGCGGCAGCAATGTTGGCACCACGAAATCCTGCATAGAACACTACCACCATGACCGGCAGCAGCGCGATGCGGAACAAGGTCAGCGCGGTCGGTATCGTGATCTGCATCGTGTTCGCATCTTAACCGGTCGGTTGCAAAATCCGGACATCCGGCTGAGGCATGCACGCAAACGGACGCGGCGAATCCATCGCACGTGAGGCTTGCAGCCGTTCATCCGTGGAATGTCGCGTAAATGCGTTGCGCCAGCTCACGGCTTATGCCCTTGACCTGCAGGAGTTCTTCGATGCCGGCTTTGGACAATCCGCCAAGGCCGCCAAAATGTTTGAGCAGCGCCGAGCGTCGATGTGCACCGATCCCGGCAATTTCTTCCAGCGTACTCGTCTCGCGCGTCTTCTCTCGCCGCCCGCGATGGCCGGTAATCGCGAACCGATGGGCCTCGTCCCGAACTGCCTGAATCAGGTGCGATGCGAGTGATTCGGGGCCCGGCCACAATGTGCGTCCGGAACGCCCTAGGATCAAGGTTTCGTCACCGGCGCGACGTCCCTCTCCCTTTGCGACACCGACGATCGGCACGCCTTCAATGCCCAGTTCGTTGAGCACGTCGATCGCCTGCTGCACCTGGCCCTTGCCACCATCGATCAAGAGCAGATCGGGCATGCGCGCCATCAGCGGGCGCGCGGGTCTGGGTGGTGGCTGCGCATTGTCGGGTGTGGTTGGCGAATCTGCGACTGTCGCGGGAAGCGAAAGTCCTGCATCGCGAAAGCGCCGCAGGAGCGCCTGGCGCATTGCCGCGTAATCGTCACCGGGGGTGATGCCCGCGATATTGAAGCGACGGTATTGGGATTTTTCCGGCCCTTCCGTACCAAATACCACGCACGACGCGACGGTCGCCTCGCCCATGGTGTGACTGATGTCGAAGCATTCGATGCGTTGCGGCGTTTCATCGAGTTCGAGCAAGTCGCGCAGAGCCTCGAAGCGTGCCAGCAGGGTCTGGCGCGTGGCCAGACGCGAGGTAAGTGCGGCTTGCGCATTGCGCATCGCCAGATCGCGAAAGCGCGCGCGGTCGCCGCGCACGTTCGGCTTGATCTCGACGTTGTGCGCTGCCCGCGCGGACAGTGCTTCGCCTAACGGCGAGGCATCCTCGATCGGGTGGCTGACGATGAGTTCTGCCGGTACCGGTCGCTCAAGGTAATACTGCGCAATAAACGAGGTAATGATCGCCCCTTCGTCCGCGTCGAGACCCAGGCGCGGAAAGAAATCGCGCGAGCCAAGACTCACGCCGTTGCGGAAAAAAAGTACGCTGACGCAGGCGATCCCCGCGCGCATCGCACACACGATCACGTCCATGTCCGCGTTCGCACCCTGCACGTAGTGGTGCGCCTGCACGCGCTTGACGGCGGCAATCCGATCGCGGATGTGCGCGGCTTTCTCGAACGCAAGATCCGAACTGGCCCGATCCATGCTCGCCACCAGTTCATCCATCATCGCGCCGCCCTGGCCATCGAGGAACATCGTGGCATGGCGCACGTCTTCGGCGTAGTCGGCAATCGATACAAGACCGACGCACGGTGCGGTGCAACGGCCAATCTGGTATTGCAGGCAGGGCCGCGAACGGTTCCTGAAATAGCTGTCCTCGCAGTTGCGGATGCGGAACAATTTCTGGATCAGATCAAGACTCTCGCGTACCGCGCCAGCACTCGGAAACGGGCCGAAATAACGTCCCGAAGCGGAACGGCCGCCGCGATGAAACGCCAGCCGGGGGTAGTCGCCGGCAGTCAGGTGAACGTACGGATAGCTTTTGTCGTCGCGCAGCAGAATGTTGTAGCGCGGCTTGAGCGATTTGATCAGTTGCGCTTCGAGCAGCAGAGCTTCGCCTTCAGTGCGCGTGACGGTCGTTTCGATGCGCGCGATCTGCGCGATCATCGCCGCGATGCGTGGATCGAGTCGCGGCTTCAGGAAATAGCTGCCGACGCGTTTCTTGAGATTGCCTGCTTTGCCGACATACAGCAGATCGCCGCCCGCACCCAACATGCGATAGACGCCGGGCGCGCCCGTCAGCGTACTGACAAAGACCTTGCCATCAAATGGAATCTGCAGCGTAGCGGACATGCGCACATCTTAACTTTGTGGGAGCGCTGACAGCCGTCAAGCTGCTGGAGCAATTTCGTTCCGGGAATCATCGCGCCTGCCGGCGCTCCCACAGGTCACAATTTTTTTGGCGGGAGCGGCGGCAGCCGCGATGCTGCTGGTGCGCTATCGGGTTCCAATGCAACGCGCCTGCCGGCATTCCAAACCAGGTGAGATAGCTTGTCTCAGAGCCCTGGATCAGCGCGGACCGTGGGCGAGCAGCATTTCGACCCGGGCGAGATCCTCGGCCGTATCCACGCCGGCGGGAAACGGCTCGGGTGCGATGCGTACCGCGATGGAAAACCCGTGTTCGAGTGCACGCAATTGCTCCAGCGATTCGGCTACCTCCAGTGGCGTCGGCGACAGTGCGGCGAATCTGCGCAGGAAACCGGCACGATAGGCGTAGATGCCGATATGACGGAGGAAGGCAATCTGCTGCGGCAACGCATCGCGACCGCGCTGGAAGGCATCGCGCGGCCACGGCAATGGCGCACGGCTGAAATACAGCGCACGGCCTGCACCATCGCGCACCAGCTTGACGCAATGGGGATTGAACAATTCCTCGACGTCGACCAGCGGAGTCGCCAATGTCGCCATCGGTGCGCCGTCTTCGGCCAGCGCCAGCGCCACCGCGCGAATGCCGCTCACTGGCGCCAACGGCTCGTCGCCTTGCAGATTCACGATGATCGCATCGTCTGGCCAGCCAAGCGTCGTAGCCACTTCAGCGAGTCGATCGCTGCCGGATGCGTGATCGGCGCGTGTCATCACCACGCGCACGCCGCTGCCTGTCAGCGCCATCTCGATTCGTGCATCATCCGTGGCGACCACCACGTCGCTCGCGCCTGCGGCGCGTGCACGCGCCGCCACGTGCGCGATCATCGGGGTACCCGCGATCGGCTGCAGGGGTTTGCCCGGCAGTCGGGTCGATGCGTAACGCGCGGGAATGGCGACGATGAAAGGAAGGCTGGCCGTCATCGGAATCCTGTCAGTCGAAGCTGAGCCAGCGTAGCCGACACGGCGGCGTGGCGACAATGGTCAGCCGTTGCGCCAAGTGCCGGGTTGTCCGTCCTTTGTGGAAACGATGCTACACAGCGCCGATGCTAGACTGCGCGCCGCTTGCCCAACGTCAAATCCCGCAGCAGCGTTCCCCACCCCGCGCAAGCCGCACCCTCTGCGCTGCCGTTGCGTGCGGTTGCGCTCATGATCGCCAGCGCCTGCTGTTTCGGCCTGATGGCGGTAGTGATTCGCATCGCGTCGAAGGAGTTGCATCCGTTCGAAATCGCGTTCTTCCGCAGCGTGTTCGGCGCGCTGGTCGCCTTGCCTCTGCTGTTAGGTCACGGACTGCGCCTGCTGCACACCGATCGTCTGGGCTTCTACGTCGTGCGCTGCGCGATCGGCACGTTATCGATGCTGGCGAGCTTCTGGGCCATCGCGCACTTGCCACTGGCGCAAGCGATCGCGCTGTCCTATGCGTCACCGCTGTTCGTGACGATTGGCGCGGTACTCTTTCTCGGCGAGATCGTTCGAATGCGCCGCTGGAGCGCGGTGATCGCCGGTTTCATCGGTGTCATGGTGATTGTGCGTCCGGGCACCGCCGGCTTCACCGCGGCGAGCTTGGTGGCGCTGTTTTCGGCCGCGATGACCGGCGTGGTGACGATCAGCATCAAGTTTCTTTCGCGCAGCGATCCGGCCAACACGATTGTTTTGCTGACGACCTTGCTGTGGGTTCCCCTCACGTTACCAGCCGCGCTTTTCGTCTGGCAGATGCCGCCGGTCGACCTATGGCCTTGGCTGATCGCCACCGGCTTTCTCGGGACTGCCGGCCAATATTGCTGGACGCATGCGTTGCGTATTGCCGATGCCTCGACGCTGGCGCCGCTGAGTTATCTGCAGTTGCTGGTGGTCGCGATTCTGGCATGGGCCCTGTTCGGCGAAACGCCTGATCGCTACACCGGATTGGGCGCCGCGATCGTGATCGGTGCCAGCCTGTACATCGCGCGGCGCGAGGCGAAACTGGCGTGGCAGATGCGGGGCGAGCGGCCCGCCGCACCGGCCGAGCCGTCGGTGTAAAACGCATGGCCGTGGAGTGCGGGGCGTTTCCGCGGAGCTCGGCGAAGCGCCCTTAGCGGGAGCGTGCCCGGTCTGCGCCATCGACGAAGCGCACGAATTCACCCGCGCGATACGTACTTGCGCGCGACATAATCCTCAACCACGTCGACAAAATCCTGCGCGATCGTGTCGCCGCGCAAGGTCATTGCCTTGTGTCCGTCGATGAAGACCGGCGCGGCCGGTGTCTCGCCGGTGCCGGGCAATGAAATGCCGATGTTGGCGTGCTTGGATTCGCCCGGACCGTTGACGATGCAGCCCATCACCGCGAGCGTCAGGTTCTCGACCCCGTCGTACTTCAGGCGCCATTCCGGCATCTTCGCCCGCACGTGATCCTGCACGTTTTTGGCCAGTTCCTGGAACAACGTACTGGTCGTGCGTCCGCACCCCGGGCACGCGGTCACCAGTGGCGTGAACGCGCGCAAGCCCATCGTCTGCAGCAATTCCTGCGCGACTATCACCTCGCGCGTGCGCGATTCGCCGGGCTCGGGCGTCAGGGAAATGCGGATCGTGTCGCCAATGCCCTCCTGCAGCAGCACGGCGAGCGCCGCCGTCGAGGCGACAATGCCCTTCGAACCCATGCCCGCTTCGGTCAAGCCCAGATGCAACGCGTAATCGGAGCGTGCGGCCAGATCGCGATACACCGCGATCAATTCCTGCACTCCCGACACCTTGCACGACACGATGATGCGCTCGCGCGCGAGGCCCAACTGCTCGGCGCGCGCCGCCGATTGGAGCGCCGAGCGGATCAGCGCCTCGCGGCCCACGCGCGCGGCATCCCACGGTTCTGCACGTTCTCGATTCTCGTCCATCAGGGCCGTAACCATCGATTGATCCAGCGAACCCCAATTCGCGCCGATGCGCACGGGCTTGGAATACTTCAGCGCAAAATCGATGATCGCTGAAAACTGCGTGTCCTTCTTCCGGCCAAAACCGACGTTGCCCGGGTTGATGCGGTACTTCGCCAGCGCCTGCGCGCAGGCCGGTTCGCGTTCGAGCAAGAGATGGCCGTTGTAGTGGAAATCGCCAATCAGCGGCACTGCGCAGCCGACCATGTCAAGGCGTTCGCGGATACGCGGCACGGCGGCGGCGGCCTCGGGTTTGTCGACCGTGATGCGCACCAGCTCGGAACCGGCTCGCGCCAGTTCAGCGACTTGTTTGGCGGTGCCGGTGACGTCGGCGGTGTCTGTATTGGTCATCGACTGCACCACGATCGGCGCGCTGCCGCCAACGACGATCCCATCGATGGCAACTGGCACAGTGCGACGGCGCGCGGCGGCTGCGTGCAATGGCGCGGATGAGGTCATCGGGATTCCAGATTGCGGGCGTTCGACGTGGTGTGCGGCAAATCGCGTGGTCACGCGCGTTGGTCGCTCGCCTGACACGTTTCAGCGAACGCCCAATGCACTTCCGACACGAATTATAGGCCAGCCAGCATCTGTCCAGCGTCTCTGCGGAGCGCGGCACACGCATCGATGCAAATCGTCACGCTGCGCCACTGCCGCTACACTCCGCCCATGTCTGCGCCTTTACGCCTGCCCTCCTCGGTTGAAGCCAATCCGATGGTGCGTCTGCTCGCCGAACAAGCGTTCAGTCGCGCCGCGGGCGCGCCCCTGATTGAAGGCAATGCGGTCGACCTGCTCATCGACGCGCGAGCGACTTTCGATGCGTGGCTCGCTGCGATCCGCGCCGCGCGCGCATCGATCTTGTTCGAGAACTACATCTTTCGCGACGACGACGTTGGGCGCGAGTTTCGCGACGCGCTCGTCGAGCGTGCAGGTGCGGGCGTGCGCGTGTACGTGTTGCGTGACTGGCTAGGCTGTGTTGGCCAGTCGCGCAAACGTTTCTGGGCGCCGCTGATTTCAGCCGGCGGCGAAGTGCGCGTCTACAACCCACCGCGATTCGCAAGTCCGTTTGGCTGGTTTTCGCGTGACCATCGCAAGTTGCTGGTGGTCGACAACGGCGTCGGCTTCGTCGGCGGCATTTGCGTCAGCGGGAAATGGCTGGGCAATGCGGCACGCCAGATTAAGCCATGGCGCGACACCGTGGTTGGCGTGCGTGGGCCGGCGGTGGTGGACCTGATACAGGCGTTCGCCGACGGCTGGGCACAGCTTGGCGACCCGTTGCCAATACCCATTCTCGAATCAAGCGAACGCTGCCCGAACCAGGGCCACACCGATCTTCGCGTGGTTGCGACCGTGCCGAACACGGCCGGCCTGTATCGGCTGGACCAATTGATTGCAAGCATGGCACGCACCAACCTGTGGCTGACCGATGCCTATTTCGTCGGCGTCGCGCCGTATGTGCAAGCGCTCGCCGCGGCCGCACGCGATGGCGTCGACGTGCGCCTGCTGGTACCGGGAAGCAGCGATATTCCGGCAGTGGGGTCGCTGTCGCGCGCGGGCTATCGGCCGTTGCTTGAAGCGGGCGTGCGTGTGTTCGAATGGAATGGCTCGATGTTGCACGCAAAAACCGCAGTTGCAGATGGACGCTGGGCGCGGGTCGGTTCGAGCAATCTCAACCTGGCCAGCTGGATGGGTAATTGCGAAATCGATGTGGCGATCGAGGACGAAGGGTTCGCGCGCACGATGGAAACGCAATACCGAAGTGATCTGGAAAACGCCACGGAAATCGTGCTGAAAATGTCACGCGGTCCACGACGCGATCCGAGCGAAGCGTCCCCACGGCCCCATTCGTTCGGCGGCGGCAGTTCCGGTCGCGCTGCTGCGAGCGCGTTGCGCATCGCCAATTCCGTCGGCGCGGCAATCACCAACCGGCGCGCGCTCGGCCCGGCCGAATCGGGACCGTTGTTGATCGCCGGTGCAGTCTTGCTTGTCATCGCGATACTTGCGCTGATCTGGCCGCGCATGATCGCGTGGCCGTTTGCCGTGCTCGCCATCTGGATCGGCGCAAGTCTGCTCGCACGCTATCTCGCCTCGCGCAAGCGCGGCCCTTGACAGATCGCCACCATGCCCGAAATCGAACCGCCGCTGATTGCCGCTCGCGAGGTCTACACACCTTCCGCTCTGGTTCGTCTCGTGCGCGATCTGCTCGAGGACGTGCTTCCGCTGATCTGGATCGAGGGTGAATTGTCCAACTGCTCCAAACCCGCATCCGGCCATTTGTATTTCACCCTCAAGGATAGCGGCGCACAGATACGTTGCGCGATGTTCAAGCCACGCAGTTCGTGGCTGCGCTTCAAGCCGGTCGATGGCATGCGCGTGATGGCGCGAGCGCGGGTCAGCTTGTACGAGGCGCGCGGCGAATTCCAGCTGCTGATCGATTCGCTGGAGGAAGCGGGCGAAGGCGCGCTGCGGCGTGCGTTTGAACAACTCAAGGCAAAGCTTCTGGCCGAAGGATTGTTCGAGGCCGTACTCAAACGTGCAATTCCCCGGCTGCCGCGCCGGATCGGTGTCATCACGTCACCGACCGGCGCCGCCATCCGTGATGTGCTGAGCGTGATGGCGCGGCGATTCCCGCTGGCGCATGTCGAGATTTTGCCGGTGCCGGTGCAAGGTCGCGAGGCGCCGCCCGCCATCGCCGCAATGCTCGCGGCCGCATCGCGCGCAGGCCGCCACGACGTCCTGCTCCTCACGCGAGGTGGAGGCTCGCTGGAAGACTTGTGGGCATTCAACGACGAAGCGGTCGCGCGCGCGATACGTGCGAGCGAGATCCCGGTGGTTTCGGCGATTGGCCACGAAACCGATTTCACCATTGCCGATTTCGTCGCCGATGTGCGCGCGCCCACACCGTCGGCGGCAGCGGAGATACTGGTGCCCGACTCGATCGAACTGAAGCGCGAATTCGCCCGCCAGCGTCAGCGCATCGAACAGTTTGCAACGCGCGGGCTGCAGGCGCGCGCGCAACGCATTGACCATCTGCTCGCTCGCATGCAGACACAGCGCCCGCAGGCACGACTTGCGCGCGCGGACGACCGTCTGATGGAGCTTCGACGACGCCTGCAAAGCCGCACGCTCAATCTGCTTGTGCAGCGCAACGCGCACTTGACATTGACGCGCGCGCACCTGTTTGCACAACATCCCGCGGCAGCGTTGGCGCGCCAGGCGCAGCGCACAAACGATGCCGGCGAACGCCTTCTTGCAAGTGCGCAACGCAGTATTGAAATTCGCGTGGCGCAGCTTGGCGAACTAAAGCGCACGCTGCATGCAGTCAGTCCACTCGGCACGCTTGAGCGCGGATACGCGATCTTGTTTGACGAATCGAGCGGACGCGCTCTGCGTTCGGTGACTCAAGTCGCCGCCTCTGCGCGATTAACGGCGCGTCTTGCCGACGGGCAGATCAAGCTGCGCGTCGATTCTGAATGAATGCGCGCCGCTTTTTTTGACGAGCATTTCAACGAAACACGATGAACAGCCTTAGCAAAACCTGAACGACCGACAGCTTGGACACGCGACATTCGAGCCCAGATCGCGTAGTCTCCGCGCCAGCCCTGCTCAGTCAGGGCTTTTTTGTGCAAACAAATCTTGTTTGGTCACGCTCCGCAGAGGAGCCGTGATTGAAGACATCGATGCGACATGCATCGATGTGGGTCATCAAGAATCGGAGCGACTGCCGGGGTGGCAGACGCAACCGGAAAGGCGTTGATCGGCGCGAAAGAAAATCGCGCGCGCGCCAGGCTTTTTCATCAAACCAGCGAAGCAGGTACGGCAGCGCATTCCGGTGCGCCGCAGGAAATCATGCGAACAAGCGCATGCAGATCCGCTGTTATGCCCGCCGCGAATGAGAGAGGTACGCACCATGAAACTTGCTTTCCTGCTATGGCTGGCATCGTCGTTGCCGCAGCCCGCGGCGGATCAGGTTTGCCTTGCGACAACGGTATATCTGGAAGCGCGAAGCGAGTCCCAAGTCGGCCAGATGGCAGTAGCCGAGGTGGCAATGCGCCGTCGCGACGCTGGTCATTGGGGCAGCACAGTGTGCACGGTTGTGCGCGCGCCAAATCAGTTTGCCATCACGACCACCAACACGAATTTCAAACTCGACAATCCGGATGCGTGGCGCAAGGCGTGGACGATTGCCGCTCGTGCGATCGCAATGTGGTCGCTGCCGATACGCCAGCGACGCTTCGTCGTGCCGCACGCGGATCATTTCATCCTTGCCGATTCCATTTCGCCAAACTGGATCAAAGGTCCGCCGCTGGCGACGATTGGCGCGCACAACTTCTATCGCGTCAACTGAATCTGTCGCCCAAGTGCCGATCCGGTGTGAAGGCAACACGCTGCATCGGTATAATCCCAAATTGCATAAATAAAAAAGGCGAGGAGCCTGCTCCCCGCCTTTTTTGCGTTCTCAGTCGAGCGGTCAGCGCAGTCGCATCAGGCGATCGTCGCGAATAATCACGCGATCGCCCGGGCGCAGGTCGTCGCTATCCCACTGCGTTACCGTTGCCCAACGCCCGTTGTCGAGCCGCACATGGAATTGCCAGGCCTGACGATCGCCCCGATCGCTGGAATTGCGTTCGATGGCATTCCCGGCAAAGCCGCCTGCAACCGCTCCGCCTACCGTCGCGGCGGTGCGGCCGTCGCCCTTCCCGATCGTGCTGCCCAGTACGCCACCGATGATCGCCCCAAGCACCGCGCCACCACCGTGGGTTTCGTGATCGCCCACGTAAACCCGATCCATGTCGCGAATCACGCCGCAGCGCGAGCAATCGTATTGGGCGCGGCGCTGGTAATAGGAGTCGTCGTAATGCATACGCCGCGGCGCTTCGACGCAACCCGCCAACGTTATCGCCGTAACGGCCGAAAGCACCATCTTGGTCAGTGTGCTATTCATCGTCTGCTCTTCCTCGCAATGGATACACCGACATCCTCGCTCGCGATGGCTAAAGTTGCGATGAACAGCGGCTCGTGGCGATTATCCGGCTGCAAGCTGTTTTGCTGCGATGCAGGCAACGCCCGCTTCGGATAGGATCCCCGCGCCAACCGGAATCACCATGCAATCCGAACCCATTGCCATCGACGATTTGCGCGCACTCGATTCGGCCGCAGCCGCTGCGCGCCTGTCGCCGCTGCCCGACATTCGCGTTGCACAGCTCCTGCGCGCGCTGGGCCCCGGACGCGCCGTCGCCATCCTCGATCGCTTCGGCATCGAGCGTCGGCGGCAAATCGCGTTTGCGGCAGGCCAAAGCGAAAACGGCCAATGGCTGGCCGGAAAACAATGGCCGGCAGGATCGGTCGGTCGTTTGATGGAACCCTCACCGGCGGCATTCACGGCGGAAACAACCGTGGCGGACGTGATCGCGCGCCTGCGACCGATTGTTTCGCACACGCTGGTTACCTACGTCTTCGTGGTGGATGCACAAAATCGGCTCACAGGCCTGGTGGCATTTCGCGAACTTGCGTTTGCGCAAGGCGAGCAGCGGCTTTCGGAGATCATGGTCGCGCGCCCGTTTGCCCTGCAGCCGGACATGGAAGTCATCGATGCGATGCGCGAAGTCGTGCGTCGCCACTATCCGGTCTACCCGGTGTGCGATGCGGACGGTCGTTTGCTCGGGGTGGTGCGCGGCGCAGAACTGTTCGAAGAACAGGCATTTGAAATCAGCGCGCAAGCCGGCGCGATGGTGGGTGTCGAACGCGAGGAACGCCTGGCTACCTCGTGGCAGCGCGCGTTGCGTTTTCGACATCCGTGGCTGCAATTGAATCTGGTCACGGCGTTTGTCGCTGCCAGCGTCGTTGGCTTGTTTCAGGGCACGGTCAATCGCATCGTGTTGCTGGCGGTCTTCATTCCGGTGTTGTCCGGCCAATGCAGCAACACTGGGTGCCAGGCGCTCGCTGTCACCTTGCGCGGCATGACCCTGGGCGAATTGAAAGCGGGTCAGGCGCGCGGTTTGCTGGCAAAGGAAGCCTGGCTAGGCTTCCTCAATGGTTCGCTTACCGGGCTCGTCGCCGCGGCCGGCATGTTCTGGCTGGCGCACCACGAACACCATCCGCAAGCGTTGCTGTTGGCCGCGATCACGTTCCTCGCGATGGCCGGAAGCTGCGCGGTTTCCGGCTTCGCGGGTGCCGCAGTCCCGCTCGGACTGAAGCGACTCGGCGCTGATCCGGCGACCGCGTCGAGCATTTTTCTGACCACCGCGACCGATGTGGTCAGTATGGGATTGTTTCTTGGCATGGCCGCCTGGCTGATCGCAAGCTGATGCGGTTTGCAATCAGGGCGGCGCCTTGACCAGCAGGCTTTTGGCCAGCGCGCCCTGAAATTTCCCCACCCCGCGCGCCAGATGCAAGGTGCCGAACAACATCGTAATACCGAGCGCGAGCACCAGCGGATCAAGCAACGCGGGCGGCATCAGCAAGGTACCGTTGAAGTCGATTTGGTTCAGCACATCGATGCGCACGAGGCCGATACTCCACAGCACCTGCGCCAGGGGCGCGAGCGTGAAGCTGATCGATAACACGATACCGACCACGGCGAGGGTGAAATACACGACGCCCAGCGGAAGCATCAACACGAAATACAGCAAGGTCGACCACGTGCGTGGATCGGCAAACATTTCCCTGATGCGCGCGCGCAACGGCAATGCGGTGTTCGCGTACAGCGGCCGGCGCGGCATGCGCTCGCCAAGCATGACCTCGACCAAGCGCCCTTCCACCAGCGACAGCACGCGGACCGTACCAAAAAACACCACCGCGAATGCGATGCCGATGATGAGGATCGACAGACCGATCGATAGCGACACACCCACGACTGTCCAAGTGAAATAGAAAATGCCGGTTGCCATCGACAGCAGCATGTAGAACAACGCCGCGTACGCCCGCGGGTCAGCGGCGACCCCGAAAAAACGTCCAAACGCGCTGCGCCGTGTCGGCGGCTGTGGCGGTCGCAGCGCCTGCTCGACCTGCAGTTCCTTGTCGACATAGATCGCCGCGACCTCGTCCGGTGCGCCGTAAGTGGTCGCAATCCTCGCCAGCATTTCGGCTTCGGATTTGGCCGGATTCTCGGCCAGTTCAGAACGCAGATGATCCTCGGCGTCATACAAGGCATCCTGGATCAAGGCCGGATCGGCGCCGTGCAGCGCAGCACGAAGTTGCGTCAAATACTCATCGATGGTGCGCGGCGTGGTCATGATGATGATTCCTCCAGCACGGTGTTCACGAAATCGCGGGTAGCCGTCCACGCGTACGACCATTCGTGCAGGACGCGACGGCCAAGCGGCGTGATGCGGTAGTAGCGGCGCGGCGGTCCGGAAATCGAGGGTTCGACTTCGCTCGCAAGCAGACCGGCAGCATCGAGATTGCGCAAGACCGGATACAACGCGCTCTGCTTGCCGCTGAGGACGCCTTCGCCGGTGGCCTCGAGCTGACGCGCAATCTGATAACCGTACATCGGCGTTTTTGCCTGAGCGAGCACGCCCAGCAGCACCAGCGACACGATGCCGGCACTGAGTTCCTTGTGAAATTTCCACAAGTGGGATTGGGTGTCGTCCACTCGATCTTGACCGTCGCCCGCCTATAGGCTTTGGTCAATCATAGTGTTTACTTGATAATAGTAAACGGGCCGGAAGTCATGGCATAAACTTGGCCGTTAAATACAATACATTTCAGGGTGTTGCGAGATTTTCTAGATCCCGCACTAACCAGAAGCGCCAGACCGGACACCTTCGAGAACAGCCCAGAGTGAACGATCAGGCCAGCAAGCTCGCGTTACCCTCGACTTCGCTTTCCTCGCTCTCTTCGCCATCCGCGTCTGCATCGGCAACGAATTTGCCCTGCCCGTCGAGTTCGGCAAACAGGCCGCCCAGTGCGACGAGTTCGTCGTAGCGTCCCTGTTCGACCAGTTCGCCATCTTTCAGCACAAGGATGATGTCCGCATTGCGCACGGTGGATAGACGATGCGCAATCACAAAGGTCGTACGGTTCTGGGTCAGCTTGTTGAGTGCGCGCTGGATACGCGCCTCGGTTGCGTTGTCCAGCGCACTGGTTGCCTCGTCCAGAATCAGGATAGGCGCATCCTTGAGCATCGCGCGCGCGATCGAAAGCCGCTGGCGCTCGCCACCGGACAGCGATCGACCTCGCTCGGCAACCAGAGTCGCGTACCCATCGGGTTTCACGATGACGAAGTTATGCGCTTCGGCCGCCTGCGCCGCTGCGTGCAATTCTTCATCCGTTGCGTCGGGTTTGCCGATGCGCAAGTTGTCGGCGATGGAGCGGTAGAAAAGTCCAGGATCCTGAAACACGACTGCAATGTGTTCGCGCAAGGAATGCAGACTCACGCTGCGAATGTCGATACCGTCGATGCTTATGCGACCTCCGGTCGGGTCGTACGCACGGTAAAGCAGACTGAGCGCAGTGGTCTTGCCAGCGCCGGTAGGACCCACAATCGCGGCGGTGCCGCCGGCCGGCACCCGGAAGCTCAGGTGTTTCAGTGCTGGATGGGAGACCTCGTAGCCGAAAGACACGTCTTCGAAAGTGACCTCGCCACGCACGTTCGCCGGCAATTCCGACGCGCCTTGTTGTTCATGCAGCACCGCCGGCGTATCAAGCACGGCAAAGAAATCGCTCAGCGAATGGGTCTGGAAAAACAAACCGGAAATGAACCCGGCAAATTGTTCCATGCGCCCGATCAGCATCATCGAGAAGCCGACGAAACTGACGATGGTGCCGACACTGACCTCGCCTTTGCCGTTCAACTGGGTTCCCAGCGCGAATATGGCCACGATAGTCAGCGTGCTCGCCGCGCGATTGGCGACCGACAGCCACGCCCATCCGCGCAGCACCGGATATTGTGCGGAGAGCACACGCCGCACCATCTGGCGGATTTCTGCCACTTCGACCGAGATGCGCGAAAAACTCTGCACCACCATGACGTTGCCGAAGACGTCACCCACGCGCTCGGAGATCTGGTGATGCAATTGCTCGACTTCGCCTTGAGCCTTGTGCGTCTTGCGCATCGCGACCGCGTTGAATACCGCAAAACTCACCATCAAGGCGATCATCAACACCGCGAGTTTCCAGTTCATTCGCAGCGCAAGCGGCACCATGACGATGATCGAGAGCACCGTGGTCAGATGATCGCGAAAAAAGCCCAACCACAACGAGAACAAATTGCTGCTGCCGGTATGCATGATGCGCAGCAGGCGTCCGGTATGGTGTTGTCCGTGGAACGACAGCGGCAACCCGATCGCGTGTTCGAAAAACTGCGCGATCGCGGCCAGTCGACGCCGGTGCGCCAATCGATCCGCATACAGCGAAACCCACACGCTCGCAGCGACGCCGGCAAAACCGACGCCGGCCCAGAATCCGATATAGCGCCATGCATTCTCATGGGTCTTGCCAGCGAGCGCGTCAACGACGCGACCGAACAACCACGGCTCAAGAAAATACACCCCGGCAAGGGAAAGATTCGCCAGCGCAAGCGCGATCGCCAGGCTTTTCTCCGGCGCGAGCAGCGCGATGACGCGATAATAGACGCGCAGTATCGGCACACAGTCTCCTCAATCCGGATGAACCTGCGAATTTTAGCAAAATCGTCGTGATGCCTGGGTCCAAGCCCGCGGGCTATCATCGTTCGCAATTCGTTTTTATAAATTACTCTTGGGGCGCCCGCTCAATGAAACGTCTGCTCATCTGCATCGCCACTCTTGCGCTGGCCGCTTGCGCCGGTGCGCCCCGCTTGACCTCGATGGAGTCCAAACCTGCCGGCGGATATGAAGCCGAGGCCGGACGCGACGCAGCGATGATCGCGGAAATGCGCGCTGCACCTGCGCCCGCAGAACCCGCGCTTGTGTTCGGGAAAAATCCCTCTGTCGATCGCAGCCATCTGCTTGCACAGGGCTTCGTACCGATCGGCCATGCGCATTTCGCGGGCGATGAGTCCTCTGCGCGCAATGCTGCGCTACGCCTGGGCCGTGAAGTGGGAGCAGACCGTATCCTGTTGTATGCACCTTCTGCCTCCGACGACAGTCCGCCTGCGCCGGATGCGCGCGAGATCGCGTGGCAGGTTACCTACTATGTGCGCTTTCAACTGCCGTTCGGGGCCACGTTCCGCGATCTGGCCGCGAAGGAGCGGCAGACGATGGGGCATGCCGGGGTGCGCATCGGCTCTGTCGTCAATGGCACGCCGGCAGCGCGAGCGAATCTTCTTGCCGGTGACGTCATCATCGCGCTGGATGGGAAGGCCGTCAGCGACCACGTGCAATTTCGATCGTTGTTGCGCGCGAATGCCGGCCGCAAGGTGACCTTGGCCATCATCCGCAATGGCGAAACGCTCGATCGCATGGTGCGATTGGGCATCACTCCCGACACATCGAAGCGCTGATGCTGCCGGTCGGGAGCGATTTCTGGTCGCGCGCGCCCATCCGCGAGGCGGCCCCGGCGTTTGATCGGATGGCCGGCTTGAGCGCCGCTGCCGTCGGCTTTCTGGCCGCCATCGATGCCGCCTTGCGCCAGCGCAACGTTGCCGAGATGCAACGCGCGTTGACCGCCCTGCTGGCGTTGGCGCCAACGCACCCTGAGGTCCTGCGCGTGCGCGCGGCGATTGCAAGACTGCAAGGTCAGCGCGGCAACGCGATCGAGCTGCTGCGACGCGCGCTCGATTCGCGGCCAGGCGATGTGGTCATGCAGGGTGATCTGGGCCATGCGCTGGCAGACAACGGTGACTTTGCCGCCGCACTGGACGCCTTCCGCGCCTGTGCCGAACTGGAACCAACACGCGCAATTCACTGGCTCAACAGCGCACGATTGTTTGAGCGGCTCGGCCAGACAGCCCGAGTCCACGACGCCGTAGGTCACGCATTGGAGCGAGAACCCCACAATGCCACCGCGCGCCTGCTGCTCGCACGAACGTTGCAGTTCATGGGTCGCGTCAACGATGCGCACGCGCAATACCGGCAGGTGCTGGCGAGCGCACCAGCGGCTGCAATGGCATGGCATGGCCTTTCCACCTTGCGTACCGCGCGTTTTGATGCCGATGACCTTGCCCAGATCGAGCAGGTCTGCGCTCGCACCGATCTTCGCGATCACGAACGTGCAGCGGGCCTGTTTTCCTTGGCCAAGGCACTGGAGGACGCGGACCGCCACATGGATTCCTACGCGGCCCTGGTCGCAGCGAACGCCGTGCGGCGCAAGCAGTTGTACTGGGACGCGGCGGTATTCTCGCGCCACATCCGCGCCATTGAACAGGCATTTACCGAGTTGCCAGCAACTCCATCCGAAGTGTCTGACGGCCGCGACATCATTTTTCTGGTCGGCATGCCGCGCTCCGGCTCGACCTTGATCGAGCAGATACTTTGCGCTCATCCGCAGGTCACCGCTGGCGGAGAACTGACCGATCTCAGTGACATCATCCGTCTCGAATCGGAGCGCCGGGGCGGCGACTTTCCATCATGGGTGGCGGACGCGGATGCACGCGATTGGCAGCGGTTGGGGCGCAGCTATCTTGAGCGCATCGCTCATCGCCGCGGAACGCGACCTCTTTTTACCGACAAGGCCTTGCTTAACTGGCGCTACATAGGGGCGATACGTGCCATGCTGCCGGGCGCTCGCATCATCGATTGCCGTCGAGACGCGCTGGAGACGTGCCTCGGTGCGTTTCGCCAGATGTTCGCAAGCGATCTTGCTTTCACCTACGATCTGGCGGAGCTCGTCGCGTTGTGGCGTGATTACAACCACGCAATGCACGTGTGGGATCGGCGTTACCCGGGTTGTGTCCTTGAAGTGATGCATGAGCGCTTGACCCTCGACCCGGAGCGCGAAATCCGCGCCCTGCTCGATTTTTGCGGTCTGCCGTTCGATCCCGCCTGCCTGCGTTTCCACGAGGTCGAACGCAGTGTGCAGACGGCGAGTGCAGCGCAGGTGCGCGAGCCTTTGCGTACCGATACCGCCCGGGCGCACCGCTACGGCAGCGCCCTCGATCCGTTGCGCGAAATGCTCGCACAAGCGGTGGAATCACCCTTCTGAAGGCGCACAGAAGCAAAAAAAGGCGGGCACGTGGCCCGCCTTCTTATTTTCTGGACCAAGGAAACTCAGGCCGT
>JBDUED010000029.1:0-18467 GCA_040002595.1 Dokdonella sp. | reverse complement strand
ATTACCAAACCGTTGGCAGCGGCAGCACAGGGCACGCGGAATCCGTGGAGATCACTTACAACCCGCGCCAGATTAGCTATGGACAGTTGCTGCAGATTTATTTTTCGGTAGCGCACAACCCGACGGAACTCAATCGGCAGGGTCCGGACGGCGGCACCCAGTATCGCTCCACGATCTTTGTCGCAAATGACGAACAAGCCAAGGTGGCAAGCGCCTATATCGCTCAACTCAAGCAGTCCAACGCTTATGGCAAGCCCATCGTCACGACAGTGGAGCGCGGCAAAGCGTTCTATCCCGCCGAAGCGTATCACCAGGATTACCTGACGCTGAATCCGGACAGTCCCTATATAGCCGTGAACGATCTGCCGAAAATCGAAAACCTGAAGCGAGTTTTCCCCGATCACTACCGGCAATCACCAGCGCTGGTACGCGTTTCGGTTCATTGATCGGGAATATCCAGAAGTGCTAGATGCCTCGATGAATCAGCAGTCCAAGTGCCAGGGCTATCAATGCCGCAACGCCGATGAGCCACCATATGGCGCCGCGCGCCCGCGGTGGTGCGGCAACGCCGCTTGCTTGCCGATCGTCAACGACGTCAAGCGGTTGCGCATCGTCGGCACGGGCTTGTCCACGCGCAGGTAAACCTGGCGCTTCGACGATGAAATAATTGCGCTCGAATGCGACCTGATCGCCGGGATAGACAATCGCGTCCGTCACGCGCACCCCATTCACCATGCTGCCATTGCGCGCGCCGCCGATGTTGCGCAGATAAATCGACTCGTCGACATTCTCGATCGACGCGTGCCGCGAGACGATCTGTCCTTCCTCCATTACCAAACCGCAGTCGGCCCCGCTGCCGACCACGATCCGATGATTGACTGCGATGGTGCGGCCGAAATGACTACCGGACACACCGCGCAGGATCACTCGCGACGGGCTTTGTGCGGTGGCCGGAGGCACCGATTCCGGCGGTATCGAGGTTTCAATCAGATCATCACGATCCGCCTTCAGCGTGATCGTGACCTTGCCCAGGCACAACACGTCGCCACAACGCAGCAGCGCCTTCTCGCGCACGGGTCGCGCGTTGACGTGAGTGCGGGCAGCGGGATCGAGCACTTCAAGCACGACGCCGCGACGATCTTCGGTCAGACGCGCGTGCTGGGCCGCGATATCCGGGCCGGCGAGCACGAGTGTGTTGCCGCTGGCATTACCGAGACTTGCGGCACCGCCTTCGAGGAGAAAATCGGCGTGTTCGCCATTGGCAAAACTCAGGCGCATCGCATCGGATTGATGGAAGGGTCGCGCACTTTATCACAGCCTACAGCGCGCCCCGAAGCGCTGGGCGAAGATGCGAACCCCATTCCACGGGCGCCGTTGGCTAGGGCATCATGCACCACTACCAGCATCCCGTTTGCGAGAACGTCATGGCCGTCATCGACATACGCCGCGCGCACCAGATCAGCATCAAGGCTGCCAAGGCGGCGGTCGAGAAAGTCGCACAAGTCATCGCCCGGGAATACGGGGTCGCGCATAACTGGAACGGGGATGAATTGCATTTCGAGCGCAGCGGCGTGAAGGGTCGAATCGCCGTGGCGAAAAATGACGTCCACGTGCGCGTCGAACTGGGTTTCATGATGAGCGCATTGAAGCCCGTCATCGAACGCGAAATCGAACGGCGACTCGACGAATACATTGTCTAGGCGCCGCTGATGTAATGTGTCTGCTCTAGCGCAACCCGCCACCACTCCCTCCACGCGCGGCGCCCGCTTCGTCCAGCAATCATGAGGATTCGATCATGGCGACACCAAAACCCGATCCACGCGCAACGGCGCAAGCAGCAACGAACGACGCGCGCAGCGTCGGCAAGGCGGTGATGGATTCGGCGCAGCAGATCTGGCTGGCCGGCCTCGGCGCATTCTCCAAGGCGCAAGCGGAAGGCGGCAAGCTGTTTGAGTCGCTGGTCAAGGAAGGCACCGCGCTCGAC
This sequence comes from Dokdonella sp., assembly GCA_040002595.1. Taxonomy (GTDB): domain Bacteria; phylum Pseudomonadota; class Gammaproteobacteria; order Xanthomonadales; family Rhodanobacteraceae; genus Dokdonella_A. The sequence goes on along the minus strand of JBDUED010000029.1, from coordinate 16,483 downwards.
GCCAAGACGCGCAAATTCACCGAGAAACGCGTCAATGAAATGCGTGGCAATGTCGAAACCACGGTAGGTCAGGTTCGCGAACGCGGCCAGCAAACCTGGAGCAAGCTCGAACGCGTGTTCGAGGATCGCGTCGCGCGCACGCTCGGCCGTCTGGGCATTCCGAGCCAGGAGGATATTCAGGCACTGAACAAACGGATCGACGACCTCGCCCGCGACGCACGCGAGGCGACCAAGAAGCCTGCCGCGGCGAAGCGTGCGTCCACGAAGCGCACCCCGAAGTAATCACGCTGTTCGTCAGACCCAGGTTTCGCGGCTTTCTTCGCTCCCACACCAATGAGTCGCGCTCCGTTCCGGTGGGAGCGCAGCACGGGGCCGGCAGGGGCGAGTGCGAAGTGCGACAAAACGGTAGTCAAGCCGTTTGGTGCAGCAAAGCTGCCGCCAGGCGAAGCGCAGCTTGTGCTGCGCGATCTGGCAAGTACGAGCATCAGGATGGTGCGGGTCACCCGCGATGTGAGCGAAATTCGCGCGATTGCTCGCCCCTGCCCTTTCTTCCCGCAATGACGCTGTACATAACCGCGCTTGAACCCGGCTGGCCATGCCGATTCACCGCAGCAGCGCGCTGTTGTAAGCTCGCGCATTGGCACTGCGCATAGTGACGGTGGAACCTCCATGTCCGACCTCGATTCCCGCTTCGAACAAGCTGCCGAAGACGTGAAGACGCTTGTCGAGCGTCCCGACAATGACACCCTCCTCAAACTCTATGCCTTGTACAAGCAAGGTTCGGAAGGCGATGTTTGCGGACCCAAGCCGGGATTTTTTGATTTTGTCGGCACCGCGAAATACGAAGCCTGGGGCAAACTCAAGGGCACCAGAGGCGACGATGCGAAACAGAAATATGTCGATCTGGTGAAGAAACTCGGCAGTTGATTGCCCCTGTCGTGACGCGACGGTCAGACATGGCGCTTCAGACCCGCCAGCGCATCCTCGACGTCAGCCCGGCGATGCTCCATGCGCAGGGCGAATCGAACGTCAGTCCCAACCATATTGCGGAACAACCGGGGATCAGCCAGCGCACTCTTTCCTACCCCTTCCGCAACAAGGACGAGATCCCCGAACACGTTGTGGCGCGCTGCGAAGTGCGCATCAAAGCAGGTCGCGAACGTCGCTTTGACTCAGCGCCCAGGCCGAATCTGGTTGCGTTCCTGCTGCCTGTCCCACGCACGCAGTTCATCGCGGATATGCGCAATGCGCTGCCTGCCGAGTGCGTTACGGCTTTCATCGAGCACTTGCGCGTCAAGTAATTCCGCCAGGCGCTGCGCCGTTGGCAGCAGCATTTCCCAGGCATCAAGCGCCGGCAGCGGGCCTGGCAAGGTCATGAACAAGGTGACGCCTGGTGTACGAACACTGTCCAGCTTAGTCATGTCGAAACTGCCCGGCTTGACCATGTTGGCCATGCTGAACACCGGGCCTTCGACAACTTTGCCGAGCACCGGACGATGGAAGATGCCCATGTCGCCGAACTGCAGGCCGGCTTTCTCGGCGGCAATGACGACATCCGAGCCGACCAGCGATTCGCCCTCGCGTGCGGCCACAAACAAAGTCACGATGCGTTCGATCTGACGATCCGGGCGTGTGCCGACGCTCGAGCGCGAGGACGCTGCACGCGCCGGATTGCCCACATGGTCGAGCGCAGCACGCGTCGCGACATCGAGCTCGCCTTGCTCTGGCTCGCCCGCGGTGGCCGGATCGCCAAAGGTCGGCTCCACGCGACCGCCATCGCCGCGTCGAAGAATGTGACGTTCGCCTTGGCCAGGTTTTTTCGGCCGCCCGAAAAGATAGATCAGCACCAGCACGATCAGGCCGATGACGATGAGCGGGATGCCGACTGCGGGATTCCAATCCATGAAGGTGTGCCTCGAGCTTGCGTTACGACAATTACGCCGCGCCGGCAAGTTTAGCTGCTTCGGCGAGATCGACCTGGACCAGCCGCGATACCCCCGGCTCGCGCATGGTAACGCCGCACAGTTGCCGTGCGGATTCCATCGTCGCCTTGTTGTGGGTGACGAAGATGAATTGCACCTGTTCGCTCATTTCGCCGACCAGCGACGAAAAACGTCCGACATTGGCTTCATCCAGCGGCGCATCGACCTCATCAAGCAGGCAGAACGGCGCCGGATTGAGTCGGAAAATCGCGAAAACCAGCGCTACCGCAGTCAGCGCCTTTTCTCCACCCGACAGCAATGAAATGGAACTCACGCGTTTGCCCGGCGGGCGCGCCATGATCGTCACGCCAGTCGAAAGCAGATCGTCACCGGTCATCTCAAGATGCGCATGGCCGCCGCCGAACAAGCGCGGGAAGAGTTCCTGCACACCGGTGTTGACCTGATCGAAGGTTTCCTTGAAACGCGCGCGGGTCTCCTTGTCAATCTTGCGGATCGCGCCTTCGAGCGTTTCCAGCGCGGTGGTCAGATCGGTCAATTGCGCATCGAGATATGTCTTGCGCTGCGATTGCTCGTCGTATTCCTGAATTGCAGCGAGGTTGACCGGTTCGAGGCGGCGGATCTTTTGTTCCAGTTCGCCCAGCTCAGCCTGCCATAGTGCCGCGTCGGCGTCACCGGGCAACGCATCCACGACGGCCTGCACGTCGAAGCCTGCTTCGACAATCGCGACGCTCAGCGCTTGCGCGTGCAGACGATGTTCCTGCTCACGCAGGCGCAGCTCAGCGACGAATTCACGCTGCTCGTTGAGCGCCTGCTCGAATCGATGGCGTTCAAGTTCGAGCCGGCGCAGTTCGGCGTCGTGTTCCTGCAGTGCTTGGCGCGCCTGGACCATCTGTTTGTCGACCAGCAATCGCTGGTTCAGATGCGTCTGGCGTTCGGTTTCCAGGCCGCTCAGCGGATCGGTGCCCGACATGAGTTGCGCGGCGATTTCGCCACGGCGCGTGGCAACCTGCGCGAGCTGGCTGTGCATGCGCTGCAGCGATTGTTCCAGCGCCGCCGAGGCAGTGCGCCGCGATTCGTTCGACAACGCGTGCTGGAGCGCCGCGTCGCGCGCTTCGAGCGAATTCATGCGTGCTTCCTCGCGCGCTTCAAGCAACGCCCGGCGTTCGGCATCAAGCTGCTGGCGACGCAGTTCGAGATCGCCCATGGTGGTGACCGCGGTATCGAGGCGGCCGCGTGCCTCGCGCGATCGCTCGCGATCGCTGTCGACCTGTGTGTTTACTTCTTCGAGCTCGTGGGCGACTCGCAGCAGGCGTTCGTTGGCACTGTCGATGCGGCCGCGGTGGCTCTGCAACTGGCCAGCGACTTCGGCGAGGCGCCGGTGCGCTGTGTACAGCTCGCGTTGCGCGTCGTCGCGCACCCGTTCGGCATCGATGCGTTCGAGCTTGCCGCGATCGAGCGACTCGACGTGACCACCAATCTCGTTTTCGAGTTCACTTAAGCGCGCAGCCAATTGGCGAATCTCGCGTTCGCGCGCGATCACGCCGATCTGCGCACTACCTCCGCGCTGGATGCGGACAAAACCGGCGCCGATCCATTCGCCCTCCGGCGTGACCAGGGATTCACCGGAACGGAGCGCCGCCACTTGCGCGCACGCAGCCGCCAGCGACGCGCTTGTGCGCACCTGTGCCAGCCATTCGCGCGCTGCCGCCGGGCCGCGCACGCGCGCGGCGAGCGAATCGCCAGGGACGTCCCGCGCCGATCCGTCACGCCCTAATTCGCCACTGGCCATCAGGACCAGATCGGACTCCCCCAGTAAAGCGAGATCGCCAGCCAGCGCCTGTGCATCTTCGACCAACACGGATTCCAGCCAACCGCCGAGCACGGTCTCGACTGCGCATTCCCAGCCCGCGTCGACCTGCAACGTCTCACCCAAACGTTTGCATTCATCAAGCCCGAGACGGTTCAGCCATTCCCGCACAGCGCCACCGGTTTCTCCGAGCGCGGCGTGTTGCAGCGCTTCCAGCGAACCGAGGCGCCCGCGCAAGTTTTCCAGGTTGCCACGTGCGATGCTCAGCGCCGAGTGCGTTGCGCGTTCGCGTTCCAGCGCAATTTCCGCCGCGCTGCGACGCTGGTCGAGCGCCGCGGTATGTGTGTCGACCTGCTCGCGCAAACTGCGATGCTCGGTATCAAGCATCCGCAGGGCGTTGCCAAGTTCGTCCAGATTCGCCGCACTGCGCTCGGTTTCAAGCGTATTTCGGCGCTGATCGGCGGCAAGACACTGTTTATCGAGATAATCCAGGCGCGTGCGTTCAACTTCGGCGGATTGGGCCGCCTGCGAAGTCGCTTGCGCATGCTGGTCCCATGCGGCTTGCCATTCGGCGAGTCTGACCTCGGCGATGCGCAGGGCCTGGCCCGCTTCCTCATCCGCCGCCCGCAATGTCGCCAGTTGCGGTTGCGCATCGGCGAGCTGCGCGCCCAACTCCTCGAAGCGCTGGCGATCGGCGTCGATGTGCTCGCTGAGTTCCGCATGCGCACGCTCAGTCTCGTGGCGCGCGCGTTCGAGTTGTGCGGCCAATTCCTTGCTGTGCTGAATTTGTTGTTCGACTCGCGCGATCTCTGCGCCGACACCGTAAACCTGCGCCTGCACCGCGTTCACGTGATCGCCCGCCGCGCTGTGTTTCTCGCGGCCGGTTTCCAGTGCCGCTTCGGTATGCCGCTGCTGCGCAAGCTGTTGCTCGATTGCAAGTTCAGCCTTGTTGCGTGCGCCGGAATGGACTTCGAGTTCTGTCTGCGCCGCGCGTAGATTGAGCGCCTTGACCTGTGCTTCCTTTTTCTTCTGCTCGTCCTTGAACGCCTGCCAGCGTTCGGCGGTGCGCGCCTGACGCTTCAAGTGTTCGAGTTGCTTGTCGACTTCATCGCGCACGTCGCGCACGCGATCGAGATTTTCGCGAGTCGCCTTGATGCGGCTCTCGGTTTCCTTGCGCCGCTCCTTGTATTTGGAGATGCCGGCGGCTTCTTCCAGATGATTGCGCAACTGTTCCGGATCGGCTTCGACAATCTCGGAAATCATGCCCTGTTCGATGATCGAATAGCTGCGCGGGCCGAGGCCGGTGCCGAGGAAAAGATCGGTGATGTCGCGCCGGCGACAGCGCACGCCATTGAGAAAATACTGCGATTGGCCATCGCGACTGACGATCCGCTTGACCGAAATTTCGTTGTAACTGGCGTATTCCCCGACAATGACGCCATCCGAATTGTCGAACAGCAATTCCACCATCGCACTGCCCACCGGCTTGCGTCCGCTCGATCCGGAAAAAATCACATCCGTCAACGCATCGCCGCGCAGACGACTGGCCGCGCTCTCGCCCATGACCCAGCGGATCGCATCGATGATGTTCGATTTTCCGCAACCATTCGGGCCGACAACGCCGGTCATGTTGGTGGGGAAATGCAGGGTCGTCGGATCGACAAAGGACTTGAATCCGGCGAGTTTGATGGTGGTCAGACGCATATCGAAACGAACCTCAAAAGCGCGAGCAGGCAACGCAATGATCGTTGCGGGTCATTGTTCTTCCGGAGCGCGGGCGTCGAGCGCCAGCGCGTGAATATCGGTTTGCATCAGTGGCCCCAGCGCCGCGTACACCGCCCGATGGCGCGCCAGCGGTGATTGTCCACGAAACGCGACACTGACCACGCGCACGCGGAAATGCCCCCGCCCATCGCGCGCGCCTGCGTGACCGACATGGCGATGGCCCTCATCCACGACGAGCAGTTCCAGCGGTTCCAGCGCAGACGTCAGGCACGCCTCGATCGCCGCGATCCGATCGATCAAGGCAGCACCTTGCGAAACGGACGCACATCGACTTCGCGATACACGCCGGCTGCCGCATACGGATCGGCATCCGCCCACGCTCGCGCGGCGGCAAGATCATCGAATTCGGCGACGATCAGGCTGCCGCTGAATCCGGCTGGCCCGGGGTCGTCGGAATCGATGGCTGGAAACGGGCCTGCCAGCAGCAACCGGCCCTCATTTCGCAACGTGTTCAGGCGCTCAAGATGCGCCGGACGCGCGGACTCCCGGCGCGCCAGTGACGCGGGGACATCGTTGCCGACAATCGCATACCACATCGGGAAGGTCATCCTGTGACGGTCGAATATGGTACCCGATGCAACTGCCGTGGATGAATGCCGCCGTGCTCAGCCGATTGCGCATTGCCGCGATTGCCCGTAGGCTAGGCGTCAATCGAGAGCCCGGAATCCCCGCGCGCAGCACGGCGATATATTTGCCCCCGGCGCTACTCGAAAACTTTGAACGGTTTTACGACCTCCGGATTACGGTCCGGGGGTCCTTTGTTGCAGGGGCCGTCGCGGGCTTTTTTTGATCCGCACGCCACGCCGCAACTCTCAATGATCTTTGGCATGACCCGCGCCGTGAGGCGCCGTTGTCATGGGATCGAGCATGAATCAGACCGCCGCACAACAAAGTCCCGACATCCCGGCCAGTGCCTTTGCGCAGGTCCCGCAGCAGCAGGAAATTGCACTTGCGATGGTGCGCGGCCTGCCCGTGCTCGCCATGCCGCAGGATTTGTACATCCCGCCGGACGCGCTCGAGGTCATCCTGGATGCCTTCGAAGGGCCGCTTGATCTGCTGCTGTATCTGATCCGACGCCAGAATCTCGACATCCTCGATATCCCTGTCGCTGAAATTACGCGTCAGTACGTCGATTACATCGATCTGATGCACGAGATGAAGCTGGAGCTCGCGGCCGAATATCTGGTAATGGCCGCAATTCTGGCCGAGATCAAGTCGCGTCTGCTGCTGCCGCGACCGCCAAGCGAAGAAAGTTCCGAAGCCGATCCGCGCGCGGAGCTTGTGCGCAGGCTGCAGGAATACGAGCGCTTCAAGAAAGCGGCCGAGGATATCGACGCGTTGCCGCGCCAGGAACGCGATTTCGCGACGGCGCACGTCCTCGTGGAGGACCGCAACATCGTGCGTTTGCCGCCGCCGGTCGATCTGCGCGAACTGCTGCTTGCGCTCAAGGACGTGATGAAACGCGTCGATTTGTATGGTCGCCACGCGATTCAGCGCGACGCGCTCAATGTGCGCAGCCGAATGAGCGACGTGTTGCGCACGCTCAGCGACGGCGAGTTCCACCGTTTCGAGAATCTGTTCGATGCCAGCGAAGGATACGCCGGCGTGATCGTCACCTTCCTCGCGTTGCTGGAACTGGCCAAGGAGCAACTCGTCGAAATCATGCAGGAGGTGGCGCTCGCGCCGATCTACCTGAAATCGCTGGCAACGGCGGCCTGACTGGTTGCAGAACATGCGCAGGCGGAAAATTTACAGGTTCGTCATTGCGAACACCCAAGTCCACATGGCTCTTGCGCGAACAAATCAAAATGGATTCCGGCATTCGTCGGGATGACGCCACTTTTTCCGGTTACTCACGATACGATGTTCGAAATCGACGCCCTCAAACGCATCATTGAAGCGGCCCTGCTCGCGTCTTCGCATCCGCTGACGCTGCCGCAACTGTCGAACCTGTTCGACGAGCTGGACATGCCACCGCACGAGGACCTCGCCAAGGCGCTGGCCCAGTTGCGAGAGGATTGCGCGGGGCGCGGCGTGGAGCTGGTGGAGGTCGCGTCGGGTTTTCGCTACCAGGTGTGCCAGGACGCGCACCGGTTCGTCACTCGGCTTTGGAGCGAGCGCCAGTCGCGCTACTCCCGCGCACTACTCGAAACGCTGTCGCTGATTGCGTATCGCCAGCCAATCACGCGCCCGGAGATCGAGCAGATTCGCGGCGTCGCGGTGTCGACCCACATCGTGCGCACGCTCGAGGAACGCGAATGGGTGCGCGTCGTCGGTTATCGCGACGTGCCCGGCAAACCTGCGCTTTTCGGCACCACCAAGCAGTTTCTGGATTATTTCAATCTCAAGTCGCTGGATGAACTGCCGCCGCTCAGCGAGCTGCGCGACATCGAGGAACTCGATCCGCAACTGGTGTTCGGCGCGCCTGGGGAAATCATCGCGGCGGTAGACATGGGCGACGAAGCTGCCTCCAGTTCCGGCGATGAATGCACCGACTCCGACTCCAGCGCAATCGAAAACGTTGACCCCCGCCCATCCGAAAGTATCGCCGCGAATGGCGACACTGCGTCCTCCCCATCCATCAGCGAAGAGCCGCTTGCCGGCAACGCCGAAAAAGACTCTCCGGAATCCGTCGCATGACCACACCTTCACGCTCGATCCTGAAACTGAAACGTTCCTCCGACGGCATCGATGACGCGCCGATGGTCGAGGAACGCCTGCACAAGGTCCTCGCCAATGCCGGACTTGGATCGCGGCGCATGCTCGAAGCGCGCATCGAGGCCGGCGAGGTGCAGCTCAACGGCGCGGTGGCAACCGTGGGCCAGAGTGTGCATGCCGGCGACCGCATCGAATTGGACGCAAAGCGCTTCGTGGTCGTGGCCGATGCCGCCGAACACGCGCAGGTCATTGTCTACAACAAACCCGATGGCGTCGTCGCAACGCGCGAAGACCCAGAAGGCCGTCCAACCGTTTTCGAACAGTTGCCGCAGCTTAAGGGCGCGCGCTGGATCGCAGTCGGCCGCCTCGACATCAACACCACCGGCTTGCTGTTGCTCACCACTGATGGCGAACTGGCCAACACGCTGATGCATCCAAGTTCGGAGATCGAGCGAGAATACATCTGCCGCGTGCACGGCGAAGTGCCCGACGAAACAATCGAGAAGCTGCGCAGCGGCATCGACCTCGAAGACGGCCCGGCGCATTTCGACGAGATCGCGGTGGTCAGCCGCGGCAACAGCCATTCGTGGTTTCGCGTGACCTTGCGCGAAGGGCGCAACCGTGAAGTGCGGCGCATGTGGGAATCACAGGGCCTGATGGTCAGCCGCTTGAAGCGCATCCGCTACGGCAGCATCGAATTGCCGCGCGGCCTGTTGCGTGGGCGTTTTTCCGAACTCGATGCCGGACAGATCAACCAGTTGCGCCAGCGCAGCGGCATCCACGAACGTGCACCGCGTCTGACTCTCGCGCCAGTGATTGGCCAGCGTCGTGCGACGCCGACCGAATTCCACGCCAACCCAAAGGCTCAGCAGGCGTGGACGAGCGCGCGCAATGACGAGGCGCGCGAATTTGCCGCGTTCGATCGCGTGCGCGACGACGGCTGGCGTCCCGGAGCCGGCAAGCCTTCGCGCAAACCGCGCGGCGCGCCCGGCAAGGGCGGGCCCCGTGCGGGCCAAAACCCGGGTCGGCGTGGACCGGGGCAATCTCCGGGACAGCGTGGGCCGGGGCAAGGCCAGCGCCAAGGGCGCGGCGCGGGTCGCGCTGCCTCCGGCCAGAGTCACGGCCAAGGCCAACCGCGCAGCAACGCCTATAGCGAACCTGGGTTGAGTCCCGCCGTACTGCGAAGCTGGTTTCCCGACAGCGCAGGCCAGCCCGGTCGTCAGCGCCGCGGTGCCCGCCCGGGCGAAGCACAACCGTATGTCGGCGCATCCCAGCCCGGCCAGTTCCAGCCGCATGGGCAAAATTCAAATGGGCCGCGCGGCAATACAAACGCGCCACACGGCAATCGCACTCGTCCGCCGGATGCAAATGGACCGCGAGGAAACAGCGCCCGCCCGCAAAACCCGAACGGTCCGCACGGACCGCGTCCGCCGAACGCACACGGTCCCGGCGGCAATGGACCGCGCAAGCCCTTCCATGATGGCGCATCGCCAGGAAATGCCGGACGCAATGGCAATGTCGCACCGAGCAGTCCGTATCAAGCGCGTCCGCCGCACGCCAAGGGTCCGCGCCCTGGCGGGCCGCGCAAACCACAGACTGGCTCACCGGGCAATTCATTGCATGACGGCAACACGTCCGGCAAACACCATGGCGGCGGTAACACCACGCCAAATCGTCGCGGTCCGCGTTCGCCGCGCTGAGTTCGTCCGCAAATGAAAAAAAACGGCGGATCAAATCCGCCGTTTCCGGGAAACCATGGCGGACGAGCCCGCTACGGTGTCTTCGTCAGCCACACAGCACGTAGTGCATCGCTGCGCTCAGGCCAGCTTGCAATATTGCTCAGTCGAGCTTGAGTGCCTTCTTGTCGCCCTCGCGGCGCTTTTTTTCCTTGGCGCCGAATTCGGCTTCGCAACTGCCGCGCTTGACCATCACACAATCGAGGTATTCGGTCGCCTCTACCAGCGCGGCGCGGATTGCCTTGCCGGCGGGCGTGTTTTCCTCGTGCGCCAGATCGCCGCCGAAGCCGCCGCGGAAAACGCCGACCGACATGCCTCCGCCTGAGCTTCGGCCTTCGATCGTGCGCGAGAAATCGACTTCGCCGGTGGTCGCGTTGACCACGCGCACGTCGATCGCAAGATACGCCTCGGACTTCTTGCCGCCCAGCGAAATGCCGCGGAAGCTCAAGCCGCCGCCCGTGCTGGCGGTATTTTCCTCGTACGAGGTAACGGTACCGAACACCAGATAATCCGCGCCGGTCACCTGCCCCATCTTCGCCCCAGTACCCGAACGAACACGGCCGGAGGCGGCCAGGTTCTGTTCCTCAAGCACGTTGCCGAGTTTGCTGCGCTCCACGACACGGAAATCGCCACTGCTCGACAGTTCGTTCGAAAGCATGCCCGACAGTTCCCAGCCCACGCCGCCGCGCCACCACGCTGCGCCCGATTCGTTCTTGAATTCGGCGACGCCGATGGAAGGCTTGCCCGCCGCAAACACGCTGCCGGCCGTCGCCATGCCAGCCAACGCCAACACGATCGCATACATCGACTTGCTCATTTCATTCGCTCCCGTTGGTTTCACACTGACCGATATCTCGTGCCGCAGGGCATTCCTGACGCCCTCGAACGTTCCGCCGCGTGCCGATTCACTGCGCCCCATATCGACGTGACGATCTGAAACATTCTAGCAGTCTGCCATCGGAGCGCAGCGCACGGGTCGACGGCTTGCCCCGTGTGTGGGTCGCATGGGCGATGTGATCTGGCGCACGCAATTGGTGCTGCAGAATCGTGTCGGGACATGCACGTGCGCAACCGGCAAGCGCGCCTCAGGGGTTACCCGTGGCGCTAGACGTGATTGAGCAGGTCGCGATACTGCGGATGGCGCTCGATCCAGGCAGCGGCGTAGGGACAATGGGCAACCACCCGCCAGTTCTCGGCACGCGCGGTGTCGAGTGCGGTTTTCGTCAACGCCGCTGCGATGCCACGGCCAGCGACTGGTTGCGGCACGCCTACATGGTCGATCGAAAGCACCCCGTCGTGCAGGCGATAGTCGAGCACGCAGAGCGTGTCTTCGAGCGTTGTTTCGAAGCGGTGTGCCGCGTCGTTGCGTCGGATGTCAAAGTCCATCGATGCTCCTTTGGCCGCAGCCACCTGAAGTTCAAAAATACCCGCTGATGCCGAACGGCGCGCTGAATCGCCTTTGCAATCGAACGTCATCATCGGTCGCGCGAGTCCCGCGTTCCTGCGTTCCCTCCGTCGGTTTCGCCTCCAATGATGATCCGCGCATTGCGCTGATAGGTGAAATACGACCAGATCCAGTCAATCATCACCACCAGACGATTGCGAAACCCGATCAGAAAGAAAATATGCGCGAGCAGCCAGAACAGCCACGCGATGGGGCCAGAAATATGCACCCCGCGCAGATCGACCACCGCCGCCATGCGTCCGACCGTGGCGAGAGTTCCGTAATCGCGGTAGCGGAACGCAGAGCATGGACGCTGTTCAATCCGCGCACGAATCGCCTGCGCCGCGAACGCACCCATCTGTTTCGCAGCGGGCGCGACGCCGGGAATCAGCGCGTTTTCGTGTGCAACCGTCGCCAAATCACCGATCACGAATATTTCCGGGTGTGCGCGCAACGACAGGTCCGCCTCCACCTTGACCCGGCCTGCCCGATCGCGCTCGGCGCCCAACTGGGCACCGAGCGATGACGCCGCAACACCAGCGGCCCACAGCACCGTACGCGCCGCCATACGGCGTTCGTCGAGCGTGACGCCGCATGCATCGACAGCCGTGACCGGCTGACCGGTCAGCACAGTGACACCGAGTTTTTCGAGATGCAGACGCGCCTTGATCGACAACGACGCAGGCATCGACGCGAGCAGGCGCGGGCCGGCTTCAATCAAATGGATGGCGGCGCTGCGTGGATCGCTGCGTCGAAATTCCCGCGGCAAGGTATGGCGCGCGATTTCGGCCAGCGTGCCGGCCAATTCCACGCCGGTCGGACCGCCACCGATGATGACGAAGCTCAGCCATTCCGAGCGCACCTGCGGATCCGATTCACGTTCTGCCGACTCGAATGCAGTGAGCAAGCGTCGGCGAATCAGCAGCGCGTCGTCGAGGGTCTTCAGCCCGGGGGCAAACGGCGCCCACTCGTCGTGCCCGAAGTACGCATCTCGGGCACCCGTCGCGACGATCAGATAATCGTAGTCAAGCGCGCCATGTGCGAGCGTCACGCGCCGCGCGTGCACATCGATTTCCAGTGCGTCGTCCATGCGTACGGTCAGGTTGCGCTGCTTGCGCACGATGTGTCGCAGCGGCGCTGCAATATCCGGCGATGAAAGCCCTGCCGTGGCGACCTGATACAACAACGGCTGGAACAAATGGTGGTTCGTGCGATCGACGAGCGTGACGCGCACCGGGGCCGTGGCCAGCGCGCGCACCGCTGTCAATCCGCCGAAACCTCCTCCCAGGATCAGCACATGTGGCGCGCGCGCTTTGTCCATTGCGAAAGTGGTCGCGACCGCCCAGAACAGCGCGCTACGTTACTGGCTCGCAGCCTGCACAAGTTGCGCGAAGCGACGCAGTGCAACCGACGCGATCGGATAGTCCACCGTCTGTGTGCGTATTTCTCCGAGCAGGCCGAGGGTGAACTTTAGCGTCGGATCGTCGCGTTCGAGCCAGCGCGCGACCGGATGTTCGACCGCATCGGACGCCCCCGCAAGGATCTGCTTCGCCAGCGCGCGATGCTGGGTAGCCAGTTCATCACGCAGCGATCCGCGTGCCTGCGCGTGCCAGCGGCTCTCGACCGGAAGATTCTCGATCTGCCGACGCAAACCGTCGATATCGAGCGCCTGGCCAAGTTCGAAAAACACCGAGGCGACACGCTCGATGGGTTGCCTGCTTTCGAGTGCCACCTCGACGATATCGAGAGCGGCGCCGAGAACCGGGACCTTTGCCAGACGCTGCGCGAGCGCGGCCGGCACATCGAGTCCCTGCCATTTTTCCGCGTCCACATCGTAATCGGCGCGGCTGGTGGCAGTCAGGACACCGGGCAGCGCAGTGCGCAATTGCGCGACACCCGGCGCATAACGTTCGACCACACCGGCAATGCCGAGGCCGGCACTGCGATGGTTGAGCAGCCAGCGGGTAAGGTTGCGCAGCAAATCCCATATCTTCAACAGCGCATCGACCTGCACGGCCTCATCGACCGCTCCGTCGAGTGCCTCGATGTCCGCCCAGATGGCGCGTGCATCCATGATCTCGCGCACTGCCGAATACGCCTTGGCAATCGCGGCCGGCGTCTGACCAGTGTCCTCCTGCATGCGCAACACGAACGTCGCGTCCATGCGATTGACGATCGAATTGGTGACCACGGTCGCGATGATTTCGCGCTTCAGGCGATGGCGCTGCATGTGATCGGCGTAGCGCTCGCGCAGCGGTTGCGGGAAGTAACGCACCAGTTCCTTGGACAGATACGGATCTTCAGGAACATCCGAGTCGAGCAATTGCTGGAACAACTTGATCTTCGAATACGAAAGCAACACCGCAAGCTCGGGCCGGGTCAGGCCCTGGTGGCGCAGCTTGCGTTCGGCAAGATCGGCATCCGAGGGGAGCGATTCGATCTGCCGATCAAGCAAGCCTTCCGCTTCGAGCGTGCGGATGAAATGTGCGTTCGATCCCAAGCGATGTACCGACATGTGCTCCATGACCGTGATCGCCTGGTTCTGGCGGTAGTTGTCCGCCAGCACCAGCCGCTCGACCTCGTCGGTCATTGCCGCAAGCTGCGCGTTTCGATGCTCGATCGTCAACTCACCCCGATGGACCGCGTCGTTGAGCAGGATCTTGATGTTGACCTCGTGATCGGAGGTGTCGACACCGGCCGAGTTGTCGATGAAGTCGGTATTGAGCAGCACCCGATGCTGCGCCGCCTCGATGCGGCCTTTCTGGGTGAAGCCGAGATTGCCGCCCTCGCCTACCACCTTGCAGCGCAGGTCGCTGCCATTGACGCGCAGCGCATTGTTCGCGCGGTCGCCAACATCGGCACTGGTCTCGCTTTCGGCCTTGACGTACGTGCCGATGCCACCATTCCAGAATAGATCCGTCGGCGCCTTGAGGATTGCCGTCATCAGTTCAGTGGGTGTCATCTGGCCGCTTGCTTCGTCGACGCCGAGCGCACGGCAGGCTTGCGGCGAGACCGCAATCGTCTTCGCGCTGCGCGGGAACACGCCACCGCCGGTCGAGATCAACTTCGTGTCGTAATCGGCCCATGAGGAGCGCGGAAGCGCAAACAGGCGCTCGCGCTCCGCAAACGAGGCCACAACATCCGGATCAGGATCGAGAAAGATATGGCGATGATCGAATGCCGCGACGAGCCGGATGTGCCTGGACAGCAACATGCCGTTGCCGAAAACGTCGCCGGACATGTCGCCAATGCCGACGCAGGTGAAGTCTTTGCTCTGGCAGTCGCGGCCGAGCGCTCGGAAATGGCGCTTGACCGATTCCCACGCTCCTTTCGCCGTGATCCCCATTTTCTTGTGGTCATAGCCCGCCGATCCGCCGGACGCAAACGCATCGCCAAGCCAATAACCATGTTCGGCGCTGATCGAATTGGCGATGTCGGAGAACGACGCGGTGCCCTTGTCGGCAGCCACGACAAGATACGGATCATCGCCATCATGGCGCACCACGTCGGCTGGATGTACGACCTTGCCCTCAACGAGGTTGTCGGTGATGTCGAGCAGGCCATTGATGAAGATTTTGTAGCAAGCGATGCCCTCGGCGAGTACGGCGTCGCGCTCACCGCTAGCTGGGGGGTGCTTGACGAAAAATCCGCCCTTGGAACCCACCGGCACGATGACCGTGTTCTTGACCATCTGCGCCTTGACCAGGCCAAGTACTTCGGTGCGGAAATCCTCGCGCCGGTCGGACCAGCGCAGGCCGCCGCGCGCGACGGGACCAAATCGCAGGTGCACGCCTTCGACGCGCGGGCTATAGACCCAGATCTCGCGATAAGGACGTGGCTTGGGTAATTCCGGAACCTTTGCCGAATCGAACTTGAAGCTTACATAGGCGGCCGGCACACCGGCTCTGGCCTGAAAATAATTGGTGCGCAAGGTTGCGCCGATCACGCCGAGGTAGGCGCGCATGATGCGATCTTCATCGAGACTGGCAACATTTTCGAGCAACGCCTTGATCGACTTTGCGACGACCTCGATCTGACGCACACGCGGCGCCATCCGCGCTGCAATGAGCTCGTCGATAAATTGAGGATGAGCTTTGGTGACCGCCGCAGGCACCAGCGCCCGCATTTCGCAGGCCAACGCTGTTCCAGCCGCGCCAATGGCGGCCTTGTCGGGATTCTCGCGATGCGGATCGAAACCGGCTTCGAATAATTCGATCAGCAGGCCGGCTATCGCTGGATAGCAGTTGAGCGTGTCCTCCATGTAAGTCTGCGAGAAAGTAACCCCGGTCTGCAAAAGGTATTTGCAATAGCCGCGCAACACGCTTACCTGACGCCAGCCCAGGCGCGCGGACAGGATCAGGTTGTTGAATCCATCGCTTTCGGCACGCCCGCGCCAGATAGCCTCGAAGCCGCGCTCGAAGCGCTCGCGTACGTCCGCCAGCGCGAACGACAACGCCGTTTTGGGCTTGACTTCAAAATCATGGATGGTCAGCTCGCGTCCGTTCTTGGTGAGCGTGTAGACATGCTCGGCGAGCACGCGTACACCCATGTTCTCCAGCATCGGCAATGCTTCGGAAAGCGGAATCGGTGCACCGAAGTGAATCACCTTGAAGCGCAGATCGCCGTCGGGCGCTTCGTACAGCGCCATGTGGATGTCATCGTCGCTGCGCAAATTCGCCATCGCGCGCACGTCGCCTGCGGCGACCTGGGGCGCGACATCTTCGACATAACCGGCAGGCAGGCTGCGCGCCTCACTTGCGAGTTCGCTGCCCTGCGGTTCGCCGAGCTCGCGCACAAGCTGCTCGCGAAGTTCGTCGTGCCAGTTGCGAACAGTCTGCACAATGCGGCTTTCCAGCTCGGCCGTATCGTAATCGGCGTGATCGCCAGGCCGGGGTCGGATCACAAGATGCAGATTTGCCAGTGGTGATTCGCCGACATGGATTGACGAATCGACGCGTTCGCCATGCAACGCACTTTTCAAGACCGCTTCGATGCGCTCGCGCACCTGGGTGTTGAAGCGGTCGCGCGGCAAATACACCAGGCACGAATAAAAGCGGCCATATTTGTCGCGGCGCACGAACAGACGCGTGCGCGGACGTTCGCGCAAGGC
>JBDUED010000028.1:0-18782 GCA_040002595.1 Dokdonella sp. | reverse complement strand
TTCACTGTACAGCGGCCATGACGCTGCCGGCTCAGGCAAGCGTTCATTCAACGCGATTACTCGCTCGGCCAGCGTTGTCGAGTCGGGCATGTCGCGATTGCGCATCTCCAGCCGCTGCATGACATCCCGTGTCAGCGCGACCGTTTCCTCCAGTACAGCGATGCCATCCGGTCCGGGCGCCGCTTGTTCACCGCGCAGCCGCTTGATGTAGCTTTCGAGCGGCGCGAGCACACGGCCGATGACGGGGATGTCGACCATTGCGATCGCACCGTTCAATGTGTGTGCGGCACGCAGCAATTCCTCGCTGGCCGGCACCAACGCTACTGCGCTCCGCGCGATGTAGCTTTCGATCACACCCAAATGCGCCGCGACTTCGGTTTGCAGGATGTCGAACAACACCGGGTCGACGTTGGGCAATGGCCCGGCAACAAGCTCGGCCGCTTCGTCAGCACCCGCTTCGTTGACCAGACTGCCGGCATTTTGGATGTCGCCGCGAATCGCCGGCAACTCGCGTTGCGCTGCCGGAATCCGGCGGCGCACGGTGCGGCGCACGGTGCGCGTGCCGACCGCGTATTCGGGCAGCCACGCTTCCTCCCCCGCAGCCAGACGATCGGCGGTTTCCATGATGCCGGCGAGATTTGCCGAGCTGACCGTTTCACCGCGCAAGGCGCCCAGCAAACCGGGCAGCGCATCGATGGCGTGATCGACCAGGGCAACGACGGCCGGGCTCGCGGCAACACTGCCATCGAGCACGCGGTTGAGCAGGCCTTCGACTTTCCAGCTGAATTCGCCCAGAGCAAGCGCCCCGACCAGACGGCCCGAACCCTTCAGTGTGTGGAACGAACGCCTGATCGTTTTTAGCTCATCGAGATTTTCGACATCGCCTTTCCACAGCGGAACCTGGCGCCGCAAGCTGGCGATCTCATCGTCGACTTCCTCGATGAAGACTTCGCGGATATCGTCGTCGATTTCCTCGCCCGCAGCGCCCTGAAACCCGGCTGCCTGTGGTTCGTCGAGGGGGACTTCTTCCTCGATTTCTTCCTCTATTTCGATCCATTCGATATCGTCAGTGCCGGTTTCCGCCAAGCGCAGTCCGTCGAGATCTTGGCCGACCGGTTCCGGCGTGCTCGCTTCGCCGACGATCAGATCATGCAGATCATGACCGGGCAGGAGGTCGATGCTCGGCAGATAAGCCGCGGAGTCAAGCGCCGCAGTCTGCGCATATTCGTCGTCGGCCGGCTCGGCCGCAGTGAGTGACGGAGCCGGCATATCGCCGGGCGGTACGGGCAAATCGTCGAAATTGCCATAAGCCAGATCGGCGACGGATTGCAGATCGAGCTCGGCTGCCTTTTCTTGTTGCGCATCGGGGGCGGCCTTCACCGGCACGAAAGCCGTCGGTGTGTCGGTTGCCATCGATTCCCGTGCAGGCGGCAATGGCCAGTAACCGAGCGCTTGCATGCTTTCGCGCGCGACGTCGAGAATTTTTTCGCGATTACGGCGTTGCTCGCGGGTCGCTTCCAGGTAGTACTCGATGGCTGTCAGAGCGTCGGCGAGCTTGTCCATTTGCTCAGCGGTAGGAACGCGCCGTTGCGCGATCAACTCGATCTCGACAAATCGCACAATTGCCGTCATCAGTTGCGCCGCGTCGTCGAGCCCGAGCATGCGCAGCGCGCCGGCGATTTCCTCCAGCAGCCGCGGTATCTGCACGACACGTTCGTGATCCCAGGGCGACTCGATGAAGGCGATGACGTCGTGCTTGGCTTGCTGGATATTGATTGCCGCCTCACGCATCAAGGCGTCGACAACCTGGCGTGCCTCGGCCTTGGGCAAGTTCAGTTGCTCGGCTTCGGCTTCTTCGTTGTCGCTGCCCGCGCCCAGTTGTTCGATGTGGTCGTCGAGCGATGCCTCGACATAAAGCAATGCGCCGGCGACATCGAGCAGACCGTCTTCATCAACCGGGCGGCGCTGTTCGATCATTTCCTCGATCACGCCGTGTTGTTCGGTAACGACCCGACGTGGAACACCGAGACCCAGCATGCCGAGCGTATCGGCGACGCGGTCGAGCACATCAAGCTGGCCAGCCAGTTCGCTGGCATCCGATTGCCCGCTGCGCAGGAAGATATCCAGCGCTTCCTTGACGCGCAACAGGTCGTCCTTGATCGCAGCGGACACCGTGCCGAGCAGGTTCTTGTTGCGCCCGGCCATGGAGCCTTGCGCATGTTGCAGTTCGCTCGCACTCGGCAGCAGCGTGTCGAGCCGATAGGCACTGCGGACCGCATTGCCACGCGCTCCCAGTCCACTCGAATGAGCGCAGTAATACAGCAGATTCTTGATCAGTTCGCGCGAAGACGCCGCTGCGAACGCGACTTCGCCGAGCATCGCCAATCGATGGATTTCGCGATCGATCCTGCCGAGCAGCAGCTTGATTGCGACGCTCGCTTCGAGACCGCCATTCTCCACCGATTCAATCACGCCAGCGGCAACCCACCACAGGCGGCGCGCTTCGGGCGCGTATGAAATGGCACGCAGTCGATCGAGCACGTCGAGCAAACGACGCAGATGTTCCGAAGTGCCCTCGTCGCGGAACCATTTCAGCAAGGCGGCCTGAAACGCCAGACGCAGGCGCAGCGCCTGCGTGCGCAGGTCACCTGCCGCCAGCGGTTGCGCGCTGCCGTCGGCGCTTGCCGGCAAGGCAACGTCCAGATCCGGCGCGAACAAGGCGGATTCGCTGAGAAGATTTTCGCCGCGGCACGCCCGCAGGTCGTTTAGCAAGGGCAGCAGGACGATCGGAATGTCCTTGTGCCCGCTCTGCAGCCGCTCCAGATAATCGGGCAGTTGCACCATGCCGCGCATCAGCACCGAATAGCTTTCGTCGCGTTGCTTTACGGTATCGGCCAGCAGCGCTTCGGCGAGCCGCTCCATGTTTTCAACAACCATCGCCGCGCCGTACAACTCGACCATGCGCAGCGTGCCCTGCACCTGATGCAGATGCGCCGTGCACTCGCGCATGGGCTCGATCTGGCCGGGATGTTCGACATAGGTTTCCAGCGCTTCGCGCGCCTGCAGCAGCGTGGCGTCAAGCGCCGGCTTGACCCAGTTGAGGCCCGTAAAATCGCCGTCGTCGTGCAGTTTCATGCAGCCACTCCCGACCCTGGCGGTCGACGCAACCAGCGCGACGCGCCGTCAATGCCGGCGGATTGATGGATTGCGAGCATGACGCGATTCATCCAGGTAGCTTGAAGTCCGCAACCGAGCGGCGCAGATCCGAAGCGAGCTGGGCCAGGTTGCCGATCGATTCGGCCGTCTGGCTCGCACCAACCGAGGTTTGCGAGGTAATTTCCTGAATCACGTTCATCGTCGCGGAAATATTCGTGGCCGCTGCCGATTGCTGTTTCGCCGATTTGGAGATGCCCTGAATCAGGCCGGCGAGATTGTTCGACACGCTCTCGATTTCACCCAGCGCGTGACCCGCATCCTCGGCCAGGCGGGCACCGGACACGACTTCCGCGGTGGTCTGCTCCATCGAGGTAACCGCTTCGTTGGTATCGGACTGAATCGTCTGCACCAGGGTTTCGATTCGCTTGGTCGCGCCGGAAGCGCGTTCGGCAAGTCGCTGCACTTCGTCGGCGACGACCGCGAAACCGCGGCCCGCTTCGCCGGCTGACGCCGCCTGGATCGCGGCGTTCAGCGCAAGGATATTGGTCTGCTCAGCGATGTCGTTGATAAGCTCGACGATCGAGCCGATCTCCTGCGAGGATTCGCCCAGCCGCTTGATGCGTTTGGACGTTTCCTGGATCTGGTCGCGGATCGAGTCCATGCCCTGGATCGTCTGGCGCACAACCTGCGCGCCATTGGCGGCGATTTGCACCGAACGCTGCGCGACTTCGGCGCTGTCGGTCGAGTTCTTCGACACGTCATCGATCGAGTTGGCCATGTCCTTGATGGCCGCGGACGCAGAGGTAATCTGGCGAGCCTGATGCTGCGCCGCCTCCGCAAGGCTGGTCGCGGTGCCTTGCGTTTCCTGCGCGGCAGCGGAAACCTGCACGGCGGTTTCGTTGATGGTGGTGACGAGGCTGCGCAATGCCTCGACCGCGAAGTTGACCGAGTCCGCAATCGCGCCGGTGATGTCCTCGGTGACTGTCGCCTTCACCGTAAGGTCACCCTCGGCCAGCGATCCCATCTCGTCGAGCAGCCGCAAAATCGCGTCTTGATTGCGCTGATTGAGATCGTTGGTCTGCTGGTAGCGCCGTTGTTGGTCGCGAAACAGGTTGATGCCGAGGAATAGCAGCAACAGGATGGCGCCGCCGGCGGCAATCGCACCCATCAAGGGACTGGGAAACCGAAAATTGTTCGAAGAGCGCGCGTCGATGCGCTGCGCCGTACTCGCCGCGCGCAGCAGCACGTCCTGGCCATCGGTAAATGTCTTGTCGGCTGCGTCCTTGACGTCCTGCAGGCTGGTCGCTGCACCGAGAATGTTTTTGACCGGGTCGGTCACTGCCGTCCATTGCTGGGCCACGTCGCTGACGATCTGCTTGGCGTTGACGTTGTCGAGCGGCTTGATGTTGAGCTCGGGAGCGCCGTTGAGCAGGCCCGTGACGACGGTCTGATAGAGACGCGAGTCGCGCTCAAGTCCGGCCGCCGAAGATTGCGTGTCAGCACCACCAGCAAGAATCTTCGTCACCCGACCGCCCATGCGGTCGGCAAGCTGCATCTGGCGCGAGGCGATGTAGACCTGCGAGCCACTGGCGTTTTTGTCGGTCAGGATGTTGACCACTTCGCTCATGCGCGAGTTGAGCCCGGAAAGCTTGTCGGTGAAGTCCTTGGCACTGGTTGCCGCGCCGAGCACGACATCCTTGTTACTGAGGATTTTCGTCGCATCGCTCTGCAACTGCGTCCACGCCTTGGTCAGCGCACCAAGCTCGGTCGCGAGCCCCGCATCTTTCGCGAAACCCGGCATGCCGGTCTTGTCGCCCTTGTTCAGGGCCTGCACGTAGGTGTCGATGTTGTCGCTCGTGCTCTTGAGCTCCTGGAACGCCAGATCATTGCCGCCGGCCGCTTCCGCAGCGTATTTCGCGAGCTGCTGCGACGAGACCTGGATCTGGTTCGTGTATGCGACAGCCTTGCGATCCTGCACGTTGTTGTAATACAGGAATCCAAAGTCAATGATTGCGAAAATGAACAGGAGTCCCAACAGCATGAACAGCACCGTATTGGCGCTGCCGCTGCGCTCACTCCTGAGTGCACCCGATGTAGTACTCACGCTTCACCCCCTCTTGCCCATTTCCGCCACCTGCCGGGGACGATCGGTCCAGACCATTTCATGCTGCGGCCTGCTGGAATTCCGCGCTACGCGTCAAGGCGGCCATGCTGAAGAGGCCCCATAACACGTCGCCCAATTGAATGTTTTCGCCGACGAACCGCCCATACCGCTCGTCGCTTTCGCCAATCGTGGTGCTGAGCTGCTGTTCCGAAAAGCTGCGTTGCCCGAGTACTTCGTCGACCAGCAAACCGGCACTGCCACCATGCTGGCGGATGAGTAGCAAGCGCGTGGTGTCGCCGGTTGGACTGCGTCCCCCTCCGGTGAAGTCGCGCAGGTCGATTGCCGGCACCAGGTTGCCGCGCACATTGGCGATGCCGAGCAGCCAGCTGCGCGCGCCCGGCACGACAGTCACCGCCGGCATGGTCAGGATCTCGTTGACCTCGGCAATGGAGCTGACGAAGTAGCGATCGTCGATGCGAAACCCGATGCCACGCCACAGGCCGAGCGCTTCAATCTGCTCGGGCACGCCAGCGGCATGCGCCAGACTGCGCCGCTCGTATTCTGCGAGCACCTCGAACGGCGTCGCCGTGTCGATGGGAGCGACCCTTGCAGTCGGAGCGACCTTCTCGGCGGTTTCGACCGTTTCAGCCGTTTCCACCGTTTCAGCCGTTTCGACCGTTTCAGACGCCGGGTCCGCTACGTGCGCAAGCACGGGCGACGCCGGTTCACTGCCACTGGCTGCTTGCCGTTGCGTCGCGCGATGTGTCCGATTCTTGCGATTCGCCATGTCTTCCCCTGCCGATCAAACGGCCAAACTACGCGTGTTTGCCGTCAACATGCCGGCGAATCGCACCGAGCAGTTCATCGCGGGTAAACGGCTTGGTCAGATATTGTTCGGAACCGACGATGCGGCCACGCGCCTTGTCGAAAAGTCCATCCTTCGACGAAAGCATGATCACCGGCGTGCCCTTGAACATCTGGTTGTTCTTGATCAGTGCGCAGGTCTGATAGCCATCCAGCCGCGGCATCATGATGTCCACGAATATGATTTGCGGTTGCTGATCGGAAATTTTCGACAGCGCCTCGAATCCATCCGTGGCGGTGACGACTTCACAGCCTTCCTTGCGCAGCAGGGTCTCCGCCGTGCGTCGAATGGTCTTGGAGTCATCGATAACCATGACCTTGACACCGGCGAGGCTTCCTTCTTTTGCGTCGTCCACCATTTCCCCTCTCACTCAGCCAGCGCCGGCGGCCTGTTGCCGCAGAACCCGGGTCCGCCGCCATGACATGCAAACGGCGTGCCGAACCTGGTGCCTATCAAAACCGCGAAGTGCGCCATCGCGTGCGCGCATCTCTTATCCGACATAGCTGGCGAAGCTGTCAAGTTGTTGTCGTAAGTGCACGAATAAACGAAAAATCTGACAGGGAGCAAAAACCCAGCTAGGAAGAGGGAGTGTAAACCACGCGGGTACCCACAGGCGCGCCATCCATGGCGAGCTCAAATGGTCGGTCTTGCACGTGGGAAAACGTCAGCACGACCGTTGCACGGACACGGTTCCACTTCGCAGCTATGCTTCGCAGCCGTTGCCGCCGGACGACCGCATGAGCTTGAGTCTTGCCGTATTGATGGATCCGATTGGCGCGATCCAGCCAAAAAAAGACACCACCCTGGCGCTGCTGCTGGAAGCGCAGCACCGCGGCTACGCGTTGTTCTACATGACTCAGGGCGACCTCGCGGTACGCGATGGTGCCGCTTGGGCGTGCCTGGCGCCGGTTGATGTACGCGACGATGCGCACGACTGGTTCACCCTCGGCAATGCGGCCTGGCGGCCAATGGCCGGCCTCGACTTCGTATTCGCGCGCAAGGACCCCCCCGTCGATGCGCAGTTCATCTACGACACCATGGTGCTCGATCTGGCCCAGCGGGACGGCGTCAGCGTCGTCAATGATCCACGCGGCCTGCGTGATGCCAACGAAAAACTGTTTTCACTGCATTTCCCGCAGTGCTGCCCGCCGACGGCGATCGCGCGCGGTGCCGCCGAACTCAAGCGCTTTGTTGCCGAACACGGCGAGGTCGTGCTCAAACCGCTGGACGGTATGGGCGGGCGCAGCATTTTCCGCTCGCGCCACGGTGACCCCAACCTCAACGTCATCCTCGAAACCCTGACCGATAACGGCCGCGGCTTTGCCATCGCGCAGAAGTTCATTGCCGAGATCAGCGCCGGCGACAAACGCATCCTGATGATCGACGGCAAGCCGGTTCCGTATGCGCTGGCGCGCATTCCGCAAGGCGATGACTTTCGCGGCAACCTCGCTGCCGGCGGCAAAGGCGTCGGCGTACCGCTGTCGGAACGCGACCGCTGGATCGCCGCACAGGTGGGGCCCGAGCTCGTGCGTCGCGGCATGCGCTTCGTCGGCCTCGACGTGATCGGCGACTGGTTGACCGAAATCAACGTGACCTCGCCCACCTGCGTGCGCGAACTCGATGCCGCCTACGACCTCAACATCGCCGGTATGTTGTTCGATCGCCTCGAAGCGACACGCCCGGCATGAGCATCGATGCCACCGCTGGCGGTTTCGACCGCCTCGGCGTCACCTTGCTTTTTTCGGTGGTCGCGCACGCGGTGCTCGCCCTTGGCTTGACGTTTGAATTCGAGAAGGCGCCGCCGCGGCTGCCCTCGCTCGACGTAATCCTGGTGCAGTCGGCCAATAGCGAAAAACCGGACAAGGCCGATTTCATCGCCCAGGCAAACAACAGTGGAGGCGGACAATCGGACAAGGCGCACCGGCCGTCGCAGCCGCTGTCCAGTCCGCTGCCCAAACCCCTGTCGGGGGTCGCGCCGGTGCCGCTCGAAGATGCCGCACCGCGGCCGACGCCGCCGAGTCCGGCCGAATTATTGACGCGCAGGGCGTCTGATTTCAGTGTGGTCACGGCGCATCAGACGCGCGAATCGGAGCAGCCGGCACCGCTCGAAAGGCAGACCGCGCAACGCAAACTGGAGATGGCCAAACTGGCGCAGGAGATTCAGCGCGAAGCCGAGCAATACGCCAAGCGGCCCAAGCGCAAGTACATCTCCGCCAATACACGCGAATACGAATTTGCCGCCTACATGCGCGCCTGGGTTGCCCGCATCGAGCGCATCGGCAACCTCAACTACCCGGACGAGGCGCGCCGCCAGCAATTGCACGGCCAACTGGTGCTTACCGTCGGGCTGAAACGCGACGGCCACATCCGCAGCATCGACGTGATCCAGTCGAGTGGCCACAAGTTGCTTGACGACGCGGCTATCCGCATCGTGCGCCTGGCCGAACCGTTCCCGGCGCTGCCGGAGAGCAAGGAAAAGGTCGATGAGTTGTATATCAGCCGCACGTGGCAGTTCCTGCCGGGCGATATTCTGCGCAATCGGTGAACGAAGCCGGGATTGCCGATTCCCGGGTCTCACCGCTCCCGTACAATAGGCGCATGCCCGAATCGATTCCGTTTACGAACCAGCTCCTGATTGCAATGCCAGCCTTGCGCGATCCGAACTTCGCACGTGGCGTGGCGTTCCTGTGCCAGCACGGAGCGGACGGTGCGATGGGTCTGATGATCAACCGCTTGTCCGAATATCGGCTCGGTGACGTGCTCGCGCAGATGAACATGGAATCGCAAATTGCCGAGGTGATCGACGCGCCGGTATTGATCGGCGGTCCGGTGCAGCCGGAACGCGGCTTTGTGTTGCATGCGCCGTCCGGCGAATGGGAATCGTCTTTCCGCATTTCCGACCGCATCAGCGTGACGACTTCGCGCGATATCCTGCTCGCGATTGCGGCGGGCAATGGGCCACACCACGCGGTCGTCGCGCTGGGCTACTCCGGCTGGAGTCCCGGACAACTCGAACAGGAACTCATCGACAACCACTGGCTCACGGCACCGGCCGCAGAACGCGTGCTATTCGAGACACCGCTGGAGGAGCGGTGGGAAGCCGCCGCTCACCTGGTGGGCGTGAACATGATCCAGTTGGCCGGTTATGCCGGCCACGCCTGACGGGAAAGTTCCCGATTCGATGCGCGCCAGCGCCAATACAGACCCCTGCAATCCGGGCAGCGCACTCGCGTTCGATGTCGGCACGCGTTTGATCGGCACTGCGGTGGGCCATCGCACAAGCGCCAGTGCGCGCGCGTTGTCGACGATTGCGAATGGCGACTGGTTGCGGCTCGATGCGCTGGTCGCAGAGTGGCGGCCAGAGCATCTCGTCGTCGGGCTGCCGCTGGCGCTCGATGGCAGCGAGCAGGCGATGACGCGTACGGCGCGCACGTTCGCTGCCACATTGGAAAATCGCTATGCGTGCGTTGTGCATCTGGTCGACGAGCGCTACACCTCCGGTGAGGCGGCACGCCGCTTTGCCGAACGGCGCGCGCGCGGCATCGCACGACGCAAGGAAGCCGCCGCGATTGATTCACTGGCGGCGCAGATCATCCTTGAAGCGTGGCTTGCCGACTTCGGCGCGTCGACGCCGTAGCGTGCACACTCAGACAATCTTTGCGGAACGATTCGATGTCCGACCTGCAACTTGACGTCCACGGCAACCTGCGCCATCTGCTCACCCTCGAGGGCCTGGGTCGCGACCGCATAGAAGCCTTGCTCGATCGGGCAGCGCAGTTACGCGCATGCTTTCGCGACGGCGCGATAGCGCTGCCGCTGCTCGAAGGGCGCACCATCGTCAATCTTTTTTTCGAGGCTTCGACGCGCACCCGCACGAGCTTCGAGCTGGCCGCACGCCGGCTTGGCGCGATCGTGATGAACTTCGATATTGCCGCTTCCTCTACCGCCAAGGGCGAGAGTCTGGAAGACACGCTGGCGACGCTCGAAGCGATGCGCAGTGACGCATTCATCGTGCGCCACAGGGAAAACGGCACCCCGGCGCGACTCGCCGCGTACACGCGACAGGCGGCTGTGGTGAACGCCGGCGACGGCGATCATGCTCATCCGACGCAAGGACTGCTCGACCTGTTGACGATCCGCGACCACAAGGAGCGCATCGACGGCCTCACGGTCGCGATCTGCGGCGATGTCCGTCATTCGCGCGTTGCGCGTTCAGCCATCCACGGCCTGACCGCACTCGATGCAGCGCAGATCCGTCTGTGCGGACCACCCGCACTGCTGCCAGCACCCGGGGATGTTCCACAATGCTCGCTTGTGGACGATTTCGACGCCGCGCTTGATGGTGCTGACGTCATCATGATGTTGCGCGTGCAGAAGGAACGCATCGAGTGTCTGACCGGCTTCGATGAAGCCGACTACTTCGGCCACTACGGATTGACCCGTGCAAGACTCGCCCGCGCGCGCAACGACGCAATCGTGATGCATCCGGGTCCCATGAACCGCGGCATCGAGATCGCATCGGAGGTCGCCGACGGGCCGCAATCGGTGATCCTCGATCAGGTCGCGAACGGTATCTTCGTGCGCATGGCCGTGCTGGCGGAACTGTTGCGCGGCTGACCTCGGCGCGGAGCCGCTGCACCAGCAGCGTTTCAGGAGTCGAGTGTCAGTAGCAGGTCCAGGTGCAAGCGGCCCTCCATTGCGGTCGCCGCGTTCACTCGTTGCCAGACGTCCATCACGGCTTCGGGGTCGACGCAGCGCTCGTGCACGCCGTCGCGGTGCAGGATCGTGATAGCCGGATACAGGCGCCGCAGCCACCTCAGGTAATCGATCGGTACGGTGCCCGACGCGCGCTCGATCGCCCACGGGTGAAATTCACTCAGCAGGATCGGCCGGAATCGCGTCAAATTGCGCTGCAACCCGCGCAGCGCCAGCGGCTCCATACCTGCGACATCGATCTTGACGAGATCGAGGCGATCCAGCATCGGCAACATCTCGTCCAGAACCACTGTCGGCACGCTGATCGTCGCGCCCTCCGCATCGCGCAGGCGTTCGCCGGCCGCGTCCGGCGAGGCGCTGTTCGAGGTGGTGGGATGCGTGCGCAGTTCGAGCGTGCCGCTACGGTCCGCCGCAGCCGCGGCGATGATCTCGATCTGCGCAAACCCGCTGGCTTGGGCCGAACGCGCGATCAACGCCCGATTGCGCGGTATCGGTTCGACCGCAATCACCCGTCCTCGTGCGCCCACCCGCGATGCCGCCAGCATCGTCATGATGCCGATGTTTGCGCCAACGTCGAGTACGACATCGCCCGCGCGCAGTCGCTCACGCAGCACCGACTCGACATGCGGCTCGTGCGCACGCCCGGCGAGCAGCGGGGCGCCCATCTGGGCATCGCTCGCATACGCGTAGTGCACATAGCCAGCACGCTGCACCTTTTGCGGGATCTCATCGTCATTGACCACCACCCAGCGCCGTCCACGCCAGCCGACACCGGCCGCACCATCGTCGAGCGCGTGAAGCAGGCGCAATTGCGGCGTCCGGGCCAAGAGTGCGTGCAGATCGCGCTCGGGCAGTGCGTGCATCTCGAACACCGCACGTCGTCTCCACAGCACGCGCCGCAATGGGTTCAACCAGCCGTTCGAGGCGATGCCGAACAGGCGCCCGCGCAGGCTGTTGTCGGAGCCGTCGACAAACTGGAACACCGCAACTCCACCCGGCGCAAGCACCCGGAAAAATTCGGCGACATAGTCCAGCGCAAGCGCTTGCGGGATGTGTTGCAGCACGATGTGGGAGAAAATGAAATCGACACTGGCGTCTGCAATGCCATCGATGCGGGGCGATGCGTTTTCGCGAAATTCGACGTTGCAGACATCAGCATTCAGCTCGCGCGCGGCCGCGATCATACTGGCCGAGACATCGACCCCGATGACCCGCGTGAAATGTCCCGCAAGCGCCCGCGACAGGCGCCCCGCCCCGCAACCGAAATCGAGCGCCAGCTCGGCTGCGCGCGGAAAGCCGTTCAGTGCCAGCGCGGCAAGCTGCGCATCGACTTCGACCTGCCCGGTGGCGAAGAATTCGTCGTGCTGCCAGCGCCCACTGCGCTTGTCGGCGTGCGACAACACGGCCCACAACGGGTCTTCGCGCCCCAGCGTCTGCCAGACGCGGCGCAGGCGTTCGAGTTCGAATTCGCTCATGAACGGGAATCGGGAATCGGAAGTGGGGATTCCAGGACAGCAGAAATTGCCCGGCTATTGCCACACACAAAGATCAGGCGCACTCGGCTTTTCCCATCCCCGATTCCACTCCCGACTACGGGCTCAGGTCTCGACCAGCTCGACGCCATCCAGTCCCTGGCTCAGCGTATGTGCGTCGCCGCCTTGGGCGAGCTTGATCTTGAGGCGCACTTCGTTGGCCGAATCGGCATGGCGCAGTGCGTCTTCGTAGCTGATTTCGCCCGATTGATACAGCTCGAACAGGCTTTGGTCAAACGTGCGCATGCCCAGATTGGTCGATTCCTTCATCACGTCTTTCAGCTTGTGGATTTCGCCTTGGCGAATGTAGTCCTGCACCAGCGGCGTGCCGAGCATGACTTCCATCGCGACTCGGCGCGCCTTGCCATCCGGGGTCGGAATGAGCTGCTGCGCAACCACGCCCTTCAGATTCAGCGACAAATCCATGAACAGTTGTTCGCGTCGATCGGACGGGAAGAAATGGATGATGCGGTCCATGGCCTGATTGGCGTTGTTTGCGTGCAGCGTGCACAGGCACAGGTGGCCCGTCTCGGAAAAGTTGACCGCATGTTCCATCGTCTCGCGCGTGCGCACTTCGCCGATCATGATCACGTCCGGCGCCTGGCGCAGCGTGTTCTTCAGCGCGTTTTCCCAGGAGTCCGTATCGATGCCGAGCTCGCGCTGGGTGATGATGCAGCCCTCGTGCTTGTGTACGTATTCAATCGGGTCTTCGATGGTGATGATATGGCCGGTCGAATTCTGGTTGCGGTAGCCGATCATCGCCGCCAGCGAGGTCGATTTGCCGGTGCCGGTCGCGCCGACGAAGATGATGATGCCGCGCTTGGTCATCGCCAGCGATTTGATCACCTGCGGCAGACTGAGCTCGTCTATGGTCGGGATCTTGGTTTCGATCCGGCGCAGAACCATGCCGACGCAGTTGCGCTGATAGAAACAGGAAACGCGGAAACGGCCCACGCCTGTCACGCTGATCGCGAACTGGCATTCGTGGGTTTTCTCGAACTCCTCGCGCTGCGAGGGCGTCATCACGTTAAGCACCAGATCGCGCGATTGCTGCGGGGTCAACGCTTCCTGGGTAATCGGTGCGATGCGCCCGTTTACTTTCATCGATGGGGCGACGCCCGCAGTGATGAACAAGTCCGACGCTTTCTTGTGCGTCATCAGTTTCAGATACGAGGTGAAATCGACGGTGCTCATGGGCCCCCTCCGCGCCGGCCGCTGCCGGTCGCCGGCATCTTACACCGCTGTCCGGGCTCCAAAAGCTGCACGGAAGGATGGTCGATGGGTTTCGGCACCCTCGGTTGCGTTGCGCGCTACGCGTGGCGCCGGAAATACGCCAGTGCGGCGGCGATCAGGATCAGAGGTGGAATCAGGTTGGCGGCCGCCGGATGCAGGTTGTAGACCGCGCCGAAACTGACGATCGCCTTCTGCAGAAAATAGAACCCCAGAGCCAGCACGATGCCGAGAAACAAGCGCTTGGACAAACCGCCGCTGCGCAGCGCGCCAAACGCGAACGGCACCGCGCAGAACACCAGGATCAGCACGTTGAACGGGTAGAACACGCGTGCCCAGAAAGCCGCGCGGAAGCTGCTCGCATCCTGCTGATTGCGGTCGAGGTAGAAGATGTTGCGCGCCAAATCGCGCAACGTCATGTATTGCGGCTGCACGATGCTGAGCGCGAGGACGCGCGGATCGAGTCCGGATTTCCAGGTGCGTTGCGGTTGCTGGGTGCTGGCTGCGCTGGCGCTGCCAAAATCGGTGCGACGCACCTTGCGCAGGTTCCAGTCGCCTTGCACGTGTACTGCGTTGTCGGCGAGCGACAGCGACAACAAGCGCCCTTCGGCATCGAACTCAAATACGCGTACGCCGTTGAGATCGACTTCCGTGCTGGCGCCGTGCGCGTGTCCGCTGCGCGCGCTGATCACCGTGTTGCCGTCACGCGCCCACAGGGTGCCGCCCTTGGCCAGCGCGACATCCCTGGATTTCGCTGCCAGCGACAATGCCTGCGCCTTGCGTTCGCCGTAAGGGCCAATGCTTTCGCCCAGCAACACCACACCGAGAGTCAGCAACCCGAGGGTCAGCGCCACCGATGCGCAGATGCGCAACTTCGACAATCCAGCCGCGCGCAAGGCGGTCAGCTCGCCGCTGTTGGCGAGGCCACCGAGTCCGAGCAAGGCGCCGATCAGCGCGGCATAACCGAACATCTCGTAGAAACGCCGCGGCACCGTAAGCAACACATACGTGGCCGCCTTGGTCAGCGTGTACTGGCCCTGGCCGACATCGTTCAGTTCGACTATGAAAATGCGAAACGCATCCAGCCCGACAATCGTGATCCAGGTCATGGCGACGGCACCGAGAACCGCCATCGCGACCAGCCGGTCGACGCGTTTCAGTGTGAAGAGTCCGGCCAGAATGGGCGCTCTTTTTTTCAGGAACGAACTCCCGCGAGGCACCCTCCCCTCCATCACGGCCTCCTCGCGGCGGCACGCGGACGTTTCAGGCGCTGCCCGTTCCACATCAGCCACAGGGCAATCGCCAGTGCCGGCACGTATACCCACCACAATCCAAAGCCGGGCGCGAGACGACCCTGACTGATCCACGAACGTCCGAGCAACAGTGCGTTGTAATAGACCAGCCACACCAGCAAGGCGACCAGCAGGCGTGCGTAGCGCGGTTCGCGCGGACTCGATCGGGCCAGCGGCAACGCCAGCAGGGTCAGCACCAGCACCGACAGCGGCGCGGCGAGGCGCCAGTGCAACTCGGCGCGCATGACCGGATCATCACTGGCGCGCAGCAGCACGGAGGTCGGCGCGGAGCGCTTGAGCGAGGTGGCGTTTTCGTCGCTGCTGCCGTCAGGCAGTTTTATGTCGTTGCGCGCAAAACGCATCAGGCGAAAATCGTCCTCTCCCAACTTGCCCTCGACGCGAAAGCCGTCCTGCAGCGCGATGTAGCGGCCTGCGCCATCGGCATCGTGATAAAGATACCCGTGCGTCGCGGTGATTACATCGATGTGCGTACTGCCATCGTGCTTGTCCGCGCGCTCGCTCTCGATGAACATGCGTTTGAACTGGGTGCCGTCGGCGGTCATTTCGCCGACATAGATAACGCCATCGCGTCCCGGCAGATCGACGAATTTGCCCGGCTCCAGGCCAGCCACGATCAGCGACCGACTCGCTTCCTGCATCAATCGCTGCGCTAGACGATCGGAGGCGGGCGCCAGCCAGAATGACACCAGGGCTAGCAGCGCCATCATCGGTAGCACGAAAAAAACCAGCGGGCGCAGCAGCCCGATCGTGTCCAGACCCGATGATTGCAGCACGGCCATTTCGCTGTCGCGCCACAGGCGTCCGTAGGCCAGCAGCACGCCCAGCAGGATCGCCAGCGGCAGCAGGATCGTCAGCGCGCCGACCATGCGCAGACCGATGAGTGTGAACAACAAGTCCGCCGGGATGCGTCCGTGCGCGATCTTGCCAAGCAGGTCCGCAACCGCGCCGCCGACCATCACCAGCAACAGGATCACCGTCGCGGCGAACACGCTGGTGGCGACCTCGCGCAGCAGGTAGCGATCAATGATGCGCGCCCGCAAAGCATCAAAGACGCGGCGACCGACAGGGCTTTGGCTTAGAATAGGCGGCTTCATGCGTGGGTAGGCTGCAACGCCAGGTAACGGTCGCCAAAATGGAACATAGCTGCGGCGGCGTCCGCTCCCGAACCCATCCGGGTTGCTTGTCCACCAAACGCGAAGTGTAACCGCCACGCCGGAATCACCCCACTGCCGGAAGTTCTTTAAATGACTCTCGCCTTCACCACCACTGCCGAGGCCCCCGAACGCGCGGCCACGCCTTGCCTCGTTGTCGGCCTGTACGAGGAACGCATGCTGAGCGCTGCGGCCAAACGCGTCGACGATCATGCCAGCGGCGCAATCACCCGCCTGATCGAAAGCGGCGACGCCTGCGGCAAAGCCGGATCAACGACCTTGTTGTTCGGTCTGGCCGGGATCGCGGCGCCACGCGTGCTGCTGGTGGGTCTGGGCGAACAGAAGAAATTCGATGCCGCCGCTTTCATTCGCGCGGCCAACGATGCCGGGCGCGCGCTCAAGGGCCTGCCGATCGACGCTGCCCTGTCGACTCTCACCGAACTGGACGTTCCCGACCGCGACTTGGCCTGGAAACTGCGCGGTTCAGCACTCGCCGCCGATGCACAGGCCTATCGCTACTGCGCAACCTTCAAGCCCAAGGACGCGCCGAAAAAGCCGCGCATCCGCAGCCTCGCATTTGCCGTCCCCGCTGGAACTGCCACAGTTGCACACGCACTCGTCGAAGCGGCCGCAATGGCGAACGGGGTGCGCTTCGCGCGCGAGCTTGGCAACCTGCCGCCGAACATCTGCAATCCGGCGTGGGTGGCTGCGCAGGCGAAGAAGATCGCCGACGAACACGACGGCGTCGCCATCGACGTGCTTGAACGCGAGGACATGCAAAAACTGGGCATGGGGTCGCTGCTCGGCGTCGCGCAGGGCGCGGCGCATGCACCCAAACTCATCGTGCTGCGCTGGCAGGGCAAGGATGCGACCAGCAAACCCTACGCCCTGGTCGGCAAGGGCATCACGTTCGACAGCGGTGGCCTCTCGCTCAAGCCCGGCCCCGGCATGGAGGAAATGAAGTTCGACATGTGCGGCGCGGCCGGCGTGCTCGGCGCGTTTCTCGCGGCGGTCGAACTGAAACTTGCGCTCAATCTCGTGTGCGTCGTGCCTGCGGCAGAAAACATGCCCGACGGCAATGCCTATCGGCCAAGCGACATCCTGACCAGCATGTCCGGCCTCACCATCGAGGTGCTCAACACCGACGCCGAAGGGCGTCTGATCCTGTGCGATGCGCTGACTTATGTGCAGAAGTTCGATCCGGAAGTCATCATCGACGCGGCGACGCTGACCGGTGCCTGCGTGGTGGCGCTCGGCAAACACGCCTCGGGCCTGATGACCCGCGACGACGAACTGGCCGAACAGTTGCTCGCTGCCGGCACGCGCACGCACGATCGCGCCTGGCGCCTGCCGCTATGGGACGACTACCAGAGCGGGCTTGAATCGGGCTTTGCCGATGTCGCCAACATCGGCGGCAAATACGGCGGGGCGATCACTGCCGGCTGTTTCCTGTCGCGCTTTACCGACGGTCGCCGCTGGGCCCATCTGGACATTGCCGGGACCGCATGGGAGGAGGGACGCAAGGGCCTGGCCACCGGCCGTCCCGTGGCCCTGCTGACCCAATACCTGATCGATCGCTGCGCGTGAATCCGCCGGCCATCGACACGCGCCGGCACAAGCAGACGGCGCTGATCGCCTTGGTCGGCGCGTCGCTGGCGCTCGGCATTCTCGATGCCGCGCTTGGATTGCCGGTCAGCGACAGCAGCGGCCGCCTCATGTTCACGTTTGGCGGCAACATCGCGTTGCTGCTGATCGGTTTTCGCTGGCTGCAACTGGATGCTGCGGAACTGGATATCCGCCGTCCGACCTGGCTTACCGTTGCGATCATTTTGCTCGCGGCGGTATTCGTGCCGTATTACCTTTACAAGACACGATCGACCGGCCACCGCCTGCCCGCAATCACCGGCTTTTTCGGCATTGTGTTCGCGTGCATGATCGGCTCCGCGATGGGCGTGCTGTTGCTGCAGTCGCTCTCCACTGCGCCAGCGATTCCTTGAGTCCATGCCACGCGCCGACTTCTATTTGATAGACAAGCCGCGCTTCCGCGACGACCCGCTGTTGCTGGTGTGCGAACTGGCAAAAAAGGCGTTCGCCAACGAGCAGCCGACCTTGATCCTGGTGCGCTCACGCGACGAGGCGGAGGCGCTGGATGAAAAACTCTGGGAGTTCGACGAGAACGCCTTCATCCCCCATCAAATCGTCGGCGACAGCGAGGACGACGCGATCACCGCCGTCCTGATCGTACCGCCGGATGCGACAACGCCCGATCGCGCCCTCGTCATCAACATGCGCGACGAATGTGCGCCGGGTCTGTTCGAGCGCGTGCTCGAAGTGGTGCCTGCCGACGATGCGCAGCGGCTCGGTTCGCGCGAACGCTGGAAGACCTACAAGCAAGCCGGTTTCGACGTCAAGAAAAACGACATGTAGACCTCCTTTTGTTGGAGCGACCGCAGCTGCGAAGGTTTCCACGCACGCCCCCGAACCATCTGCTGCCGCCGCTCCCACAGTATTTTCGCTGCCTCTACAATCCCCATCCTTCACACATTGAGCGCCGCACGACACGCGGCAGACGATCGCATGGACAAGAGTTTCGAACCCTCACTGATCGAGTCGAAGTGGTACGCGCAGTGGGAGGCGCAAGGTCTGTTCAAGCCGGCCGGCAGCGGCGAGCCGTACTGCATCCTGCTGCCGCCGCCGAACGTGACCGGCACCCTG
>JBDUED010000027.1:0-19088 GCA_040002595.1 Dokdonella sp. | reverse complement strand
GCTCCCTGATTTCCTCCGGCGTGATCGTGCCGCCGCCACCGCCGAACACGCGGATATGGCCGGCGCCGCGCTCCTTGAGCATGTCGATCATGTACTTGAAGTACTCGACGTGGCCGCCCTGATACGAGGACAGCGCGATCGCATCGGCGTCCTCTTGCAGCGCAGCACGCACCACGTCTTCAACCGAGCGGTTGTGGCCGAGGTGGATCACCTCCGCGCCCTGCGCCTGGATGATGCGGCGCATGATGTTGATCGCCGCGTCGTGGCCATCGAAAAGGCTGGCGGCAGTGACGAAGCGCAGCGGCACGCTTTCGGTGGACGGTTCGGCGGCGAGGTGCTTGGCGGGAGTGCTCATGCGGGATGTTCCGGAACGCGAATAACGCCATTCTACGCGCTGCGCGGGCCGCAGCCGCCCCTGTGGCGTGCAGGCGCGCACGTGCGCCGCTACACTACGCGCCGCAATTCGCGCGCCCGGCCCGACCGGCATCCGCACCCAAATTCAACCAGCCACTCGATTTCCCGCCGCGGCCTCTGGCGTGCGTCGGCGACCGAGCATCCGTTTTCCGCAGGAGCCATCATGATTTTTGAAACCATCGCCAAGACCGGTCACGAGCAGGTCGTCTTCTGTCACAACAAGGACGCCGGCTTGAAAGCCATCATCGCCGTGCACAACACCGTGCTCGGTCCGGCGCTGGGCGGCTTGCGCATGTGGCCGTACAAGAGCGAAGCCGAAGCCTTGAACGACGTGCTGCGCCTGTCGCGCGGCATGACTTACAAGAACGCGGTCGCGGGCCTCAATCTTGGCGGCGGCAAGGCGGTCATTATTGGCGATCCGGCCACCGACAAGTCCGAGGCGCTGTTCCGCGCGTTCGGCCGTTTCGTCAACTCGCTCAACGGCCGCTACATCACCGCCGAAGACGTCGGCATCGACGTCAACGACATGGAATGGGTGTTCCGCGAAACCGAATTCGTCACCGGCGTGCACCAGGTGCACGGCGGCTCGGGCGACCCATCGCCGTTCACGGCGTTCGGCACGCTGCAAGGCCTGATGGCTGCGCTGAACCACAAGTTCGGCAGCGAGGATGTCGGCAAGCACAGCTACGCCGTGCAGGGCGCGGGCCATGTCGGCATGGAATTCATCAAGCTGCTGCGCGAGCAGGGCGCGAAGGTCTACGTGACCGACATCAACAAGGAACTGGTCCAGCGCGCGGTGGACGAGCACGGCTGCATCGCGGTTGGCCTAGACGAAATCTACGACACCGACGCGGATGTCTACAGTCCCTGCGCGCTCGGCGGAACGCTCAACGACAACACGATCGATCGCATCAAGGCCAAGGTCATCTGCGGCGCGGCGAACAACCAGCTCGCAACCGACGCGATCGGCGACGAACTGAGCAAGCGCGGCGTGCTGTATGCGCCCGACTATGCGGTCAATGCCGGCGGCGTGATGAACGTCTCGCTCGAAATCGACGGCTACAACCGTGAGCGCGCCATGCGCATGATGCGCACGATCTATTACAACCTGTCGCGCATTTTCCAGATCGCCGAACGCGATGGCATTCCGACCTACAAGGCGGCCGATCGCATGGCCGAGGAACGCATCAGCGCAATCGGCAAGATCAAGCTGCCGACAATGGGCAACAACGGGCCGCGCTTCCTCGGCCGCATGCGCGGGCAATAAATGGTGCGCGGCGCGAGCTGAAGTGGTTCGCGGCGTTCATGAAATTCATCGCGGCTGCCGCCACTCCCACAACAGCCGCCGCTTGCTGTGGGAGCGCCGGAAGGCGCGACGCTTTTTGATAGCCTGAAGGCATCGCGAGGGCCTTTCGACGACAGGCACTACAATGGCCTCATGATTTTCTGGACGGAGAGCTCATGCGCCCCTTTCCTCTCGGTGAAGACCTCGATCTGCTGCGCGAAAGCGTGCATGCATTTGCGGACAAGGAAATTGCGCCGCG
Source organism: Dokdonella sp. (assembly GCA_040002595.1). GTDB lineage: Bacteria > Pseudomonadota > Gammaproteobacteria > Xanthomonadales > Rhodanobacteraceae > Dokdonella_A. The sequence goes on along the minus strand of JBDUED010000027.1, from coordinate 17,130 downwards.
CGCCGACCTGATCGATCGCGACAACGCGTTTCCTTCCGACCTGTGGAAAAAATTCGGCGAGATGGGCCTGCTCGGCATCACCGTATCGAGCGAATACGGCGGCTCGGACCTCGGCTATCTCGCCCACGTCGTCGCGATGGAGGAAATCTCGCGCGCGTCGGGTTCGGTCGGGCTTTCCTACGGCGCGCATTCGAACCTGTGCGTGCAGAACATTGCCAAGAACGCGAGCGACGCGCAGAAAAAGAAGTACTTGCCCAAATTGTGCAGCGGCGAATGGGTCGGCGCACTCGCCATGAGCGAACCGGGCGCAGGATCAGACGTGGTGGGCTCGATGACCTGCCGCGCCGAGCAGAAAGGCGGGGGCTGGATCGCCAATGGCTCGAAGATGTGGATTACCAACGGCCCCGATGCCGATGTGGTGCTGGTCTACCTGCGCACCGCGCATCGTCCGGCAGGCAGTCGCTGCATGACCGCCTTTATCGTCGAGAAAGGCATGCCCGGTTTCTCGACTGCGCAGAAGCTCGACAAGCTCGGCATGCGCGGTTCCAACACCTGCGAACTGGTGTTCGACAATTGCGAGATTCCCGATGCCAACCGCGTCGGTGAGGTCAACGAAGGCGTGCGCGTGCTGATGAGCGGCCTCGACACGGAACGCCTCGTCTTGTCCGGCGGCCCGATCGGCCTGATGCAGGCGGCGCTCGACGCCGCGCTGCCCTATGTGCGCGAACGCAAGCAGTTCAACGCACCGATCGGCACCTTCGGCATCATGCAGGCGAAGATTGCCGACATGTATACAATGCTTCAATCTTCGCGTGCCTACGCGTACATGGTTGCGCAAAACTATGATCGGGACATCAAGTCGCGCATCGACCCGGCCTCGTGTCTGCTGCACGCCTCGCAAAGCGCGGTGCACGTGGCGCTGGAGGCGATCCAGTGTCTTGGCGGCAATGGCTACATCAACGAATATCCAACCGGCCGCCTCCTGCGCGATGCCAAGCTCTATGAAATCGGGGCCGGCACCAACGAGATCCGCCGCATGCTGATCGGACGCGAACTTTTTCACGGCAAGTCGTGAGCGGTGTTGCCGAGCCGATCCGTCTCTGCGAATTGCTGCTCGAGCCTCGGTTATCCCGCGCTGCACCTCGACTGAGGCGCATTGTCGCGGTGCAACACATATTCCTGGCTTCGCACAAAACTGCTCGCCGGTCGGCATGAGCGAAATTCTCACCCGGCCGGGAGCACCCTGCGCGCGACGCGCCGACCCCCTTCCCACCTCGTCCGGTCGGAGTACACTCGATTCGTCCTTCGGGAGGATCGGCATGGGCCGAGCGGACACCAACCTGCAGTTTCCAGCGACCGACATTCACGACGCTCCGCCGTGGAAGGTGCTGGTTGCAGATGACGAACCGGAAGTGCACGACGTCACCCGACTCGTGCTCGGGAATTTTAAGTTCGCCGATCGCCGCCTTCAATTCCTGAGCGCATACAGCGCCGCGCAAGCGCTGCAGTTACTGCGCGAAAACCCCGATACCGCCGTCCTCCTGCTGGATGTCGTGATGGAATCGGAGCAAGCCGGATTGCATCTGGTGCGCAATATCCGCGAGGAACTGGACAATCCGTTCGTGCGTATCGTGTTGCGCACCGGCCAGGCCGGTCAGGCGCCGGAACACGAAGTCATCGCCGCGTACGACATCAACGATTACAAGGAAAAGACCGAACTCACCGCCTCGCGATTGGCGACGACGATGTATTCGGCCCTGCGCGCCTACCGCGACATGCGCACGATTGAAGCGCAACGCCTCGGTCTGGAAAACGTGATCCACGCTTCAGCGCAGGTTTTTGCGCACCAGAATTCGCGTGATTTCGCCTCGGCCGTGCTCGGCCAGCTTTCCGAACTGGTCGGGGTCGATCGTGGCGCGCTGTACTGCACGATGGACGATAACGGCGGCCAACAGCCCGAGCATTTTCGCGTTACCGCCGCGAATGGCGGGTACCGCGCGTTTGTCGACGCCAACGCCGACGAACGTTTGCCAGCGTCAGTCACCCGGTCGCTGCGCGAAGCGTGGCGCAGCAAGCGGCATCATTTCGACCGCGACCATTACGTGCTGCATTTCGTCGGCAGCCATCAACTCGAAAGCCTGCTTTTCGTCGGCGAGAGCGGGAATCTGTCGCCGCTCGATTACAAGCTGGTCGAACTTTTCTGCACCAATGTCTCGATCGCCTTCGAGAACCTGCATCTCAACGACGAGCTTTTGTCATCGCAACTGGAAATGGTTTACCTGCTCGCTGGCGCAGCCGAAACCCGCTCGCAGGAAACGGCCAACCACGTTCATCGCGTGGGCCTTCTCGCCGAACTCCTCGGCGATGCGCTGAATCTCGATCGCGCGTTTTGCGAAACCTTGCGCTACGCAGCGCCTTTGCATGACATCGGCAAGATCGGCATTCCCGATCTGATCCTCAACAAGCGGGGCGCGCACACGCCCGATGAAATACTCGTGATGCGCACGCATGCGGAACTGGGCGCACGCCTGCTCGGAAATTCGCAAAGACCGGTGCTGCGTCTGGCCGCGGAGATTGCCGCGACACACCACGAAAACTGGAACGGCAGTGGTTACCCGCATCAGCTTGCCGGGACGACCATTCCGATCAGCGGCCGCATCACAATGGTGGCTGACGTGTTCGATGCACTCGGCAGCCGGCGTTGCTACAAGGAGTCGTGGTCGCCAGAGCGCATCCGCGCCTTCTTCGACGAGCAAAGCGGGGTCAAGTTCGACCCGGCCATCGTCGAGTGCCTGTTCGCGCGTTGGGATCGGGCCATGGAATTGCGTCTGCAACTTCCGGATTGACTCGCGCCAATCTCCTCAAGCCGACTTTTCCGGACACGTCGCCGGCTCGGCGCGCTGCATGAAGCGCGCTTCGAAGCGGATACGGAAATGGGTGCCGCGCTGGGCCTCACTGTCGCAATCGATCTGGCCGTGCAGTACCTGGGTCACCAGGCTGTAGACGATGTGCATGCCCAAGCCCGATCCGCCCTGCCCGCGTCGCGTCGTGTAGAACGGCTCGAATATGCGTGCGCGCACCGCCTCGTCCATGCCGCGTCCGTCATCGTGGTAATCGAGCTGGATCAAGTCGAAGTGCCGGCGCACCTCGATGCGGATGCGACCAGTGGTCTCTGGCTCGAATGCGTGGATGAGCGAATTCATCACCAGATTGGTGATGATCTGGTACAGCGCGCCGGGCGCGGTTTCCACCAGCAGGCCGGGCGGACAATCGACTTCGACGCGATACGGCGTCTTGCGCAAGCTGGGCCCGAGCGTAGTCAGGATTTCGTTGATGCTCGCGCCGATATCGATGACCCGCCGATCCTCGCTTGATTGATCGATGGCCACCTGCTTGAAACTCTTCACCAGCCGATCGGCGCGTTGCAAGTTGCGCAAGATCAAATCGCAGCACTCGCGTGCGATGCCCTGGAATTGTTCAAGGTCAGCGGGTCCGAGCGTGCCGGCATCGAACAGGCGCGACATGCGCAGCGCCTGCTCCTGCAAATGCGAGGCGGCAGTGACGCCGATGCCCAGCGGCGTATTGATCTCGTGCGCGATGCCGGCGACCATGCCGCCCAGCGAGGCAAGTTTCTCAGCCTCGAACAATTGCCGCTGTGCCAGGGTCAGCCGATCCAGCGTCCCCTGCAACGCTTCGGTGCGTTGCTCGACACGCGATTCAAGCTGCTCGTTGAGGACGCGCAAGGCATCCAGTGCCTGCCTCAGGGCATTGATGTCGGAGTTGGTTCCACTCATGCGGGTCGCGTGGCCGGCCGCATCGCGTTCCACGACGCGGCCGCGGGTCAACAGCCAGACCCATTCGTGCGCGCGGTTTGGGGTGCGATAACTGGCCTCGAAAACCGGGGTGCGGCCCTCGAAATGTTCCCTCATCTCGTGGTCCACGCGCGCAATATCGTCCGGGTGGACAAACGGCCGGTAGCCTTCGAAGTGCTGCACGGGCACCTCATGCGTGGCCGCGAGATGATCGAGCTGATTTTCGCGATGCATGTGGCCGGTCACCAGATCGATATCCCACAACTCGCTGCCGCTGCCCCACAACGCAAGCTTCAGGCGTTCTTCGCTGAGGCGGATGGCTTCCTGCACGGCGCGACGCCGGCGCAAGGTGATCCGCATTTGCAGACTCGCCAACACCAGCAGAGCGAGTGCCGCCAGCGCATACACCAGATATGCGCGGGGCGATGCCCACGGCGCAGGCTGGACCTGCAGACCCACCACCGCCTCTGGTGCGTCCGCACCCCATATGCTGCCATCGTGACGCGCGCGCACGCGCAGTGTGTAGCGCCCCGGCGCGAGATCGGTATAAGTGGCAAGGCGCCGGCTTGATGGGGTCTCGATCCATTGCTTGTCGTGGCCATCGAGTCGATAGGCGTAGTGGATCGATTCGGGATCGGAAAACGCCAGCGCGCTGAATTCGAACGTCACGTTGCTCTGGTCGTGGGTCAGCGTCACCCTGCCACCGCGCCACAGATTGCGCTCCAGCGGGGAGTGGGGGTCTTGCCAGTGCAACTGGGTCGGGACGTTCTGCAGCAACAGCGACGTGATGACCGGTTCGGGCTCTGGCGGCGGCTTCACGGCCTGCGTATCGACTATGGTGATCCCGCCAAGGCCGCCAAAGGCGATGCGTTGATCGGCCAGCCGCGTCACCGCGTCGACCCAGTAACCCAGTTCCTGCGCACCATCATGCGCACCGAAGTTCGCCACGTCGTGGTTGTTCGCTCCAATGCGACTGATACCGACGGTCGTGCTGACCCAGATGTCTCCGCGCGGGTCCTCCATCATCGCGCCGATCGCATCGGCGGCTAATCCTTCATGGCTGCCGATCACCTCGAAATGAGAACGACCGGCTTTGTCGACCAGGCGATGGTTGAGCCCACCACCCTGGGTGCCGACCCATAAATCGCCATGCCGGTCCTCCATCAGCGACATGATCGAGTCGCTGCTGATCGAAGTGGGATCGTCGATGCGCGCGCGGAAGTGCTCGAAGCGGCCGCTTGCGCGGTCATAGCGATCCAGACCCAGGCGCGTGGCGATCCAGAGATCGCCCGCGCGGGTTTCCAGCACAGATGGCACGGCGTTGTCGCTGATGCTGTAGGGATCGCTCGAATCGTGGTGGTGATGGCGGAACCCGCTGCATCCGGCGCAGCGTTCGTCGAGGCCGCGATCGACCGTACCCACCCATTGCGTGCCCTCGCGATCCTCGTAAAACGTGAGCAGCGTGTCAGATGCGAGGCTGGCAGGATTGTCCGGATCGTGGCGCGTGTGTTCGAACTCGCGCGTGCCCGGCCGCATGCGATCGAGGCCGCCGCCGCCCGTGGCAACCCACAAGCTGCCATCGTGCGAACTTGTCACAAACTGCACAAAATCATGCGCAAGGCTGGTCGCGCGCGCCGGATCGTGGTTAAAGCGTTCGGTGACGCCGCGTTGCAGGTCCAGATGCACCAAGCCGCCGCCTTCGATCACGCCGGCCCAAAGGGTGCCATCGGCATCGGCGTGCACGGTGATCGATGGCCGCGCCGGCAGCGTGCGTGGATCGCCCGGTACGCTGTCGATTTGAGTGAACGCACGCGTGCGGGGATCGTTGATGCTGATGCCGTTGACCCAGGAGCCCACAACCAGCAATCCGTGGCGATCTTCGAACAGACACCACAGGCGATTGGCGGCGACGCTTTCCGGTCGCGCAGGATCATGCGCATAGCGCGTAAAGCGCGAACGCGACGTATCCATGCGCGCCAGTCCATGCACGTTGCCGGCGATCCACAACATGCCCTCGCGATCGAACAGCAGCGCGCGCACGGAATTGTCGTGCAGCGTCGTCCCCGGATCGCCATTGGCGGCACTCAGGTAATGCGCGAGCAGCGCACCGCCGGCATCAAAACGATACAGGCCGTGATCCGCGGTTCCGGCCCATAATTCGCCGTCCTCTCCTTGCGCCAACGCGTACACGTCGAGAGACGCCTCGTTGCCCGCACGCACTTCGCGCAAGGTCATGGCCTTGGTATCAAAACGCCACAATCCGTCCAGCGTCCCCAGCAGCAAGCTGCCATCGCGCAGTTCGATCATGCTGCGCAAAAGATGCAAGACGGGCTGTTCGCCGAGTCCGGAATCGTGCAGCGTGCCGGTCGTGCGATCGAACCATTGCAGGCGCGCGCCGGTGCTCGCGACCCAGAGCCGATGGTTCCGGTCAAGCAGCAGCGCAGTGACATTGTTGGAAGCGAGCGCGTCAGCGCGCCCGGGATCGGCGCGATACACGGTGAAGCGATCGAGGTCCGAATCGTAGCGGTTGAGTCCGCCCGACATGGTGCCAATCCACAGGCCGCCGGCCGGGTCCGCAAGCAGCGCCGAAACGTGCCCATCCGACAACGACCACGGATCCTTGCGGTCATGCTTGTAGGTCTTGAACGAGTAACCGTCAAAACGAGCCAGGCCGTCCTGTGTGCCGACCCACAGGAAACCTGTCGCGCTTTGCGCGAGCACGCGTGCGGTTGCCTGCGGCAGACCTTGCGCGGTGGTGTACGTGCGAAAACGGATCTGTTCGATCCCGGGCACGTCGCCGGCCTGCACCCTGCTGGCCGGCAGCGCCAGGCATGCGGCGGCCAGCGCGAGCGAACGCGCGATCCACAGCCACGATTGACGGCCCCTGCCCCCCATTGGCGCAGGCTAGTCCGATGTACGAGTTCGGACAAGCGGATGCGCCGAAGCACGCTTCCACCATCAATTGCCGCATTGCAACAGGTCGCGCATAATCATGTGATCGGGCCGCTGACCTGCCCGCCTTTTTGCATTGTCCCCGGAGGTTTGCATGTCCGATATCGTCATCGTCGGTGCCAAGCGCACTGCGATTGGTTCCTTCCTCGGCCAATTCACCGGCGTGCCGGCAACGTCGCTCGGAGCGGCTGCAATCAAGGCTGCGCTTGAACAGTCGGGGGTTGCCGCAAGCGACGTTTCGGAAGTTGTCATGGGCTGCGTGCTGCCGGCCAATCTAGGTCAGGCGCCTGCGCGCCAGGCCGCCCTCGCCGCAGGCCTGACGCCTGCGACCGGCTGCACCACCATCAACAAGGTCTGCGGATCGGGCATGAAGGCGATCATGCTCGCCCACGATTTGATCAAGGCCGGATCGGCCGACATCGTGATTGCCGGCGGCATGGAATCGATGACGAATGCGCCACACATGATCCCCAACTCGCGCACCGGCAACCGCTACGGCAGTTTCGAGGCGGTCGATCACATGGCCTGGGACGGCCTGACCAATCCGTACGATGGCAAGTCGATGGGCGTTTTCGCCGAAACCTGCGCGGACAAATACGGCTTCACCCGTGAGCAGCAGGACGCGTTCGCGACCGAATCGGTCAAGCGAGCGCAGGCCGCGATTGCCTCCGGCGCGTTTGCCGACGAGATCGTCGCGGTCAAGGTCACGACGCGCAAGGGCGACGTGGAATACGCGACCGATGAGCAGCCGGGCAAGTCCGACATTGCAAAGATCCCGACCTTGAAACCCGCCTTCCGCAAGGAAAACGGCAGCGTGACGGCGGCCACCTCGTCCAGCATTTCCGACGGCGCCGCAGCCACCGTGCTGATGAGCGCGGACGAGGCGACCAGGCGCGGCATCAAGCCGCTCGCGCGCATCGTTGCGCATTCGACCCACTCGCAGGAACCGGAATGGTTCACCACCGCGCCGGTCGGCGCGATCCGGAATGTGCTCAAGAAAACCGGCTGGAACATCGCCGACGTCGACTTGTTCGAAGTCAATGAGGCGTTTGCCGTCGTCGCCATGGCGCCGATGAAGGACCTTGGCATCCCCCACGAGAAACTCAACGTGCACGGAGGCGCCACCGCGCTGGGGCATCCGATCGGTGCCAGTGGCGCGCGTCTGGTCGTCACCTTGGTCCATGCCCTCAAACAACGCGGCGGCAAGCGCGGCATTGCCGCCTTGTGCATCGGCGGCGGCGAGGCGACCGCGCTGGCGGTCGAAATGATCTGATCTACAATCCTGAACACAATCGGTCGCGCCCGACGTATCATTCGCAACGCGCGCACTGCGCACATCAGTCGATCACACAGGAAGGGAGTGAACAATGAACTTTAGGCATTTGAAACAGCTGCTCGTCGCCACCGCCTTGGTAACGGCCCTCGCGGCCTGCAGCGACAATGCGCAGCAGGAGGCACAGCTAGCCGCTGATCACGCTAGCGCCGCAGCACAGCAAACGGCGCAGGATGCCAGCGCTGCCGCACAGAAGGCGGCGGATGCCACCGCCGACGCTGCAAGACAAGCGGCCGACGCAACGAAGGCAGCCGCCGACCAAGCTGCCGAAAATGCGCGGATCGCCGCAGACAAAACCAAAGATGCGGCTGGCAATGCAGTCGATGCAACGAAAGCGGCTGGTCATGAAGTGGCAGCGGGCGCCCACGAGGTCGCGCACGACGTCGCCAACACCGCGCACAACGCCAAAGATGCCGCCGTCGACGCAGCCAACAAGACCGACAAGGATTGATCGCGTCCGCGCGTCTTCGCGCGCACTGATCACGCGCCGGCCGCCTGTGTGCGGCCGGTTGCGTTTTGGATTGCGCAATCTGATTCATCGCTGAAGTCAGCAGGATTTCCACCTCTCCCAGCGGGAGAAGGATTTTCCTGGAAACGTCTTCAATTCCTGGCTGAAGGTCGACACAGCCAGCGTGACCGACACGTTCCCAGGCTGGCCTCCGCATCCCGCGTGTGCTTTCATCGCTGCCTGGAAACATTCACCCGACCGCCATGCCGCAGATCCGCTCGCAGATCGATATTCGCTCCGCCGATTTCCTGGCCAACGCCGCACAATTGCGCGGCACCGTTGAAGCGTTGCGTGGCGAGATGGCGAAAGCCGCGCTTGGCGGCGGCGACAAATCGCGCAAGAAACACACCGACCGCGGCAAACTGCTGCCGCGCGAACGCATCCGCGCGCTACTCGATCCGGGTTCGCCCTTTCTCGAACTGTCCATGCTCGCTGCGCACGGCATGTACGACGATGCGGCGCCCTGCGCAGGGCTGATCACCGGTGTCGGCCGCGTCAATGACATCGAGGTGTTGATCATCGCCAACGATGCGACGGTCAAGGGCGGCACCTATTTTCCGATGACGGTGAAGAAGCATTTGCGCGCGCAGGAAGTCGCACTGGAAAACAACCTGCCATGCATTTACCTGGTCGATTCCGGCGGCGCGTTTCTGCCGTTGCAAGATGAGGTATTTCCGGACAAGGAACATTTCGGACGGATTTTCTACAATCAGGCCCGCATGAGTGCACTCGGCATCGCCCAGATCGCGGTCGTGATGGGTTCGTGCACGGCGGGCGGCGCGTATGTGCCGGCAATGAGCGACGAAACCATCATCGTCAAGCAACAAGGCACCATCTTTCTCGGTGGCCCGCCGCTGGTGAAAGCGGCAACCGGCGAAGTGGTCGATGCGGAAACACTGGGCGGCGCCGACGTCCACACCTCCATCTCCGGTGTGGCCGATCATTTTGCCGAGAACGATGCGCACGCGCTCGATATCGCGCGCGATATCGTCGCCAATCTCAACCGCAAGAAGACCCTCTCGCTTGCCTTGCAGGAGCCGCGCGAACCGCTCTATCCCGCCGAACAACTCTACGGTTGCGTGCCACGCGATACGCGTATTCCATACGACATACGCGAGGTCATTGCACGCATTGTTGACGGCTCGCAACTGCAGGAATTCAAGGCGCGTTACGGCAAGACCCTGGTCACGGGGTTTGCGCACATCCACGGCTATCCGGTCGGCATTGTCGCCAACAACGGAATCCTGTTTGCCGAAAGCGCGCTGAAGGGCGCCCATTTCATCGAACTGTGCAACCAGCGCAACGTGCCACTGGTGTTCCTGCAGAACATCACCGGCTTCATGGTCGGCAAGAAATACGAGCAAGCCGGCATCGCCAAGGATGGCGCAAAAATGGTGACTGCGGTTGCGTGTTCACATGTGCCGAAATTCACTGTTGTTGTCGGCGGCAGTTTTGGTGCCGGAAACTATGCGATGTGCGGCCGCGGCTACCAACCGCGCTTCTTGTGGATGTGGCCGAACGCGCGCATCAGCGTGATGGGTGGCGAGCAAGCCGCGAGTGTGCTCGCGACGGTCAAGCGCGACGGCCTCGAAGCCGGCGGCAAGGCGTGGTCGAAAGAAGAGGAAGACGCGTTCAAGGCCCCGATCCGCGAGCAATACGAACGCCAGGGTCATCCGTACTACGCGACCGCGCGCCTCTGGGACGACGGCATCATTGATCCGATCGATACGCGCCGCGTGCTCGGACTTGCCCTGTCCGCCAGTCTCAATGCGCCGATCGAGCAAGGTCGCTTCGGCGTGTTTCGCATGTAGTGCGCTTCGCCGCGGCCGCTCAATTGTGAAGCGATAGTTAAAGACCAGGGCTGCACGCCGCTTTGTGGAGTCAGCAGCAGCTTTGTGGCGCAGCGACCGTGATAGGCTCCAAAACCCATGACGTGAGGGCGCAACAATGGCCATCTTCAATCAACCCGCCGCAAAGAAAGACACCCATCCCTTCGCACCGGATCCGTCGCCTGCGCCGATCAAGGAAGCGTCCGCGTACCCCGATCGCGCGGCCGCGCCGATTCCGCGCTGGACCGGCGAGCGCGCCGAGGCAAAGGAATCGCTGATTGCCGCCGATATCACCATTGAAGGCAAGATCGAAGGTTCCGGCCATGTTCGCATCGCTGGCAAGTTCAAGGGCGATGTGAATGTGCAGGGCGATCTGACCATCGAAAAGGACGCAAAAGTCACTGGCAGCGTGCGCGCCAGCAAGGTCACCATTGCCGGTGAACTGGAAGGGAATATCGACGCCGCCGCACAAGTGGATTTGCAGCAATCAGGTGTGTTGATCGGTGATCTGAAAGCCAGTTCGCTGACGGTCGCCGCCGGATCGCGGATGCGCGGCCAGGTGGACTGCGGCTGGGACGACAAGAACGCATCGAAGGCGAGTCGCCTTGCCGGTGCGGAGATTGGCGCAGCCTCATGAATCCCGCGCGCCCGACGATTGCGGGCACGACAAAAATCTGCCCGCACTGCAAGGTGACGATACTCGAAAGTTCGAGTATCTGCCCTGCGTGCCAGCATCATCTTCGATTCGATCCGAGCAGCGTCGAGCGTGCCAGTCAAGTCACTTCCGCGCTCAATGTCGAAGGCACCATCCGGCATCCGCCTGAAGGCGAGGCGTGGGAATATTCGATGGTACTGTCGATCCGCAATGATCGCGGCGTGGAAATCGACCGCAAGATAGTCGGCGTCGGCGCCATGCGCCCGGGCGAGCAGCGAACATTTGCATTGTCGGTTGATGTGTTCGCCGGCAATGGTCCGAAAATCCGCGGCAATGAATCACGGAAACACTGACTGACTGAAGTTATGGCTGCTCGCGCCCGGGCCGCCGCTTCATCAGCGCATGCCAGCCAGGCAAACGGTTCTCCATTGCGCGCACGATATTGTCGCTGACGCGACGCGTAACTTCGGGCGTCACCACAAACGGCGCCGCGGCCGTCTGCTGCTGCGCCTGTGCCCGCAGTTGCGACACCATCGACGACACACCGCCCGCCACCGATACTGCGGGCGCGGCGAATACGTCCGTGCGGTTTGCGAGATTGCCGGCGTTGGTCTGCACGTAGAACGGCACGAACAGCGGCCCGATGCTGGCCAGAGCCTGATAATCGCCGAGAAACAAACCGCTTTCGCCGGTCGCATCTGTCAATGGCGCAATGGCCAGATTGAACGGGCCGGCTACCTGGGTTTCGACCCACGTGTGAGCGTCCGCCGAGCGCGCGAGCCAATAATCGGTGAACAAAGTCGTCCGATCCGCGGTGTCGGCGCGAAAATCGTAATACGTCACGCCGATCATGCCATCGCTGCGCACGTGTACCGATGGCGTGAATGCGGCCACGCCGGTAGTGGCGTTGACGCGCAGCGGCGTCGACCAGGTGAACCCGCCATCGTCCGACCGCGACAGCGCAATTGCATCGCGCACACCATTGCTGAATCGTGAATCCTGCCACACGACGAACAGGCTGCCGCCTGGCCCCACCGCAATCTGCGGCACGATCGAACCGTCGCGCACCGGCGCGCCAGTTTGCGGATCGCGCGTGCCGACGCTCAGCGAATCGGCCACCTTGATGCCACCGGACCAGGTCACACCGTTGTCGGTTGAACGGATTACCTTGATCGCACTGGTGGACGTTCCATTGGCGGCGGTATGAAGTTCATCGAACATATTGATCAGGGTCCCATTGGGCAACACCACAATCAGGTTGGCGATGGTCTGGTTGTTGACACCCGGATCGTAAACCGCGCGCGCGATTTCCCAGGTGTCGCCGTGATCGATGCTGCGCGTGAACCAGGTCGGTCCATTGCTGCCCGTTGAAATGCGATCCCACACCGCGTAGACAAAACGCGCGTCGAGTGGATCGGCGCTGATCGTGCTCTTGTCGCTGAAGAAATCCGCACCGTCGTGGATCAGCGTGACTGGCGCCGACCACGTCGCGCCGCCGTCAGTCGATCGGCTGGCGAGCACGGCGCCACTGGAACCGGGCTGCAGCGAAAAGCCATTGAACGCCAACGCACTTTGATAGGCGGTCCCGTCGGGCGAAATGCTCACCCACGGATCGCTGGCGCGCGCGTAGTCGCCGCCGTTGGACGCGGTGCCGCCGCCGCAACGCGTGAACGCGATCGCGTGACGGTTCCAGCTCACGCCACCATCCAGCGAAACGCCCGCGACAATGCCGCGCGCCCCGCCGCTGGACCAGCGATCCTGTTGCCACACGCCAACCAGGTTGCGTGTGTCGGCTGGATTCACCGCCAGGCTCGGCTCGACTTCTGCATCGACAAACAAGGTGCCCTGCCCGGCCACACCGTCACAATTGCTCGCAAACGGCGTAGCGGCGGATGCGCGATATTGCGCATCAAGCGTAGGCGGTGGTGGCGGTGGCGGTGGCGGCGGACTTGGAGGCGGCGGTGCTGGAGGCGGCGGATTCGGTGAATTACTCGAACCACCGCCACATGCGCCCAGACCCAGCGCGAGTCCGACGAGCGCGCAGAATGCGCACGCGCGAATCGACTTCTTCATGCAACCGCTCCGGTCCGTTATCGATTCGCGCATGATAGCCCCGTCGCGCGCACGATTTCAGTTGGGTCGCAGCATTTTCGTCCGCGCAGTTCTTCTCTGCCGATCGCGCAAATCCCGCAACTGCCGCCGTCGCGCGATCAATAAGCCCCCATGTAATCGCGCTTGCCAACCTCGACGCCGTTATGTCGCAACAATGCATACGCGGTCGTCACGTGGAAGAAAAATTGCGGCAAACCATACGCCAGCAGATACGCCTGTCCATCGAGACGACGTTCCTTCGGCGTGCCTGGGCGCAGCAGGATCTCGCGCTGCTCGCTGCCTTCGAATTTCGACGCATCAAGCGACTCGATAAACGCGAGGGTTTTCCCGACGCGTGCCTGCAAGTCGGGGAAACTCTTCTCGTTGTCCTCGAAAGCGGGAACGTCGACACCGGCCAGCCGCGCTGGCACGCTCTTGGCGAAATCACAGGCGATCTGCACCTGGCGCGTCAACGCGAACATGTCCGGAAACAGGCGCGCCTGCAACAGCGCATCGGGTTCGATGGTGCGTTGAGCAGCGTGCTCCGATGCCTTCGCGAGGAGCTTGTCCAGGCTGCCGAGAAACTGCCGGAATACGGGCACCGAGGCGGTGTACATCGAGAGGGTCATGAGTGATCTCCTTGCAGTGGGTCGACTAGAATAGCCGGTCCGCCCGGACTCCACGAACAATTGCTCGTCGATACCGACCGGCATGCCGTATCGTTGCGCCATGAGCAATCTGAAATACCTTGCCGGATACAGCGAACCGACCCTCGCCAAGGTACGCGAGATGATCGCGCAGGACCGCCTCGGCGACAGCTTGCGCCAGCGTTATGCCGAGGCACATGCCGTACGCAACGACAAGGCGTTGTTCCGCTACGTGGCGAACCTGAAAGACCGCTTCATGCGCAAGAGCGATCCGCTCGACAAGGTTGTCTACGACAACACCTTGCACGTGGTGCGCGACGCACTCGGGCTGCACACCACCATATCGCGCGTGCAAGGCAGCCGCCTCAAGACCAGCCGCGAGATCCGCATCGCGACCGTGTTTCGCGACGCGCCCGCGGAGTTCCTCAAAATGATTGTCGTGCACGAGCTTGCGCACATGAAGCAACGCGAACACGACAAATCGTTTTATCAACTGTGCGAGCACATGGCGCCCGACTATCATCAACTGGAATTTGATCTGCGCCTGTACCTGACCCATCTGGATATTACGCGCGCGGCATCGACGGCGGCATCGAACGCGTGTTCTCCATCTACGCAACCGGATTGATCGACGCGACCATGCCCCAACCCATCAGCCTCACCCAGCGTGTCGCACATGTGTGCGCGTGTTCGTACAGCGATGCGGAGCAGACGATTGCGGATGGCGGCGTATGGGTCGATGGCTGCATCGTCAGCGATCCACAGCGCCTGGTCACCGACGAAAAGGTCGAGATCGACCCGACCTCACACCCCGACGCGATTGAGCCGGCGACCGTGCTGCTGCACAAACCAGCCGGTACGCTTTTCGAAAACGCCGCCGCGCTCGTCATGCCTCACAATCGCTGGACCGACGATCCCTCCGCCGTGCGCATGCTGCCGCGTCACTTCAAGCGCCTGACTCCGCTGATGCCGCTGGAGCGTGACGCCAGCGGCTTGATCGTGCTGAGCCAGGACGGTCGCGTCTGGCGCCGCCTGACCGAAGACGCGGTCGAGATCGAACAGGAATTCATCGTCGAGGTGCGCGGCGAAGGCAAACCTTATGCATTGGGCATTCTCGCCCGCGGCCTCAGCTATAACGGTCGCGAACTGCCGCCATGCAAGGTGAGCTGGCAAAACGAAATCCGCCTGCGCTTTGCAATCCACAACGTGCAGCAAGGCCAACTGCACTCCATGTGCAACGCAGCGGGCTTTGAGGTCATCGCGATACGCCGCATCCGCATCGGGCGCATTCCGCTGACGAAACTGCCGCTGGGCGAATGGCGCGTGTTGCCGGTCGGGGAAAGGTTCTAGCCCCCATCAGTGCATTCCATGGAGTTGTCCATCACTTGCGCTCACCCGCACTCGCATCGCGCGTCGCTCGAAATTCCGAATCCTTGCTCCAGTCCGGCCAGTCGCGCGAATCGGCCAGATCGCGGCCGAGTGTGTAGAGCACCGGGAGGTCGTGCAGCATGCTGGCGAAGGTCCAGCTCGCCTGCCATTCGTCCGCAGGTTGGTGATAGCGGTGGGTGACATAGTCCTTGCTCGCTGCCTCGCCCGCTGCACGGCCCCCGTTGACGAGATCATTGCCTGACTCAAATGAAAGTGCCGGCACGCCGCGCTTGGCGAAGGAGAAATGATCGGAGCGAAAGAAGTGGCCCGCTTCCGGATGCGGATCGGGTGAGTAGGCAAGACCGGCCGCCTTGGCATCCTTGATCAGGGCATCGAGCAGGTCCGATTTTGCGCTGCCGGAGGTTGAGAAATTACGCGCCGGATCGTTCGGACTGAGCGCGTCCATGTTGATGACCGCAACCGTCTTGGCCAGCGGATACAGCGGGTTGGCGGCGTAAAATTCGGAGCCGAGCAAGCCCTTTTCCTCGGCCGTCACATTGAGGAACACCACCGAACGCTGCGGTTTTGGCGCGTGCGCAAATGCGCGACCCAGCTCAATCAACGCAGCGGTTCCGGTGCCGTTGTCGACCGCGCCGTTGTAGATCCTGTCGCCCTTGGAATCGGGCGCGCCAACACCGAGGTGGTCCCAGTGCGCGCTGTAGATGACGGTCTCGTCGGGACGCTCACTTCCCTCGACGCGTCCGACAATATTGCGTGACGTGATGACCTTGGTGTCGACCGCGTAGTCAGCGGAGAACGTTGCATCCTTCAACGTGACTGGCTTGAACTCACGCGACAGCGCCTGTTTTTTGAGCGCTGCGAAATCGACGCCTGCGCGCGTGAACAGATCTACCGCCAAGTCGTGCTGGATCCAGCCCTCCACTTGCGGATGCACCGCCGCCGGATGGTCGCGCACGATGTCGAACATCGTGTTGGTGTTGGAATTCTTCACCGTGGCCCAGCCGTACGAGGCCGGCGCCGTCTCGTGCACGAGCAACAGCCCCAGCGCGCCGCGGCGCGCCGCTTCCTCGTACTTGTAGGTCCAGCGGCCGTAATAGGTCATCGCCTTGCCGCCGAAATCGCCCTTGCCGGTTTCAAAATCCGGATCGTTGATCAAAGCGATGGCGATCTTGCCATGCAGGTCAATACCCTTGAAATCGTCCCAATGACGCTCCGGTGCGCTGACGCCGTAGCCGACGAACACCAGTGGCGCATTCTTGATCGCGACCTGGGTGGAACCGTCCATTGCAGCGCGCACCGCAATCTCGTTGCCCTGGGTCAGCGTCTGGTCCTTGCCGCTGACGGACAACGAGAGTTTTGGGGTGCCCACAATTTCCGCGCGCGCCAGCGGAACCGCCTGCGTCCACGCCCGCTTGCCGTCCTGGAGATCACCAGCGGGCGCAAGACCCGCTTCCTGCATCTGCCCGACCACGTAGGCGACGGTTTTCGTTTCGCCTGCCGTCGCCGGGCCGCGACCCTCGAACGCATCGGAAGACAAGGTCTTTACTTCGGCGGAAAGACGCTGCGCGTCGAAGCTCGGCGCATCGACAGCGAACGCGAGTGTGGCAAGGGAAATTCCGACACAGGATGCAAGCAATCGTTTCATGCAGGGTCACCTCATCAACAGATGTCTCGATCCTAGAGTGCGAGCGTACCCAGGTCCAGTGCAGAGTCGCGCACGATGCTGCGCGTTGACCAGGCGCATCGCAGCTTTAGGCGCTCCCACAAGAATGCGTGCGCCTGATCTCAATCGCGACTCCCGGCGCTGCCATCGACACCTGCGCAGCGTGGGAGCACCTGTCTGTGGAAGGCCCTGTCTGTGGGAGCACCTGTCTGTGGGAGCACCTGTCTGTGGGAGCACCTGTCTGTGGGAGC
>JBDUED010000026.1:0-19325 GCA_040002595.1 Dokdonella sp. | reverse complement strand
GATGTGCTGGTCGCCGACATGACCGATCCCGATTGGGAGCCGGTGATGAAGCGCGCCGCCGCAATCGTCACCAACCGCGGCGGACGCACCTGCCACGCCGCAATCATCGCGCGCGAACTGGGCGTGCCGGCAATCGTCGGCACCGGCAACGGCCTCGACGCGATCGCGGACGGCCAGGAGGTCACGATTTCCTGCGCCGAAGGCGACACCGGTATTGTCTACGAGGGCCAGCTCGCATTCGAGCGCATCACCGCCGACCTGGATTCAATGCCGCCGGCGCCGCTGAAAATCATGATGAACGTCGCCAACCCCGAACGCGCATTTGATTTCGCGATGCTGCCGAACGCCGGCGTCGGCCTTGCGCGGCTGGAAATGATCATTGCCAGCCATATCGCGGTGCATCCAAAAGCGCTGCTCGAGTACGAGCAGCAAGATGCCGAGACCAAACGATTGATCGATGAAAGGACCGCTGGCTATGCAAGTCCGGTCGACTTCTATGTTGATCGCCTCGCCGAAGGCATCGCGACAATCACCGCTGCGTTCGCACCGAATCCGGTCATCGTGCGCCTGTCCGATTTCAAATCGAACGAATACGCCAACCTGATCGGCGGCAAGCGCTACGAGCCCCACGAGGAAAATCCGATGATCGGCTTCCGTGGCGCCAGCCGCTACGTCGATCCGAGCTTCGCCGCCGCGTTTGCACTCGAATGCCGTGCCATGAGGAAGGTTCGCGACACCATGGGCCTGACCAACGCCTGGGTGATGATTCCATTCGTGCGCACACTCGATGAAGGTCGCAAGGTCGTCGAGGTGCTGCGGAAGAACGGCCTCGTGCAGGGCGAGAACGGTCTAAAGATCATCATGATGTGCGAAGTCCCGTCGAACGCGTTGCTGGCCGACGAGTTCCTCGATATCTTCGACGGTTTCTCGATCGGTTCGAACGACCTGACCCAATTGGCGCTTGGCCTCGACCGTGATTCCAGCATCGTCGCGCACCTGTTCGACGAACGCGACCCGGCAGTCAAGAAGCTCCTGTCGATGGCCATCCAGACGGCCAAACGCAAAGGCAAGTACATCGGCATCTGTGGCCAGGGTCCCTCGGATCATCCGGACCTTGCCGAATGGCTGATGGATCAAGGCATCGAATCGCTGTCGCTCAATCCCGATACGGTCGTGGATACCTGGCTGAAGCTGGCGAAGAAAAAGGCCGGCTGAACTGCCATCAGACGGCAAGCCGCGTTGGAGTTCGCAAGCTCACCCAACTTACGCGATCAACGCTCCTGATCCGTCGGCCGCATCAGCACCTCGTTGATGTTGACGTGGTCGGGCTGCGACACGCAGAACGCAATCATGTTCGCAACGTCCTCGCTTTTGAGCTGGCGCATCGAATCGGCCCATGCGTTGATCGCGTTCTGCGTGTCCGCATGCGCGATGTGGTCGCGCAACTCAGTTTCAACGACGCCGGGCTCGATTACCGTCACGCGGATGTTGTCCTTGAAAACTTCCTTGCGCAGCGCTTCGGAGAATCCAACTACGCCGAACTTGGTCGCTGCGTAACCCGCCGCGTTCGCGGACGCGAGTCGACCAGCGGTCGAGGCGATGTTCACGATGTGGCCGTCGTGGCGACCACGCATGCCAGGCAAGGCGGCCTGGGTGGCCGCGATCAAGCCGAGCAGGTTGAGTTCGAGCATGTGCCGCCAGCGTCCGAGATCGGCGCTGTCGATGGGCTCGAGGTACATCACGCCAGCATTGTTGACGAGGACGTCCAGGCGACCGAAGTGCGCCTCGGTTTCGGCGACCGCGACTTGCGCCTGCGTCTCCACGGCGAAATCAGCGACGACGACGAATGCTTTGCCGCCCGCGGCTCCAATGCGCGCAGCCAGCGCATCGAGGCGATCGCGACGGCGTGCGGCAACGGCAACGTGCGCTCCCTGCGCCGCCAGCGCGAGCGCAGTGGCCTCGCCAATTCCGGAGGACGCACCAGTTACCAGCGCAATACGCCCCTGCAACCCGCTGATCATGTCGAAGGCCCCTGCAGATGAAGAATTTCAATTCGTGTTGCGGACTTCGCGTCGACGCTGCCGGCTTCGGCCATCGCGATCCCGCTGACAATCAACAGCGTGTCGCTTGTCGCGACGACATTGAGGTCGACATTCATGATTCGGCTTCGTGGGTGGGAAAACCGCCATGACAGGGTAATGCAAGCTTGAGCCTGCTTGCGAGTTGTCAACCAATCCGGCGCGCGCGCGTTTTTAGTCTTCGATTTAACGCGTGAACGGGCATATTCGCGCCAGCTCACGCGTCGTCCCGAAACCTAGGAGATTGCCGTGCATTCCATGACGTTGCGATGGTCGCACCAGCTGCGCCCGTTTGGAGTGTGGCGTCCATGTCGCGCATTGTCGGGGCTGATACTCGCTGCGCTGGTGATCGCGCCTGCGCCGGCCTGGGCTTACGACGAACTGTTCAGTTCGGGTTTCGAGAAAATCGCCGACGCCCCGGCCAGCGATGCCGAGGCTGCACGCTTCCTGGGCATGGCCACGTTTGGCCCGACCGCAACAGAGATTGCGCATCTGCGCAGCGTTGGCTTTCGCGAATGGATCGCGCAGCAGTTGTCGCTGCCCGCCTCACTCGAACGACCCTATGTCGAGCAGGTGGACGGCATTACTCAACTGAAGAATCCGGGACAGAACGATCGCCTGCAAGCATGGCTGAAGGCGTCCATTACGGCGCCGGACCAGCTGCGTCAGCGCATGGCCTGGGCCTTCAGCCAGATCATGGTGGTGACGTACGCGCAGAGCATGCTGCAGGGCGATCCAGTCGCGCTCGCCGAGTTCTACGACACCCTCGCGCGCGATGTCGCTGGTTGGTACGACGCGAACAACGTCTATCACGCCGGCACGTATTCCACGTTGCTCTACGACGTCACGCGCAGCCCGGCAATGGGCAAGATGCTGACCTATCGGCGCAACAAGGCGCCCGATGCGCAGCTCGGCACCCTGCCGGACGAAAATTACGCGCGCGAAGTGATGCAGTTGTTCTCGATCGGTCTGGTATTGCGCCATCCGGATTTTTCGCCCGTCTATCCAGCCGATTGCAATCCGCTGAACGCGCCGGATTGTCTGCCGATTCCGACCTATCCGCAGTCGACCGTCAGCGCGTACGCACAGGTGTTCACCGGCTGGAGCTACACCAGCGGCTTCAACAGCAACCCGACGCGTACGCAATGGACGCCAGCCGATTACGCACCGATGATCTGCTACGACCAATACCACGACGAAAACGATGCCAAGACCTTGCTCAGCTACGCCGGCAACTACGGCGCCGGTTCCGATGCGCGAGTTTTACCAGCACACAACGGTTGCGAAAACGATCTTGTGCAAGGGCTCGAAATCCTCGCGAACCATCCAAACGTCGCGCCGTTCATCTCGCGTCAACTGATCCAGCGCTTCACCAGCAGCAACCCGTCGCCAGCGTACATCGGGCGCGTCTCCGCAGTGTTCACGGACAACGGCCAGGGCGTCTACGGCGATCTCGGCGCGGTGATCGAGGCCGTGCTGCTCGATCCCGAAGCGCGCTACAACGCGCCGTCTCCGCCGGCGCCGTACGTGTTCGGCAAGGTGCGCGAGCCCCTGCTGAAATTGACCGCGTTGTATCGCTACTACAACGCTGCCGCGACGAACGGACTGTACGGATTCAGCCCGACGAACTTCCTCGCCTACCAGCAGATTCCGCTCGGCGCGCCTTCGGTGTTCAATTTCTACCTTCCCGATTACCGTCCGCCTGGCGAACTGGGCGATGCTGGTTTGTACGGCCCGGAATTGCAGATCATCAACCAGAGCTCCGCCTTCACCGCCACGAACGATCTGCGCAGTCGCGCGATGGCGTATCTGGGCAATCCAGCCAACACCGATGCAACAATCGCAGTCGACCTGCGCGCCCTCGCCGCGTTGGCGACCGACCCCGCTGCGCTGGTGGCGCAGCTCGATCATGACCTGATGGTCGGCGCGATGAGCGCACACATGCAGACGACCTTGACGACGATGCTTTCGCAGCTTCCGGCCAGCGATCCGCAAGCGCGCGTTACCGCGGCGCTGCAAGTACTGCTCGCCTCCCCCGAATTTGCGATTCAGAAGTGAGCGTGCCATGACGACCTCGCATTCCCGCAACCGCCGCGACTTCCTGCGCCACACCGCTTGTGCCGCCCTTGCCGCCGCGAGCGCCGGCGCGCTGTTCTCCAAGCTGCGCTTGATCAACAGCGCGCTCGGCGCAAGTCTTGGCTGTCCGTCCTATCCACCAGTAAGCGATTACAAGGCACTCGTGTGCGTGTTTCTGACCGGCGGCAACGATTCGTTCAACCTGCTGATTCCAAGCGACAGCGCGCGGCATGCGGTGTACGCCGCTTCGCGTGGCGCGATGGCGATCACCGATCCGCTGGTGCCAATCAACGCGCTCGGCGCGCCCGCGGGGCACACTTATGGCCTGCATCCCAGTTGCACGGAACTGGGCCGCTTGTTCGATAACCAGCGCGGTGCGTTCGTCGTCAACACTGGAACGCTGCTGCAGCCGACCACCAAGACGCAATACCTGGCCGGCACGCCGGTGCCGCCGCAACTGTTCTCGCATGCCGACCAGCAGGCGCAGTGGCAATACGGACAGCCGACGGCTAACGGATCGGTCGGTTGGGGCGGACTGGTCGCCGATCGATTGAACGTGCTCAATGCCGGAGCGACGATTCCGATCTCGATCTCACTATCGGGACAAAACCGCCTGCAGGCCGGAATGAGTGTGCAACCGTACGCGATCACCTCGTCCGGACCCACTTCCCTGCGCGGCTACAGCGGCGGCGCGAATGCTGCACAACTGGCGGCGCTCAACGATCTGCTGCAGCAGACCTACCCCGATCCGTTGACGCGCACGTACGCCGCGACCTTCAACGATGCCATGGACTACTACAGCACGATGACCGGCGCGCTCGCGCAAGCGCCCACACTGTCCACGGTGTTCCCGCCGAACAATTCGCTGGCCGCGGCGCTGAAGATGATCGCCCAGGTTATTGCCGTTCGCAGTCCACTCAAGGCGCAGCGGCAGATGTTCTTCGTTTCGCTTGGCGGCTTCGACACGCACGACAACATGCTTGCCGATCAGCCTACGTTATTCAGTACGCTCTCGCAGGCGTTCGGCGCGTTCTACGACGCAACGGTGGAACTGGGCGTCCAAAACTCCGTTACCACCTTCACCATGTCCGAATTCTCGCGCACCTTGAACACCGACGGCGACGGTACCGATCACGCCTGGGGCGGCAATCATTTCGTCATGGGCGGCGCTGTCAATGGCCAGCACCTGTACGGTACGCCCGCAGTCAGCGGCGGCATTTTCCCCGACCAGACCTTGAACGGTCCCGATTGCCTGCAGCGCGGCCAGATGATCCCTGCGACTTCCTGCGATCAGTACTCGGCAACACTGGCGCGCTGGCTCGGCGTCAACGACTGCGACCTTGCCACGATTTTCCCGAATCTCGGCAATTTTCAGGTCGCCGACCTTGGTTTCCTGACCTGACCGCGTTGACGCGTTCCGGTTGAAACAGGACATTCGGTGCGCGAAACGCGGGCGCGCCGGGCGTCACCACTTTCAAACACAGATCATGCCCGTGTGCTGGCCGTTCGCTGCGGGCCGCGGCAAACAAAGTGGGGCTCCGCGCTCGCGCGCTTCCGATGCGCTGCTAGAATCCGCGCCCACGCTCATTCGCGGAAAATCCCATGCAACTCGATCAGGTCAAGGCCGTCGTCACGGGCGGGGCCTCCGGGCTCGGCTTTGCAGTCGCAAAATATCTGGTCGCCAACGGCGCCAGCATCGCTCTGCTCGATGTCAACGACGACAAAGGTCAAGCGGCCGCGCACGAACTTGGCGCATCCGTCAGCTATTTCCGCACCGATGTGACCAGCGAGACGGGTGTCGCGGCAGCGATGAAGGACGCACAGGCGAAACTTGGCGGACTCAATGTCGTCGTCAGTTGCGCCGGCATCCTCGGCGCCGGCCGCGTGCTCGGCAAGGAACGCCCGATGCCGCTCGCGACGTTCGCCACCACGATCACGGTCAACCTCATCGGCAGTTTCAATGTCGCCAAGGCGGCCGCGGATCTGATGCAGCACAACGCCCCCGGCGAGGATGGCGAGCGCGGCGTGATCGTCAATACAGCTTCAATCGCCGCATACGAAGGTCAGATCGGTCAGGCTGCATATTCCGCATCCAAAGGCGGTGTCATCGCGATGACGCTGCCAATGGCCCGCGAATTCGCGCGTATTGGCGTGCGCGTAATGACGATCGCACCCGGCGTTTTCCACACGCCAATGGTCGATGGCATGCCCGAAGCGGTTTATGCATCGCTATGCGCGCAGGTGCCGTACCCGTCGCGCCTGGGCATGCCCGAGGAATATGCCGAAACGGTTGCCTTCATCCTGCACAATCGCTATCTCAATGGCGAGACGATTCGCATCGACGGAGCGATCCGGCTTGCCCCGAAATAGCCGGGAATCGGGTAGCGAGAGCCGGGCCGCGATCCGCCGACTCCCACTCCAGCCCGTGCATCCACCCTGTGCTCCAACGATTCCCCATTCCGATTCCCATTCCCGGCTCTTCCAATGAAAGCTTCCGAAATAAAGAAAGGCAACGTCGTCGAGCATGAGGGCAAGGTCTGGCAGATTCGCGATATAGAACGCAGTTCTCCACAAGGCCGCGGCGGCAACGTCAAGTTCCGCTTCATCATGTACAGCGTCCCGGGCGGGCAGAAGCTCGATTTGTCGCTCGGCGCCGAAGACGACTTGAAGGAGACCGAGGTCACCCGACGTCCGGTGACCTATTCGTACATGGATGGCGATGCATTCGTGTTCATGGACGCCGAGGACTACACCCAGTACACGCTTGATGCGAACGTGGTCGGCGATGCGTCCGGCTACATCGCCGACGGCATCGAAGGCTGCCAGATCCAGTTGATCGACGATGCGCCGATCGCCGTGTTGCTGCCGCAATCGGTCATTCTGGAAGTCATCGACACGGCACCGGAAATGAAAGGCGCGACGGCCACGAAGCGTCCGAAGCCAGCCAAGCTCATTACGGGAATCGAGATTCAGGTGCCCGAATACATCAGGACCGGTGAAAAGATCGTAGTCAACACCACGACTGGCGAGTTTGCCGGCAGGGCCTGATGCGCTCGGGTGCGCCACCGCGTGCGGCGGGCGCAACTGCGATCAGGCATCCCCGCACTCGCGCCATCACGAATGCGGCGAAGCAACATTGGCGTCATGCCGTTTGCTCGCTTGCCGCTTTCGCCGGGGTCGCGTATTTTACCCGGGCGCTGCCAGGGTAACCGTTGCAGCGCGACTCGATCGATAGTGCTGCGCCCCACGGGTGCGTGGCGCTCCTGCGCAGCATACTTCCGAAGGGGATGCGATGATTTTCTGGCGAGTCAAACCGCTTGATCAGATTCTTGCGACAGCCGAACGGAAATCGCTGAAGCGACAACTGGGCGCACTGCAACTCACCTTGCTTGGCATCGGAGCGGTCATCGGAACCGGCATCTTCGTGCTGACCTCAGAAGCCGCGCAGAAAGCGGGGCCAGGCATGATGATTTCGTTCGTCATCGCAGCCGTCGTTTGCGGACTTGCTGCGTTGTCGTATGCGGAACTTGCATCGATGCTGCCGGTGTCGGGTTCTGCTTACACCTATACCTATGGCGTCCTCGGTGAGTTCTTCGCGTGGATCGTCGGCTGGGCGCTGGTACTCGAATACGCGATCGGCGCCTCCGTCGTGTCGGTGGGCTGGTCCGGATACATGAATGGACTGCTCAGTCACAGCGACTTGTTCGGTCTCGTCCAGCCCGGTGCGTTGGCGCTACCCGAATTCCTGCGCAGCGGCCTGTACACGGGAGGCTCGTTCAACCTACTCGCTTTCCTCATCTCGCTTGCCGTTACTTGGCTGCTGGTAATCGGCACCTCAAAAAGCGCACGCGTCAATTCCGTGCTGGTGGCGGTGAAGATTATTGCGTTGACGATGTTCGTAATCATCGCAGTGCCGGCAGTGAAAAGCCCCAATTTCGAGCCGTTCCTGCCCGGCGGCTGGGGCAGCCCGCTTGGCGGAACCGGCGTGCTCGGCGCGGCAGCATCGATCTTCTTCGCCTATGTGGGGTTCGACGCGGTTTCGACGGCCGCCGAGGAAACGAAAAATCCCAATCGCAACATTCCGATCGGCCTGATCGGATCGCTCGCGGTGTGCACAATCTTTTATCTGCTGGTTGGCTACGGCGCGGCCGGTTCGGTCGGTGCACAACCCATGCTCGGCGCCAATGGCATGCCGCTCGATCCGGGAAGCCCGGAGATGGCCGCCGCCTGCGTGCATTCCCAGGCCCTCGTATGCAGCAAGGAACCGCTGGCGCATGTGTTGCGGGTGCTCGGCTTCCCCAGCTTGGGCAACTGGATAGGCATTGCCGCGATTCTCGCGCTGCCATCGGTGATCCTGATGATGATGTTCGGTCAGACGCGGGTGTTCTTCACCATGTCGCGCGACGGACTGTTGCCCGAAGTGTTGTCGCGCGTCCATCCGC
This sequence comes from Dokdonella sp., assembly GCA_040002595.1. Classification (GTDB taxonomy): domain Bacteria; phylum Pseudomonadota; class Gammaproteobacteria; order Xanthomonadales; family Rhodanobacteraceae; genus Dokdonella_A. Next base: position 10,729 of record JBDUED010000026.1, on the reverse strand, counting down.
GCTTCCATACGCCGCATGTGATCACGATGATCACGGGTGGCGTCGTCGCGATCTGCTCGGCCCTGTTTCCCGTGGGCAAACTTGCCGACACCTCAAACTCCGGGACCCTGCTTGCATTTGCAATGGTATCGATCGGCGTGTTGATCCTGCGCAAGCAGCAACCGGGGCGTCCGCGTTCATTCCGAACGCCGATGGCATGGCTGGTGTGTCCGCTCGCGGTGTTCGGATGCGTGCTGCTGTTCTTCAATCTCAGCCCGACCGCCAAGATCGTGTTTGTCGTGTGGGCTTCGATTGGACTGATCGTCTACAGACTCTATGGCTATCGGCGCAGCCAACTTGCCCCGCACTACATCGCGCCGGAAAACGTGGATTGAGCGTGGCGATTTGTTCGGAAACGCGATTGGCCGGCGCTGAGCCGGCTGTCACACCCGCAAAAAGCGTATAGCCTCCGGACACTCACATGCTTGCCCAATTGCTGGCAAAGAAAACCGACTTCTCCGACGCCGACGCCAGCGAAGGCCCGTGCCTGAAACGCACGCTCGGGCCCTGGGGTTTGACCGCGCTCGGCATAGGCGCGGTCATCGGCGGCGGAATTTTCGTGATCACCGGCCAGGCGGCAGCCGAACATGCCGGTCCGGCGATCATCCTCGCCTTCGTCATCGCAGCGGTCTGTTGCAGCTTTTCCGCACTGTGCTATGCGGAGTTTGCGACACTGATTCCAATGTCGGGTAGTTCGTATTCCTATGCCTACGCGACACTCGGCGAAGGCGTCGCCTGGTTTATCGGCTGGAACATGGTGCTCGAATATGGCGTGTCGGCATCCGCGGTCGCGGTGAGCTGGACCGGCTACTTCACCAGCCTGCTGGAACATTTCGGCTTGCACCTGCCCGACGCCTTGACGAACGCCCCGCTTGCGTTCAAGGACAACCACCTGGTCGCCACCGGTGCCTTGTTCAACCTGCCCGCCGTGATCATCGTGCTTTTGTTGACATGGCTTTGCTACGTGGGCATCCGCGAGTCGAGCGGGGCCAACCTGTTCATGGTGGTCCTGAAGGTCGCGTTGATCCTGATCGTCATCATCGCCGGCTGGCGCTACGTCGATCCGGCTTTGTGGCATCCCTTCATTCCGCCGGCGCAGGGACCGGACAAGTACGGTTGGTCCGGTGTGCTGCGCGGCGCAGCCATGGTTTTCTTTGCCTACATCGGCTTCGAGGCGACCTCGACGGCCGCGCAGGAAGCGAAGAATCCTCAGCGCGACCTGCCGATCGGCACGCTGGTTTCGCTTGCGGTGTGCACCATCCTCTACATCGGCATGGCTGCCGTCCTGACCGGGCTGCTGCCATACGACCAGCTCGGAACGACCGAACCGGTCGTCACCGCCGTGCGCGCGCATGCAGAACTGGGCTGGCTGCGCATCGTGGTCGAAATCGGAGCGCTCATCGGCCTGTCCTCGGTGATCCTGGTCATGATCATCGCGCAGCCGCGCATCTTCATGATCATGGGCCGCGACGGCTTGCTGCCGCCGGTGTTCGCGAAAATCCACCCGCGCTACTGCACGCCGTACATCAACACGGTGATCACTGGCATCGGCATCGCTACGCTCGCGGCCATCTTTCCGCTCGATGTACTGGGCGATCTCGTCTCGATGGGAACCCTGATCGCGTTTTCCGCGGTATGCGCAGGTGTGTGGATACTGCGTCATACGTGGCCGGATGCGCCGCGCACGTTTCGCGTGCCCTGGGCGCCGCTGATCTGTACGCTCGGTGTCGCCAGTTGCGCACTACTGCTCAGCACCATGAGCTGGTACAACTGGACCTTGATGGTGGTGTGGACCGTGATCGGCACCGCGATCTACTTCGGCTACGGGCGCCGCCACAGCAAATTGCACCTTCGTTCCACGGCTGGCGGCGGTTCGCGCTAGGTATCGGTTCATGTCGAATTGATATTTTCAACGCGTCGCGGCTACGCTGACTCCGGCATCGGAACACCGCTCGGGAGGCCGCCTGCGCCGACATCCCGCGCGACGGATGCCACTCCGTTTCCCACATTCACTCATGAGGATTTTCAATGTCGGCGTTGAGTCGATCGTTAAAATCCTGGAGCGTGCGATTCGGCCGCAGCCGGACGATCGACGACAGGGCGCTCGAAGGCGATGCGCCGCTGCGCGCGGAACTGCTCAGCGCCGAGCAGATGGAAGAACACGGGCGCATCCTCGCTGACGAGCATCAGGTGTTTGCCGGTAAACGTGCGGACACTTTGCTGCAACGGCTGTCCGCCAACGAAACGGTATTGCGCGACAGTTGCACGCTGCTTGCCGACGCGATCAAGGCCGGCCACCGCATCACCCCTGCCGGCGAATGGCTGCTCGACAACCTGTACCTGATCGACGAGCAGATCCGTACCGCGCGGCGGCACTTTCCCGAGCGCTACAGTTGGGAATTGCCGCGCCTCGAGCGCGGCGCCTCGGCCGGCCTGCCACGCGTCTACGACATCGCGCTGAACGCGATCTCGCACGGCGATGGACGCGTCGACCAGGAAACGGTCAGCCGCTTCGTGCGCGCGTATCAGGAAATAACGCCGCTGGCTCTCGGCGAGCTGTGGGCGATTCCGATCATGTTGCGCCTGGCGTTGATCGACAATCTGCGCCGCGTCGCCTTCCGCGTCCGCAGCGACAGACGCTACCGCAACCTCGCCGGCTACTGGGCTGGCGAGATGATCTCCATCGTCGAGCACGATCCGAAGAGCCTGATCCTCGTCGTCTCCGATATGGCGCGTTCGGAACCGCCGATGCGCGGCGCGTTTGTCGCCGAACTCGTGCGTCGCCTGCAAGGCCACAGTGCATCGCTGGCGCTGCCGCTGACCTGGATCGAGCAGCGCCTGCAGGAAGCAGGCATGACGATCGAGCAACTCGTGCACGCCACCAATCAGGAGGAAGCCGCCGACCAGGTTTCGATCAGCAACTCAATCGGCAGCCTGCGTTTGCTGGAAGCCGTCGACTGGCGCGAGTTTGTCGAGAATGCAAGCCACGTCGAGCACATCCTGCGGCAGGACCCGTCCGGCATTTATCCACGTGTGGATTTCCAAACCCGTGACAGTTACCGCCACGTGGTGGAAAAACTCGCGCGCGCCAGCGCCAAATCGGAAACCGACGTGGCGTTCTTCGCCGTCGCGCTCGCGCGCGAGGCGACGGCCACGCCGCCAGCCGATGCGATCCGGGGGCACGTTGGTTACTACCTTATCGATGCGGGGATTGTCGCGCTGGAAGAACGCTGCGAACGAAGACGGCGCTTCGCCTTCCCGCGCGCGCGCGCGTTTCCGTTTTCATCCTATTTTCTTGCGCTGATGGCGCTCGGCGTGTTGTTCGCGGCGCCGCCGCTGCTGCAACTGTGGCGTTCTTCGCAGCCGCTGTGGTTGCTGCTGGCGACCAGCGCTTGCGCGATTGTCGTGCTCAGCCAGCTTGCCGTCGCGGTCGTCAACCGTTTCGCCTCGCTCAGTGTGTCGCCACGGCCGCTGCCGCGGATGGATTTTCGCGGCGGCATACCGGCAACCGCACAGACTCTGGTGGTGGTGCCAACCTTGCTCGACAGCGAAGACGACGCAACCGAGCTCGTCGATGAACTGGAGATCCGCTTCCTCGCCAATCGCGATCCGCACATCCGCTTTGCCTTGCTGACCGACTTCAGCGACTGGCGGGAGCAAGAAAAGGAAACCGACGCCGGCATTCTCGCCATTGCACGTGCCGGTATCGCGACGCTCAATACACGCTATTCCGAATCCAGCGCGGATCTGTTCTTCCTACTGCACCGCCCGCGACGCTGGTGTGAAAGCGAGCGGGCGTGGATCGGCTTCGAACGCAAGCGTGGCAAGCTTGGTGAATTGAATGCGCTGCTGCGCGGCAACGGCGCGGAGCGCTTTTCATGCATCGTCGGCGACGCGACGCAGTTGCGCGCGACGCGTTACGTTGTCACCCTCGACTCGGACACCCAATTGCCACGCGACGCGGCACGTCGGCTGGTCGCAACAATGGAGCATCCGCTCAATCGGCCACGCTTCGACGCTCAGACGCGCCGCGTCGTCGCCGGCTACGGCATCCTGCAACCACGGATCGGCACCAGTTTCGCTGCCTCCTGCAACTCGCGCTATGCATTGCTGTTTGGCGGCGATCCCGGGCTCGATCCGTACACACGTGCGGTGTCGGACACCTATCAGGATCTGTTCGGCGAAGGCTCTTTCACCGGCAAGGGCATCTATGACGTCGATGCATTCGAGCATGTGCTGGCCGAGCGCTTTCCACTCAGTCGCATCCTGAGCCACGATTTGCTGGAAGGCTCGTACGCGCGATCGGGTTTGTGCACCGACGTGGAACTCTACGAACGCTACCCTCAAACCTGGCGCGCCGACGCCAAACGCCGCCAGCGCTGGATTCGCGGCGACTGGCAAATCGCCGAATGGCTGCTCCCGTGGGTGCCGACCGAGGACGGCACCCGCGAGCGCAACCCGCTGAGCGACCTTTCGCGCTGGAAGATCTTCGACAACCTGCGCCGCAGCCTGGTGCCACCCGCATTGTTCGCGTTGCTGCTGCTTGGCTGGACTGCGCTGGGACGTCCTCGCTACTGGACGTTGATTGCGCTGGAAGTGCTGTTGCTGCCGATTCTGATCGATTTCGCGCTTGCGCTCGGGCGCAAGTCGCCGGACATATCGTTGGGCATGCACGTGATGCTGGCGTTGCGCGATGGTGGCCGGCGCCTCGCTCAGGTGGTGGTCGATGTCGCGTGTCTGCCCTACGAGGCCTGGCTGAGCATGGACGCGATCGTGCGTACCGGCTGGCGCGTGCACGTATCCCGCCGCCGGTTGCTGCAGTGGGTCGCCTCGCGCACCAGCGAAAGTCAGGGTGCCAGGCGCGACTCCTGGCTGGCGCCCAGCCTGTGGATTGCACCCATTGCAGCGACCATCGTGGGCATGTTTCTGGTGTGGCGCGAAGCGATCGCGCTCGATGTCGCCGCCGTATGGCTGGTGTTGTGGCTCACTGCGCCTGCGCTGGAGCTCTGGCTCGACGGTTCGGCGGATGAGAAGGAACAAGCGCTGGATGCGGCGCAAACCTTGTTCGTGCGCAAGGCGGCGCGACGCACATGGGCGTTTTTCGAACGCTTCGTCGATGCCGCCAACAACTGGTTGCCACCGGACAACTTTCAGGAACAGCCGATTGCCAAGGTGGCGCAACGCACCTCGCCTACGAACATTGGCCTGTGCCTGCTGGCCACCCTGAGCGCTTACGATCTGGGTTATCTGGATGTCGTCACCCTGCTCCAGCGCCTGTCAAACACGTTCGACACGTTGCACCGGATGGAGCGCTATCGCGGCCACTTCTACAACTGGTACGACACGGTCACGCTGCAGCCGCTGAATCCGCAATATGTATCGACCGTCGACAGTGGCAACCTCGCCGGCCACCTGCTGACCCTGCGCGAAGGCTTGCTCCAGCTCGCCGACAGCGCGGTCCTGCATCCACGCCTGTTCGCCGGCCTCGCCGACACATTTGGTGTGCTGAGCGATGCCTGTGGCGTCAATGACGTGCCTGCGCTGGACGAATCGCGCGAGATTTTTGCCGCCCTCGAACGCGATCCAGCACGCACGCCGGCAGCGATTCGCGATCGATTGCAGGCGCTATTGCAACTTGGCGAAACGATCGCCGACGGACTGCCGCATGCCGCGCTCGACACCGCGTCGACATCGGCGCAGACCTTCGTGCGCGAATGCCGCGCGGCGCTCGATCATCTGGACGCGTGGTTTGCGCCAACTGCACCGCTCACTGGCGCGAGTACGCTCGCCGACTCCGCCGATCGCTTGCCGACCTTGCGCGAACTCGCGGGCCTCGCGCCCGCGGTGGCCGCATTCGATGCGACCGGCGCTATCGACGTGCTGTCACGATCATGCGGCGCCGCTCGCGCGCGCGCCTGCCTGCAGGTGATCGATCGCCTGCTGGTCGATTGCTCGGAATTTGCCTCCGTTGACTATCGATTTCTCTATGATGAAAAACGCCACCTGTTCGTCATCGGCTACAACGTCACCGATGCGCAGCGCGACACCGGCTACTACGATCTGCTCGCCTCCGAAGTGCGTCTGTGCGTGTTTGCCGCGATCGCGCACGGCCAGATTCCGCAAGAAGCCTGGTTTGCGCTCGGTCGCCTGCTGACCGCACACGAGGGACCGCTGGCGCTGCTCTCGTGGAGCGGCTCGATGTTCGAGTATCTGATGCCGCTGCTGGTGATGCCTATCTTTCCCGGCTCGCTGCTGGCGCAAACCTGCCATGCCGTGGTCACGCGCCAGATTGCGTACGCCAAACAGTGCGATATCCCGTGGGGCATATCAGAATCGGGTTACAACCTCACGGATGCGGCGCAAAACTATCAGTACCGCGCGTTCGGGGTACCGGGCCTGGGCTTGCAGCGTGGCCTGGCTCAGGAACTGGTGATCGCACCGTACGCTTCGGCGCTGGCACTCGGCATCGCGCCGCATGCCGCGGTCGACAACCTGCGTCTTATGGCGACAAAAGGCTGGCTCACGGCGTACGGCTTCTACGAAGCGATCGACTACACGCCGACGCGCCAGCAACCGGGCGAAAGTCATGCGGTGGTGCGCTCATTCATGGCCCATCATCAGGGCATGAGCCTGCTAGCGTTTGCGCAGGTGCTGCTCGATCGCCCGATGCAGACGCGATTCGAGAACCATCCGCAATTCCAGGCGACCTTGCTTTTGCTGCAGGAACGCGTACCGCGCACCTCCAGCGAATGGGCCAGCAATCCGGAAATCGTCGACGTGCGCAGTGCAGCGGAGCAGCCGCAAATTCCATTGCGCGTGTTCCGCCGTGCCGACACGCGCCGGCCCGTGGTGCAATTGCTCTCAAACGGTCGTTATCAAGTAATGGTGACTGCGGCCGGCAGCGGTTACAGCCGCTGGGGCGAGATCGCACTGACGCGCTGGCGCGAAGATGTGACGCGCGATCCGTGGGGCATGTTCGGCTATCTGCGCGATTGCGACAGCGGGCGCTTCTGGTCGACTACCTTCCAACCAACGCTGGCAGCGCTGGACACGTATGCGGCGGTATTCACCGAATCGCGCGTCGAGTTCCGCTGCCGCAGCGAACAGCTCGACGCGCATACGGAAATCGCGGTATCACCCGAGGACGACATCGAACTTCGCCGCACCCGCATCACGAATCGTTCCCGCGTCGAACGCACGCTGGAGATCACCAGTTACGCCGAGGTCGTGATTGCCTCGGCTGACAGCGACAACGCCCATCCGGCTTTCAGCAATCTGTTCGTGCAAACCGAATGGATCAAGACGCGCGATGCGATCCTGTGCACGCGCCGGCCACGCTCGACGCACGAAAAACAGCCGTGGATGTTCCACCTGCTCGCGCTGCACGACATTCCCAGCGAATCGATCTCGTTTGAGACCGACCGCATGGCCTTTATCGGCCGCGGCGGCAACAGTACGCATCCGCTCGCCTTGCGCGAACCGGGCCCGCTGTCAGACAGCATCGGTTCCGTGCTCGATCCCATCGTCGCGGTCCGCCACCGCTTCCGCTTGCGACCCGAACAGACGGTTTGCATCGACATGGTCACTGGCATTGCCGACACGCGCGAAAACTGCATCGCGCTGGTGGACAAATACCACGATCGCCATCTGGCCGATCGCGTGCTTGATCTGGCGTGGACGCACAGCCGCATCGTGCTCGGCCAGATCAACGTCAGTGAAACCGATGCGCAGACCTACGCGCGCCTGGCCGAATGCGTGGTGTATGTCGACCCGATGCGGCGCGCTGCGCCGGAGATCATCGCGAGCAACCGGCGCGGCCAGGCGGGCCTGTGGGCGCATGCGATATCGGGCGACTTGCCGATCGTGCTGGTGCGCATCGGCGACGCGCTCAATATCGACATGGTGCGCCAGCTCGTGCATGCGCACGCCTACTGCCGCCTGAAGGGACTGATCTTCGACCTGGTGATCTGGAACGAGGAACACGGCGGTTATCGGCAGAATCTGCACGACGAGATCCACAGCGTGATTGCGGCAAGCGCCGATGCGAGCCTGGTCGATCGACCGGGCGGCATCTTCGTGCACTCGCTGGAGCAGATCAATCACGAGGATCGCGTACTGATGCAGGCGGTCGCGCGCGTCGCGCTGTGCGACGCGGACGGCACCCTGATCGAGCAACTGCGCACGCGCGATGTCACCGAAGCCGTGCCGCGCCTGGTGCCGACGCGCACGCGCGAAGCGGGTCCGCTGCAGAACATCGCGCTGCCGCCGCGCACGATGGTCAATGGCATCGGTGGATTTTCGCGCGACAGCCGCGAATACGTGATCGCAACCGATGCGGTGCAGCGCACGCCGGCGCCGTGGATCAACGTGATGGCGAATCCGGATTTCGGCTGCATCGTGTCGGAAAGCGGCGCCGGCTACACCTGGTTCGAAAACGCGCACGAATATCGCCTGACGCCGTGGAGCGATGATCCGGTATGTGATCCGAACACCGAAGCGTTCTATATCCGCGACGAGGAAACCGGCCACTTCTGGTCGCCGACGCCCCTGCCAGCGCCGGGCGCGGCGCGCTACGTCTCGCGGCACGGTTTCGGCTACAGCGTGTTCGAGACGATCGAGGACGGCATCGCCAGCGAATTGCGCATCCATGTCGATCCGGAAGCGCCGATCAAGTTCTTTTCACTGCGCTTGCGCAACGATTGCGGTCGGCCACGCAAGTTGTCGGTAACCGGGTATGTCGAATGGGTGCTCGGCGACCTCGCTGCCAAGACCGCGATGCACGTCGTGACGGAAATCGACGAGAGCGGGGCACTGCTCGCCCGCAACGCGTACAACACCGAGTTTGCCGATACGGTTGCGTTCTTCGATGTCGACGATGCACGGCGCACGCTGAGCGGCGACCGCAGCGAATTCATCGGCCGCAATTGCACGCTGCGCCACCCCTCTGCAATGGGCCGCGTCTCGCTGAGTGGGCGCGTCGGCGCGCGGCTCGATCCCTGCGGCGCGATCCAGGTGCCGCTGGAGCTTGCCGACAGCGAATCGCGCACCTTGCTGTTCCGCCTCGGCGCCGGGCGCGACCATACCGAAGCTGGTGCGCTCATACGCCGCTTTCGGCGTTCCGGTTCAGCACGCGCCTCGTTCGAGGCGAATGCCGCGCGTTGGACCAGCCTTCTCGGCGCCGTCGTCGTGGAGACGCCCGACCATGCGCTCAACGCACTCGCAAATGGGTGGCTGCTGTATCAGGTGATCTCGTGCCGCGTATGGGGACGCAGCGGCTTCTACCAGTCCGGCGGCGCATTCGGGTTCCGCGACCAGTTGCAGGATGTGATGTCGCTGGCTCATGCCGCGCCGGAACTGCTGCGCGCACAGATCGTGTTGTGCTCGTCGCGCCAGTTCCGTGAAGGCGACGTGCAGCATTGGTGGCATCCGCCCGGCGGGCGCGGCGTGCGCACGCAATGCTCGGACGATTATCTATGGCTGCCGTTCGCCACCAGCCGCTATCTGCGCACGACCGCCGACTGGGCTGTGCTCGACGAGCGCACCGAATTCCTCGATGGCCGCCTGCTCAACCCGGGTGAGGAGTCCTATTACGACATGCCGCTGCGCTCCACCGAGAGCGCCGATCTCTACCAGCATTGCGTGCGCGCGATCGAGCACGGCCTGCGCATGGGCGCGCATGGCCTGCCTCTGATGGGCAGCGGCGACTGGAACGATGGCATGAACAACGTCGGCCGCGAAGGCCGTGGCGAAAGCGTCTGGCTCGGGTTTTTCCTGTACAGCGTGCTGACCCAGTTCATCGGGATCGCCCATCACCGCAGCGATGCGGCGTTCGCCGCGCACTGCGGCGACGAAGCCGAAAAATTGAAAGTCGCGCTCGATGCGCACGGCTGGGATGGCGCCTGGTACCGCCGCGCGTACTACGACGACGGCACCCCGCTCGGCACCGCATCGGCGAACGAATGCAAGATCGACTCGATCGCGCAAAGCTGGGCAGTCCTGTCGGGCGCCGGCTCACCGGAACGCACGCCGCTTGCTCTGGATGCGCTCGACAAACATCTGGTCAAGCCCGACGCGAACCTGATCGAACTGCTCGAACCGCCGTTCGACCACACCGACCGCGACCCCGGTTACATCCGCGGTTACGTGCCCGGTGTGCGCGAGAACGGTGGTCAGTACACGCATGCGGCGATCTGGGCGGTGATGGCGTTCGCCGATGCCGGCCGCATCGAGCGCGCCTGGGAATTGTTCAACATGATCAATCCGGTGCGTCACGCCGACAGCGCCGATGCGATAGCGACGTGGATGGTTGAACCCTACGTTGCTGCCGCCGACGTGATGGCCGTCGCCCCGCACGTCGGACGCGGTGGCTGGACCTGGTACACCGGCTCCGCCGGCTGGATGTATCGCCTGATCGTCGAATCGTTGCTCGGACTGCATCGCGAAGGCGACGCACTGGTTCTGCAGCCGCGACTGCCGAACGCATGGCAAGCCCTCTCGATGACCTACCGCTTCGCTGGGAGCGTTTACGAAATCGCGGTACGACGCGAGGAACCGGCAATCGCGCTGCGCGTCGTGCTGGACGGCGTCGAGCTGGAAGGATCGCGAGTGCCGTTGAGCGGTGGTGGCGAAACGCATCGGGTGGAAGTGATCCTGGGCGCATCGACTTGAGCATGCCGCCAGGCAGCAATTT
>JBDUED010000025.1:0-19510 GCA_040002595.1 Dokdonella sp. | reverse complement strand
CAGCAACAGGAAATCGCGCTCGACGTAGCGGCCGGGACGTCGGTTCTCGACATTGAAATTCATCCGCAATTTGCACCTTTTACGCCCCTGTTTGCGGAATCAGCGTGGGAACTACGTGGCGCGTGGAAAGACGCGATTTTCGCGAGCAGTTTCGAAGGGGTGCTGGCGTTCCCCGCTGCCCGATAAGGGCTGTGCATCGCGCACAAAAAAACCGGCCTGCGTAAAAACAGGCCGGTTCGCGGGCGGCATCCTTGCCTGTGCTTTTGTCGCGTGTCGGAATCAGAAGCGGTATTCGGCGCTGACCGAAACCAGATTCGGATTGAAGCTCAGGCCGTTCGTGTTCGCCTTGTAGGTGTCGTAGTTGAGGCCGACGCTGAGGTTGTTATTGAAGTCGTAACCGAACCCTGCACCTGCGTACCATTTGTTGCTGCTGTCGTCGACGCGCACGGGTAAGCCGGCGCTATCGAGATAACCGCCCTTGAGGTCGGCGCGGAAAAGACCTGCGCGGCCGCTCACATACCAGTTGTCGCTGACGTTGAAATGACCGTTTGCGCCGACGTTCCATCCGCTGACTTTCGCATTGCCGATGCCGGGGTAGCCGGATTTTGGCGAGACACTGCCAAGATCGGTGTAGCCCCCTTCGACGCCGATCAACACGTTCGGCGCAACCGCCCAGCGATAACCCGCATTTGCGGCATAGCCGGTGTCGGTGTCGTCGTAAGCACCCTTGCTGAGGTTGGATTGGCCGACATTTCCGTTGATGAAGAAACCGCTGGTATCCGCGGCATGAGCTGCAGGAAGCGCGGCGAGACCAGCCGCGGCGAGGGCAATAGTGAGGATTGTATTTTTCATGATTTCAACACCTTGTATTTAAAAGAAAATGACTGCGTCGGAAGATCCTGTACCAAACAACTTTGACTGCCGTTCCCCAAGTCGGTTCGTTCAGGTCGGCGCCAACTTAAGATGGGATTCAGGCCTTGTAATTGCAATACCCGCGAGTACATTAATTTATCGAAGAGAGCCGCCAAAGGCGTCCTTCGTTCCATAACGAGGCTCAGCCAGGGTGGCGCGCGACCGGCGTCATTTGACGCTGCGCAAGTTCGGCGACGATGCGATGACCAGCCGCTCCCCACGCCTGCGCCAGTCCGGGAACGAACGCGAGCAGCCATGCAATGCGCAGCGCCGACGCCGCGCTAATTTTCATCAAACGCGACCGGAAGTTTGAGATACGTGCGCCCGCTGGGTTCACCTGCGGGCAAGCGTCCGCCGCGGATGTTGAACTGCAGCGCCGGCCACAGCAGTTTGGGGACGCCGAGCGTCCGATCGCGCTGCGTGCGCAGCGCAACGAAGTCGGCCTCGCTGGTCGCGGCTTTCAGATGGGTGTTGGCCGCCATCTCGTCCGCGATTCGGGTCTCGCCAAGCGGGGCCGAGTCCGCCGTCGGATAATCGTGGCAGAGAAACACGCGCGTGGAAGCGTCAAGTGCATATAGCGTGCGGATGGAGTGATACAGGGTCGCTGCGTCGCCGCCGGGAAAATCGCAGCGTGCGCTGCCTGCGTGCGGCGCAAACATCGTGTCTCCGACAAAAACCGCGTCGCCGATGAGATAGCTGATGCTGTCGGGGGTGTGACCTGGCGTCGCGATGACGCGCGCATCGAGCGTGCCGATTTGGAAGCTATCGCCGTCAGCGAACAGGTGATCGAACTGCGCACCATTGGCCACAAAGCCGTCGTCGAGATTGAGCAGGCGCTTGAACGTGCGCTGCACCTCGATGATGCCGGCACCAATGGCAAGTTTCCCCTGCGTCCGATCGCGCAGCCAAGCGCCCGCGGTGAGGTGATCGGCATGCGCATGCGTTTCGAGTATCCAGTCGACCGCGAGGCTGGTCGTCGCAAGGTATTCGAGGATGCGCTGTGCACTGGCGTTGCCGATTCGTCCCGACGCCTGATCGAAGTCGAGTACTGGATCGATGACCGCCGTGCGCCGCGTGGCCGTATCGACGACCACATGCGTCCACGTTCCGGTGGCACCATGGTGGAAGCTGCGGACGAGTGGAGGCGTCATGCGGTTGCGACGGAAAGGGCAGATGCAGCCTAGCGCAACGACGTGGACGGCGCAGCCATGGCGTCCGCTCACGGAATTTCAGCGGGCATGCCAACGCGAGAATTGGTTCCATCACAATGGCCCCGTGCGTGCCGCGCACGGGACCGGTAGAATTCGTTCGGTGCATTCCACCCCATCGAAGGAGCTGATTTCATGGCTGTGAAAGTCGCGATCAATGGTTTTGGCCGCATTGGGCGCAACACGCTGCGCGCGCTCTATGAGGCCAAGCGCACAAGCGAGATCCAGATCATCGCAGTCAACGACCTGTGCGATGCGCACACCAACGCACATCTCACCCAGTACGACACCGCGCACGGAAAATTTCCGGGCGAAGTCAGTTATGACGCCGGCGACATCGTGGTCAACGGTGATCGCATCAAGGTCTGCGCCGAACGCGATCCGGCCAAGTTGCCTTGGAAGGAACTGGGCATCGACATCGTGCTTGAATGCACCGGGTTTTTTACCAGCAAGGCCAAGGCGAGCGCGCATATCGCGGCCGGTGCAAAGAAGGTGATCATCTCGGCGCCGGGCGACAAGGATGTGGACGGCACCTTCGTTTACGGCGTCAATCATCAGCAGATCAAGGCCAGTGATGTAGTCATCTCCAATGCCTCGTGCACGACCAACTGCCTGGCGCCGCTGGCAATGGTGCTGCACGAAAAGATCGGTATCGTGCATGGATTGATGACAACGATCCACGCTTACACCAACGACCAGGTGCTGACCGACGTCTATCATGCGGACCTGCGCCGCGCGCGTTCGGCGACGATGAGTCAGATTCCGACCAAGACCGGCGCAGCTGCGGCGATCGGCCTGGTGCTGCCGGATTTGAAAGGCAAACTTGACGGATTCTCGATGCGCGTGCCGACGATCAATGTGTCATGCGTCGATTTTTCGTTCGTCGCGCAACGCGCAACCAGCACCGAGGAAATCGATGCGGCCGTGCGCGAAGCAAGTGAAGGTGCGCTCAAGGGAATCCTCGGAATCAACACGCAGCCACTGGTGTCGGTCGACTTCAACAACGATCCGCGCAGCTCGGTTTACGATGCGACACAGACGCGCGTGATGGGCGGCACCCTGGTCAAGGTGTTGTCGTGGTACGACAATGAATGGGGATTTTCCAACCGCATGCTCGACATGACGCTCGCGTTTGCCAATGCGCGCTGAGATGGCGCACGGTTAGCCGCGCAAATGCGTCAACTCTGGGGTTCGACCGATCTGCGCGTTGCGCCAATCCTTGCTTAGTAATCCGTATAGTGCTGTGTCAGACACCTCGCCGCCCACGCGCCAGCGTTCGCGCAGGAACCCTTCGCGCTCGAAACCGGCACGTTCGATCAGCGCACACGAGGCAAGATTGAGCGGGTCGATGTCCGCCTCGATGCGGTTGAGATCGAGCGTGTTGAAAGCAAAGTCCAGCGTCAGGTGCAGCATTTCGCTGGCCAGACCCTGTCCCCACAACGCCGGCATCAGCGCATAGCCAATCACCGCACGCGCATGTTCGCGCTGGATGTCGAACAGCGAACAGGTGCCGATCAGGGTGTCGTCGCCAGGCAGCGTCGCCGCCCACGGATAAAACTCCATCGCCTCGCGTTCACGCGCAAGGCGGGCGATGTGATCGATTGCTTGCTGGCGCTCGGTCCACGCCACGCAGCTCCAGTAGCGCATGACGCGCGCATCCGACTGCAGGGCGAACAATGCATCCACATCGTCTGCCGCGAGCGCGCGCAGGCGGACGCGCGCGCCGCACAACGTTGGAATCGGCGGAATCACCGTAGTCAGGTCCATCAATGCGCTACCAGCAGCGGCAGGTCGCTGTGTTGGAACAAATGGCGTGTGGCGCCGCCCAGCACCAGTTCGGCGATGCGCGAATGACCCCACGCACCCATCACGATGAGATCAGCGCCGGCGACATGTGCAGCAGCCAGCAGGGCAGCACCACGATCCTTGTCCACATTGAAACGCTGAAACTGCGCAGCCACGCCGCGTCGCTGCAACCACGCGCGCAGGTCAAGTTTGGGCAGATAGCGCAAGCCGAACGGACTTTCGCCAGGATCGCCATCCAGCACGCTGACCCGCTCGGCCCGCAGCAGCAAAGGCAACGCGCCGCGGATGGCCAGCATTGATTCGCGACTCTGATTCCACGCCACAATAATATGCGTACCGACCGTAACGCATGGTGCGGTTTCGGGAACCACCACGACCGGCGCGGACACGCCGAACACCGTGCGCGAAACGGTGCCCCATCCAACGGGTGCATCGGGCACCCGTTGCGGACGTTCGACGACGACCAGATCGCTCCAACGTGAAACATGGCACAACGCCTCGATGGTGTCGCCCTGCGCGACCTGCAACTCACCCTCGATGCCGTACGCGTCGAGTTGTGCGCGCCACGCCGGGGCACATTGCAAGGCTTCGCGATAGAGTTCGTCGGCTTCGTTGACGTAGAGCGCAACGGCCTCGGGCGAGGCAAACGCGACTGGCGCGATCGGCACCACGCACAAGCCGGTCACCCACCCGCCGAGACGCTGCGCGAGGGCGAGCCCGACGTTGCCTGCGCGTGTCGGCGCATCGGCGCGGCGCAGATGGATCAGCACATCCGGTTTTGCTGCAGCGAGGTGGCTCATCTCGGTTCTCCAGCCGGGGTATCCAGCTTACTTCGGCGTGCGCGCCGCGTCCCGCACCTCGCAGCATGTTCGCGCGCACGTGTCGGATGCAGGCGTGTGGGCGATCATCCATAATCCGGCTTTGGCGGATAGGAGATCACACCATGCGCATGATTTTTTTCTCAGCGACCGCTGCGGCAAGCCCAATTGCGTTCAAATCACCGTCCGATCACGCCGCACGCGCGCGATTACCCGATGTGCTTGAAGGGCAGCGACTGAAATCTCGGCGTTGCGCTTGGCAGCTTCGCCACTAGCCGCCACTGACGCTGGAAACGCGAACATTCCGCAAGCGCAATCAACCGCCATGATCAACAGACAAACAACGCTGGTCGTTCATCGTGGCGGGTGCCATTGCGGGATCGTGCGCTTCGAGGTCGACGCGTCGGCGGTGATTGCCGCACTCGAATGCAACTGTTCGATCTGCCGCATGAGCGGTTTCCTCCACCTGATCGTGCCAGCGGCGCGATTTCGCCTGCTCGCCGGCGCGGACGCGTTGAGCGAATACACCTTCAACACCCATGCTGCAAGGCATCGATTCTGCCGTCACTGCGGAGTCAAGAGTTTCTATATTCCGCGCTCCAATCCTGATGGCGTTGACGTGAACGTGCGCTGCCTCGATCCGGCAAACATCGAACGCGTCGACGTGATGCCGTTCGATGACGCGCACCGCGAGGAAAGCGAAGCGGCAATCGCGCATCTTTCAAGACAGTAGGTCGCACGCGTCTGTGCGGCCACCACGTCGTAGCCGACCAAGCCGCATACGGTTCTTTTCCCGTTCAGCCTACGAGAAAGGCGAACGCGAACACGCCAAGCATCGCGAAACACACGCCAATCTTTGCTGCCGCGCCGACCACGAAACCAAGCCACGCACCGACACCGACGCCGGTGGCCCTGCGCAAGTTGCCGCCAGCGACAAGCTCGCCAAGCAGCGCGCCGACGAAGGGCCCGAGGAGCAGGCCGGGAATGCCGAAAAAGAGTCCAATGATGCTGCCGACCAGCGCGCCGAGCAGTGCGTAGCGACTCGCGCCAACGCGCTTTGCGCCAAGCATGCCGGCAACAAAATCGATTGCCAGCGCAAGCACGCTGAGCATGCCAAGCACGATCAGGGTGATTTTGCCGACATGCGCGAAATGATCGGCCCAGGCTGCGAGCAACATGCCAGCGAACACTATGGGTACACCGGGCAGGATCGGCAACACGGTGCCGACTATGCCGATCACGATCAGCAGCGCTGCGAGCACGTACCAGAGAATTTGCAGATCCAAGGTCAAA
The DNA here is from genome assembly GCA_040002595.1 of Dokdonella sp. Lineage (GTDB taxonomy): Bacteria > Pseudomonadota > Gammaproteobacteria > Xanthomonadales > Rhodanobacteraceae > Dokdonella_A. The sequence goes on along the minus strand of JBDUED010000025.1, from coordinate 13,473 downwards.
AAAATCCCTTCGTGCCGCGCAAGCAATCGGTGCGATGGCACATCACGAACGTGATAGGCGACGATACAGTACCCGATCGGTGTTGCACCATTGTGTGGAGCGGCAGAAGGCGCCGCGATGCTTTTGCCGATTCAGCGCAATTCATTTGAATCCCACGCACGTGCACGCGGCTGGTGCAGCTCCGACCGCTTTTTCAAGAGCGATCAAGACGAAACTCGATGGGTACCAATCCCCAGGCCGGGACCGGCTTGCCGTCTTTGAGCACCGGTCGGAAGTGCGCCGCCTGCACCGCTTCGCGCGCAGCCATGTCGAGCTGCGCATGGCCACTGCCACGCTCGATCTGGATGCGTTGCACGCGGCCCTCGGCATCGACGAGAACGCGGAGCAAGACGCGGCCTTGTTGGTGTTCGCGCAAGGCCGTCACGGGATAACGCAGGTGCAGCGCGCCGTCGTAGGCAAGAACGCGCGATTGACCGGCTGCGGTTGCGACCGGCGTGGCAGACGCCGAGATCGGCGCTGGCGTGACCGCAACCGTCATCGTCGAAGGTTCGATCGGCAGCGCAGCGGGATTGGCTGCAACTCGTGTCCGCATGATCGGCGTTGGCGGCTGCCTCACGACGGGGGTGTGCGGCAAAGGCAACGGATCGGGCGGTTGCGGCAACGCGAGCACGGGCGGCTGCAGCGTGACGAGCGTCACGTCGATAGGTACGGATGGCGCGCGCGGCAGCGATCGCGCCAACGGTATCGCGACAATCGCGACCGCGAGCACATGCAAGGCGAAGCTGCTGCTCAGGGCCGCGACGCGTTGCCAGTCCAGGGGTGTCGCGTGGGTCTGCGTACGCACGATCATGGCGCCTCCCGTTCGATGGTTCACGGAAGTGCAACGCCGCTACGTATCGATCGGGGTTTGGCGCGATCGATTCAACTCACGAAGACATAAACTCCGAAGCTCCCCGCGTCAAACGCGCCCGACCACTGGCAAGAGCGCGCCGGTAATCGCGGCTGCCTGATCTGAAAGCAGGAACACGATGACATCGGCAAGCTGTGCGGGCTTGACCCAACGCTCGAAGTCCGACGTCGGCATGTCGGCCCGATTGGGTGGCGTGTCGATGATGCTTGGCAGCACCGCATTGACGGTGATGCGATCATCCTTGAGTTCCTCGGCCAGGGCTTCGGTGAAGCGGGCGACGCCCGCTTTCGACGCGGCATAGGCGCCCATGCCGGCGGCCGCCTTGACTGCGCCTGCGGCGCCGATATTGACGATGCGCCCGCCGCCGCGTTGGCGCAGATGCGGCAGCGCAGCCTTGCTCGAAGCCGCCGCCGTGCGCAGGTTCACGCGGTAGAGCAAGTCCCATGTATCCAGATCGCCATCGGCAAGCGTTTGCCAGCGGAACGCTCCGGCGATATTGACGAGACCATCCAGACCGCCGAGCGACTGCGCGACTTGGTCAAGCGTCACGCGTGCCGATTCCGCATCGCCCAGATCGACGCCGCCGAAAATCTTCGCCGCCCCGAGGGTCTCAGAGGGTGCGTCTGCCCGGTCAATGGCTGCCACCTTCGCGCCGGCGGCCAGCGCCGCATGTGTAACCGCCGCACCCAGGGCGCCGAATGCGCCGGTCACTGCAATCAGTTTTCCTTCGAGAGTCATCGGCTGCTCCATGTTGCGGGAAACCCGATCATAATCCAGCGCGCACCATGACAGCCCGGACTTTCAGAATCGATCGCGGTGAGTCTCGCCCGCGCGCGTCGAGCCAAGCGCGCGCCTACGTGTACGTGGCGCCGTGTCGTGACGAGGAATTGCTGAAAATCGGCTTTTCTCGCACGCCGCTCGAACGCCTGCAGACCCTGTATGCGCGTTATTTCGACTTCTTTGATCTGGACCGCGCATTCCTGATCGAGACCGATCGGGTCAAGGATGCGCGGCGAATAGAGCGTCTGCTCGGCGAGCGCGTCGCCGATCACAGCGCGCCGGCGCCGTTGCTGGTGCCGCGCAGCGCAGCCGGGCACACCGAATGGTATCGCGGCGCGTTCGACTCGTTGCGCGACGCGGCGGCGGAACTCGCGCGGCAAGGTTATTGCGTGCACGCGCCGCTGCGGCAATGGTTGCGAGAGCAACTGGAGTTGCGGCAACACCTTCTGTTCGACTGGTCAGCGCATCAGCTTGATGCCCTTGTCTACGCGACCCAGGTTGCGCCCGGCGGCAGCGAGGCAATCGCGATAGAACGGGTGTTGCGCAATGCGCTCGATGCGTATGCAACGATGGGCTGCGCGCTCGAGTCCACGCTGCCGCAAGCGGTAATCGAATGGTATTCGCCTCGTCATTGAACGTCTGAATTGAGGCGACACGGCGTGATCGATGCAGACTTCAGCAGAATGGAGGGCGCAGCCGATAGCGCGGTACAACTCAATCAGGCGATCACACCGCCACCAGCAGCGTGCTTGCAAAAGGCCATTCCTCATCGCACCACTGCGCGCGGCGCTCGAATCCGCTCGTCTGCGCCAGCGCGTCGATTTCGGCCAGCGAATACTTGTGGCTGCTTTCGGTGTGAATCGTTTCGCCTTTGCGTAGTGGCACGGAAAATCCTATTTCTCGAAAGCGCACAATTTGGTCGCAAGTCGATTCGATGTGCATCTCGACATCGCCTCGCTCATGTACGAATCGCACGCAGTGGCGAAAATTTGGCAGCACGAAATCCGCGCCGAGTTCGCGATTCATGCGCAACAGCACATTGAGATTGAATGCTGCCGTCACGCCCAACGCATCGTCGTAGGCGCAGAGCAGGCTCGCTTCGGGTTTGAGCAGATCGTTGCCGAGCAGAAGGCTGTCGTGCGAACGCAACGCACTTCGCACGTTGCGCAGGAATTGCCGCGCACTGGCATGCTCGAAGTTGCCCAGCGAGCTACCGAGGAACAGGACCAAAACAGACGCCTGTGGCGGACGCCTCTGCAATGCTTCCTCGAGACCGTCGAGATAGTCGGCAGCGATGCCGTGTACGCGCAATCCGGGCAAATCCTTGAGTGCGCGGTGCGACTGGTCGAGCGCGGCACGCGAGATTTCCACGCTGCAGTAATCCACCCTCGTGCGATGCAGCAACGCCTCGAGCACGCAACGGGTTTTCGCGGCGCTGCCGCTGCCTAGTTCAATCACCAGTGGCGCGGGCGCACGCTGCGCAATCTCGACCGCATGATTTTCGAGCAAGCGCCGTTCGGCGCGCGTGATGCCGTATTCTGGCAGGCAGGTAATCGCGTCGAAGAGTGCGGAGCCGAGATCATCATAGAAATATTTCGGCGGCAGGGTTTTCTGGCCGCTGTGACACAGTCCCGCCCGGACGTCCTGCGCAAATCGATCGATTGGCAGCGCGGTGGAAACATTGGCCTGGATCATTTCAAATTCCTGACGCAGCGAAATCCGGCGAACACATAGGGGTAGTGTGGCCGAAACCAGTTGCGAAACGATCGGCGCAGCAAGCGCGCCGCGGTGAGTGCGCAGCCGCCCTTGAGCACGTAGTGGCGGCCATCAAAAAAATCGGCCGAATAGCCGGGATAAAACGGTGACGGCGAGAATCCGTCGAACGGCGCGAATACGCTGCACGTCCATTCCCAGCCGTTGCCGACGAGACCGCGCACACCGAATCCACTGTCGCCATCGGGATCCGCGTCAACTGCGCACGGGTCACGCGAACGAAATCCGAAATTGCCGTATTGAGCGGCGGGCGCTGCGTCACCCCAGGGATAGGCGCGTTCCTGACCGCCACGCGTGCCGAACGCGGCGCGATGCCACTGCGCTTCGCTTGGCAGTTGCAGACCCGACCAGCGCGCATAGGCGCTCGCCTCGGCGTGGCTGACGTAGACCGGCCATTCGGGCGGAAGCGGCAGCACATCGGTCAATGTGCGCGCGTGCCATTGCCCGTCGATGCAACGCCACGATGCCGGATGATCGATGCCGTCGTCGCAACGCCACGTCCAATCGGTCGCAGTCCAGTGGCGGGTGTCGTCATAACCGCCGGCCTGCATGAACTGCAGCCAGTCTCGATTCGTCACCATGCAGCGATCAATTTCGAATTCGGGCACCCGCACCTCATGCTGCCCATATTCGTTGTCCCAGGCGAATGACCCGTGCATGTCGCGGGCGACGCCAAGCGTCGCGACTCCGGCCGGGATCCGGATCATCTGCGAGTGGACATGCTCACGCGCCGGCAAGGCGGCGCGTACGGGACGCGGCGCACGCGATTGCGCCAGCAGGTAACCCAGGGTTTCAACGTGCATCAGGCGATGTTCGATCGCGATGTCGAGCAGGGTGTGCAAGGCTGAATCCGCTGCATCGGCGAGCAGATGATCGAGATCATCGCGCGCGCGCCGGTTGTACGCGCGAATCGTCGCGATGTCGGGCCAGTCGCCGGGCACGTCCTGCGGATGGTCGTGTTCGGGATCAATGCCGAAGGCGAACAAGCTGTCCAGTTCGCATGGGGCGCGCGCTCCATCGAGATGGGGGCTGAGCAGATTCCAGTCGAACGCCTCCAGATGTCCAAGATAAAACACGAACCGATGCCGGTCCGCGATCGGCCGCTCCGACAAGCCCGCGTCGGAAATGAGATCGAACAGCGCATCGGTGCGCATGCGCGCGTCCATCCATGTGGAGATGCGTTCGGCCAGGGAATGGGTTGCGCGGTCCATGCGTCCATTGTCGCAGGACCAATGTTCATCGCGGCTGAAGCTTCGTGTTCCCGTCTGTGGTGGCGCTGGAATGCGCGATACCGTTGCATTGCGAAACGTCGCGCGTAAATCTTTCTATGCGGAAGGAAGATTGTCAGCACTTGGACGCAGGATGCCCGCTCAATCCGCCGCTCAAATGCCCCGGGAACGCGACGCACCAGCGCGGACGCCGCGCGTCAGAGGTCGGCACGGAACCTGCTGTATGGGGTGGACGGAAACACCCATACCTTGTCGCGGACACCCATTCCGCTTCCTTCAGCAACGGCATCTGTCCATGAAAACCACTGCCATCGTCATCGCCACCTTCGCCCTTTCCGTCGCAACCGCGTACGTGGTTGCGCAGACCGGTCTACCGGCGGCGCCGCCCCCGCCGCTGCCAAGCAGTACAGCCAGTGCGCCGACGCCTTATCCGCCGCCGCCGCTGCATAAGGATCCACCGCAAGGCAACACCGTGCCCATTGAGGAAAACAATGTGGTGGCGCAAGGCAGCGCTGCGGCCACGCAAGGCGCGCAACTTGGCTCGTCGGGCATGCCCATCACGCCATTCGAAATGCTCGACCGCGACAAGGCCGGCACCTTGACGATGGATCAGGCCCGCACTGATCCGTGGTTGAGGCAAAACTTCACGTTATGCGATGCCAACCACGATGATCAGGTCACACAGAGCGAATACGTTGCCTGCACAACGAAGGGACAGTGAGTGGAAGTGCTTGCGGTTGGATTGCGCAGCGCGCAAAACTGGGGAAGCACCGGTTTTCGTATGGCGCAGTGGGCGATGCCCAGCGAAGGCTGGCGGTTGTGGCCGCAGGACAACGCGGAACGTGGATCCGCGAAGGCTTACGCATCGATTGAAAAAAGGCTCCGGCTTTCGGGCTTGAGCCGGCCGCGTGCATTACCCCGCTGATACCAGCGGGAGGTGCACCACGAATTGCGCGCCGCGCCCAACACCCTCGCTGAAAACCGCGATGGTGCCCCCGTGCAGCGCAGTCAGTTGTCGCGCGAGCGCGAGCCCCAACCCCATGCCCGAACGCGTCGTTTCGAGCGTGCGGCCTTGCATGAAAGAATCGAAAATCGTGCGAAGGGCCGTCGCGTCGATGCCGATGCCATTATCGCGAACCGTTATTTCGAGCTGTGCCGTGGGGGACGCGGGTGTCGCATCGCTGCTGCGGACCTCGATTCCGATATGGCCGCCCTCGGGTGTGAATTTCGAAGCATTGCCGAGCAGATTGCTGATGATCTGGTCCAGTCGGGTCGCGTCCGCGTCGACATCCAGCGCGTGATCGGGCAGCGAAACATCCAGCGACTGTCGGCGGGCGAGGCGCTGGTGCTCGGTGGCGGCAATCGTTTCGGTTACCACGGCGCGCACGTCCAGTCGTTCAAGACGCAACTCCACCTTGCCGTGAGCAAGCCGCGACAGATCGAGCAAATCCTCAATGATGCGTTCCATCAGCGCGCTTTGGCGCTCGGTGATCGCGGATGCCCTGATGCGTTGGTCGGCGCTGGCGCGCGCGCTGCTTAGCACGTATTGGGAGGTGCGAATCGCCGCCAGCGGGTTTCGCAGTTCGTGCGCAAGCAAGGCGAGGAAATCGTCCTTGCCGCGATCGGCGTTGCGCAAAATCTCCTCCGCGCGTTTGAGGTCGGCGATGTCGACGAGCATCATCACGGCGCCATCGATCTGGTTTTCCGTTGTGCGGTAAGGCCGGATGCGCAACGAAAACCAGCCGCCGCGATTGTCCTGCACCTCCATCTCGCGCGTGCTGGCGTTTTCGATCGCGTCGAGCAGAAGCGTTTGCAGTTCGGGAATATCGATCTTCAGATGAATGTCGATGAGCGCGCGACCGACATCGGCTGCCACAAGGTTCAGCAGCTTTTCCGCATGCGGGGTGAACCTGCGGATGCGCATGTCACGCCCGAGCATCACGATCGCCATCTGCACGCTGCCGAGCAAATTGATCATGTCGTTGCTGAGATGGGTCAGCTCGACATTGCGATGCTGCAATTCGTCGTTGACGGTCGCCAGTTCTTCGTTGCTGGACTGGATTTCCTCTTTTGACGTTTCCAGTTCCTCGTTGATGCTTTGCAACTCCTCGTTGGCCGACTGCACTTCCTCGTTCGCCGATTGGAGCGCCTCGTTGGCGCCTTCTTGCTGCTCGATCACTGATTGCAGATAGTCGCGCGTGGCGTCCAGTTCCTGGATGAGGCGCGCGTTCTCCTGCCCCAGCGCGTTTTCATCGCTGGGTCGCACGCGGTGCTCGGCGAGTACCCGCGCCTGCGCTTCGAATTTGCGCGCAAACACCTCGGCGCTCTGCACGGGCTCCTCGAACAACAGCAGATACGCACCGGCGGCGGCGTCGGTCGGGCGCAGCGGAATCACGATCACGTTGATGTCGCGCGGGCCATCGCTGGATTTGACGCGCAGCGCGTCTTCGTGGACGGCGGCCTGCTCGCGCTTGGCCTTGTTGAGCGCCGCGCGTACACCGACCAGCAAACCCTCGCGCAGCATCTTGAGGATGCTCAAACTGGCGCGTCCCGGACTCGGTGCGAGATATGGGCCGGTATCGCCGCGAAATTGCACGATCTCGAATTCCGCATTCAATACCACGCCGGCCGGCGCATAGCGCGCCAGTACGATGCGGTCCGCTTCCTTTTGCGGATCGGGCAGCGCCGCTTCGCGCGGCGATGTATGCGGCGCGTTGTCACCGGCATTGCGCGAAGCATTGCGGGTGCGTGCAGACGGTGGTGCGGAGCGCGCGGAACCTCGCTTCTTCGAGTAGATCTTGCTCTTCGCATCCTGCACGTCGAACAGGTCGCGAAAAGTGCCAATCGTTTCCGAACTGCCGAGCCAGAGCATGCCGTCCTGGCGCAATGAGTAGTGCAGCATAGGCAACAGCTTGCGCTGCAACACCGGTTCGAGATAAATCAGCAGATTGCGGCAGGCAATCAAGTCGATATGCGAGAACGGCGGATCGGCGAGCACGTTCTGCTGGGCGAACACGCACATGTCGCGGATCGCTTTGGCTATCCGGTAATTGCCGTCGACGTCGACGAAAAACTGACGCAGACGCTGTGGAGAAAGATTTTCGGCGATGTTTTTCGGATACACGCCAGCGCGCGCTTTTTCGATGCTGCGACTGTTGAGATCGGTGGCGAAAATCTGGATTGGCATGGAACGTCCGCTCTCCTGCGCGTACTCGATCCAGGCGATCGCCAGCGAATACGCTTCCTCACCGGTCGAACATGCGATCGACCAGACGCGTACCGGTTCGTTGTTGCCGCGATCGGCGGCCAAACGCGGGAACACACTCGCCTTCAACGCGTCGTAGGCGGCCGGATTGCGAAAAAAACCGGTCACGTTGATGAGGATGTCCTGATACAGCGCTTCCGCTTCCTTGGGGGTTTTCGTGAGGTAACGAACGTACGCCTGCGCGTTGTCCATTTTGAGCAGGAGCAGGCGTCGGGTAATGCGCCGCTGCAGTGTGTTGGGTTTGTAGTGGCTGAAATCGGTCCCGGTTGCGTGTCGCAGTGCCTCGAGGATTCGCGTCAGTGACGCGTCCTCGGCGAGCTGGCGAATCGGATGGCGGCTGATGCGCGCGATTTCCTGAGCGATGTCCTCCGGTGACAACGTCATGTCCACGCAGCCTGCTGCGATTGCGCTCCTCGGCATCGTCGCGTGTTCGGCGCTTTCATCCTGAGCGAATGTGATGCCGCCGACCGACTTGATTTCACTCAGACCACGTGTGCCATCCGTGGATGCACCGGAAAGAATCACGCCGATCGCCTCAACCTCCGGGTCTTCAGCGAGTGAACTCAGAAAATGGTCGATGGAACGATGCTGGCCGTGGGTTTCAGTGCGCGGTTCGAGCCTCAGCTGGCCGTCGCTGATCGTCATGTCCTTGCCAGGAGGAATCACATAGACGTGATTGGGTTCGACGCCAAGCTGATCCTGGGCGCGACGCACCGGCATCGCAGTCGCGCGCGAGAGGATGTCGTCGAGCGCGCTGTCGTGGCGCGGATCGAGATGCAGCACCACCACGAATGCCATGCCGGTATCCAGCGGCAGCGTTCGAAGCAAGGTACTGATCGCGGCGAGGCCACCCGCCGAAGCACCGATACCGACGATGGTGAAGTGCGCGCGCGCCCTCTCAGGTACAGGTTCCGGCGTGGCCGAATTCATTGTATGGCGTTGCGGGGGGGGGGCTGCCGGGTTGTCTGTTGCCATGGCAGTCTCCTGCGGACATCCATCGTAGCGCCATTCACGCCGGGGCGTGCCAATTTCTACCCGTATGGATAACGCTTTCCGTTGAGATTGCGTGAAACAGGCGCGCAAGGGGTCGTACGGAGACCGACGCGGTGGCATGTGCCTTGCTGATTCATGTGAGATGCCGAAGAAGTGTTTCAAGCCCGGGCCCGTTCAATCGGCAGGAGTGCCCATCCCGTTCGCCATTCGTACACAGGATTCGTCTATGCAAACACCGGGAGAACGCAATCGCACCCGCCCTCGCGGTTTTGCGTCGATGGACAAAAACAGGCAACGTGACATCGCCCGTGAAGGCGGTCGCGCGGCACATCGCAAAGGCCGTGCGCATCAGTTCAGCTCGCAAGAAGCGCGCGTCGCCGGCCGCAAGGGCGGCGAGACAGTAAGCGAGAATCGGGCTCACATGGCCGCCATCGGTCGCAAGGGAGGCGAGTCGAGTCACAAGAACCGCTAGCGGCTGGCTAGCGCAGTCAGGCGCACAGGCACCACCGCCTCCGCCCTTGCTCGATCGCCTTTTCGGAGGGCCGATACGGGCAATAGCGGGCCCCGTTTCTCAGTCGGTCGAAATAGAGCTGACGCCACGGCCTCGCACCCTTTGGCCACAGTGGAAATAGCACAGTTGTTGGCAATCCTGCGCAGAAACCGCGCAAACGAGGCCGGACAACTGACCTGCCGATGAATCCGGGCTGCGTAGTCGACCTTGAATTCAGCGTACTGCAAGGTGGAGCGTTTTAGCTTGGCAGCAATCCATCCGAGGCCACGATCATGTCCAGCAAGTTGCTGCCGCCGATTTTCAGATTGCCTCAATCGTCGGCTCTGCCGTATACCCCGATCCGCTCGATACAGGCGTTGCCTACACGCTCATTCTCGCGCTTGCCCGCGCGCAAACCGCGATGGAAAAATCCGCCGCGCAGCGATACGAATCAAATGTCGTCTTGATTCGCAGGAACCCGAACGATTGCCACGTGGACAACGTCAGAGGAGAGCGGTGTGACCAAGCTTGAAAAATCGTTGCGGCGGGAAATCCTTATCGGTGAGAAGGCTTACACGCTCACGATCGATCCGGCTGGTCTCAAGATCGTTGAAAAAGGTCGTCGCAATGGCTTGATCTTGTCCTGGAAGGATCTGATCAACGGCGATGCCGCCATTGCGGCTGCCTTGCAGGCATCGGTGGTTCGGTGATGGATTGCAATGGCGAGAATTTTGCGTTGATCGGGGACCCCCATGAGTGACGTTGCGCGACCTGCATGTGTGTTGGTTGTCGAAGACGAATCCCACGTCTCATCCATGCTTGAGCAGGTGCTGCTACATCTGGGTTATGGCGTGTTGCTCGCCCAGTGCCTGAGCGACGGAATCGAACTGGCGCGTACGGCTCCAATTGACGTGGCCATGCTAGATCTCAATCTTGCCGGCGACGACAGTTTCCCGATTGCGGACGAGCTGCGCCAACGCGGCATACCATTTCTGTTCTCGTCAGGCCATACGACAAAGAACCTTCCCGAACCTTATCGCGACGAATCGGTCCTGCAAAAACCCTATGGCGAAGCGCAACTCGAGCAGGCCCTGTCGGCTCTGTTGGGCGCGAACGCTGCACCCTCGGCCTCGCTCGCGGGGCATTAGGCTGCATTTGTTTGGCGTCGGAAACCTGGCTCTTTTTGTCGGTTGCCAAAAAAAGGATATCGGCCAATCACGTGCTCGCGCGATTTCCGGCCGAAGAAAACCCTTTGGTCCCGAATGCAAAGTGTACGTTCGCGTCCACCGCGCAAACCGTCTTGCCGCCCAGCTGCGCACCGACCGATAGCAGGCCGGGCCAACGTCGCAACAACGGCAACGCCGCCCTGGTGGCAAGTGGGCGCATTGCGATGTGCGCGTACAGCGCAGCCAGGCGGATTCGCCAGGCGAAAGCGTGCCGCCAGGCGGTTGCGTACTGGGCGCTCGCGCTAGATTCATCAGCGACAAGGCGTTCGCATAACAGGAACGCCGATTGCATCGCCATGCTGATGCCTTCGCCGAGAATCGGATGCGCTTCAGCGGCTGCATTGCCGACCGCGAACAGGCCAGCGATCCGCCTTACCCTGCGCAGGCGTGGCTGTATGGGACCGACTGCGAGCCACGGCCCTTCACGCTGCGCGCCGGCCAGCGCTTTGCGCACGGCGGCAATCTCGCGCACCAGCAATTGCTGCACGGCTTCTCCCGCGGCGACGCCTGGATGCTGCGCGCGCCATTGATGCAGGCGATCGCGCCGTACGCAGCAAGCAAGGGTCAGCAACCCATGATCGCCTTGCACCATGCCACCGTATCCTCCGGCGAACGCGAGCACGGGCAGCACCTCAGCGGTCAGGTGCGCCGACGAGAATGTGGCCTTGAATGCGAACAGGTCCGAACGGCGCGCGCGCCGCGGCGGCAATCGATCGGCAAACGGACTGCGCTGCCACGATCCGTGCGCATCGATCACGACATCGGTGTCGAGGGTGTATTCGACCGCGGCCGCATCGGCGACCGTGCAGCGGTGCCGATCGCCGATCTTGTGTACGGAACGCACCGTACATGGCTGCGCAATGGTCGCGCCGAGCGCGCGCGCGCGATCGCGCAGCAGCGTATCCAGGTGTTCGCGGCCGAGGGCGCGTCCCCACGGTTGGGAGCTGCCGAGCAGCGGCGGCAAGCCGGTCTCGATCGTGGTGTCGCCCGCGCACCACGCCACGCGTCGCAGCGGTGGCCCCGCAATTGCACGAAACGCTTCGCCGATACCCAGCGCATCGATCAGATCGAGATTGCTCGCCGCGATGCATTCGCCGCAGACTTTGCGTCGTGGAAACGCTTGTTTTTCCACCAGCGTGACTGCCCAGCCCGCTTGAGCGAGAAGGATCGCGCAGGTCGATCCGGCGACGCCGCCGCCGACAATCAGAGCATCGCGTGGCGACTGCATCAGGTCGCCCCGGTGCGGCGTGCGACAAAACAATGCAGAAAAAATCCCGCTGCTGCTTCGTCGGTGATCCAGCCCGGACAACTCGGCCACTGCCCACTCAGTTCCTGATCGCGAAATCCGGCGTGCACGCTGGCGACGGCGTCGTGGCGCGTGACGTCGTTGCAGCCGAGCGCGCCAAGACCATGACTTCCGAGCAGCGCAAGGCGTGAGCGGCGCGGCTCGCAGCACACAAACCCCTCGGCGCGCGCTGCGATGGCGGCGAGCAGAGTACCGATCTGCGCGTTGTCGAAATGGTGCACGAAGAGATTTGCAACGATGATTTCGTTCGGTTGTTGCGGCGCCTCGCGCAGCCACGCGAACACATCGCAGCGCAGCACCTCGACCGTCCATCCCCGCCGTTCGATGGCTGCTTGCGTGGTTGGCGCCACCACCGGTTGCAGGTCGAGCAACGACACATGCAAGGACGGCCAGCGCGCCCCGCACTGATGCGCCAGACGTGCCATCAGGCTGCCATCGCCGGCCCCGATTTCGACCAGTCGGATGGGAAGACCACCGGCCAGAAACGGATCGAGCGCACCGCGCAGCGTTCCCAGCGCGCCCATGATCCAGTTTATGCGGCGCAGGTCAGCACGCGAGCGGCGCGCCCGCGGCTCGTCCGGCGCCAGCGTATCGAGCCACTCCGGACGGACCTCGCGCGGCAAGTTTGCCGGATGCATGGGCCCGGCTGCACTCGTCATGCGACTTCCAGCAGGGCTGCGTGACAACTGAAGCCGGCGCCGAAGGTCGACATCCACCAGCGCCCGCCGCGCGCGTTGTCAGCGAGCGCCGCACGCAGGACAAAATACACAAACGCACTGCTGAGATTGCCGTAGTCGCGCAAGGTCGTTGCGCTGTAGCCAACATCTTCGTCCGACAATCCGAGCCGATCCTGCAGCGCGAGCAATACATCGCGTCCGCCTGCGTGCCAGATCCAGGTCTGGATGTCCGACGCGTCCAGTCCGAGCGGGGTCAACACCTCATGCATCAGTTTCTGCGCCGCCTCGGCGGCAAGGCGCGGCACGCGCCGCGTGAGCACATTGCGCAACAACCCCCCGCGTTGCTCGAAACGCAGCGCGTCGCGTTCGGCGGGAATGATCAACGAGCGGGCTGTTTTCCATGCGATACGCCGATTGCTGCAATGAGGGTTTGCGGACAACACCGCCGCACCCGCGCCGTCACCAAACAGGCAAGCGCTGATCAGCACGCCCGGATCGTTGTCCAGATACATCGCCGCGCTGCTGACTTCGACGCAGATCGACAGGACATGCTGCGCGTTCCCGGCCGCGATCAGCGCTTCGGCCATGCGCCAGTTCGGGATGGCCGCGGCGCAGCCCTGACCGACCAGATCGCAGGCCTGCACGTCATTGCGCAAACCAAGCCGCTCGATCACGTATCCGCTGAGCGCCGGGCACATATAGCCGGTGCAGGTGCTGACGACAATCGCATCGATTTCGTGCGCGCCGAGCTGCGCCTCATCCAGCGCGCGCTGACCGGCCGCAGTTGCCAACAGCGGCGCGTGATGCGCGAAGCGCGCATGCAG
>JBDUED010000024.1:0-20568 GCA_040002595.1 Dokdonella sp. | reverse complement strand
CGGCCCAGGGTTCTTGAGGAATTCCTGATAGGCCTGCCACGCACTCGCCGCGTGCGGCGTCGTGCACACCGATTGGGTGTGCCCGTCATGTGGACCCAATCCCGGGATCTCGTCGAACGCGAGTCGAGGACCCGTGGTGATGACGAGATAGTCATAGTCAAGTTCGCGCCCGTCTTCGAGCACCACGCGGTTGTCCTGCGGATGCACCGCGCTGGCCGGCACACCGACGAATTCGATGCCGTGTTGGCCCAGTGCCGTGGCGGCATCAATCTGGACGTCTCCCGGCTTGCGCCAACCAATGCCAACCCAGGGGTTGGACGGCGTGAACGAAAATTGACCGCCATCACCGACCACGGTGACCTTGTGCGTGCTGCCGAGTGATGCGTTGAGGTCGTAAGCGGCACTCATGCCGCCAACACCTGCACCTAGAACGATGATCCTTGCCATATCAGAGCCTCCGGGTTGGATTTCAGGATGCGCGACACGGACAACGATGTACTTGACTCGCGTCAACCGGAATTAATCTGACCCTATAATACATTAGACGATACTTAATTAGCAACTTGTTGTAAACTACGCTGGCCAGACGCTCGCGCGTGGCCGGAACGAAACAGGAACATGCAAGATGCGAATGCCAACCAGCGCTGACCTGAGCTCCATGCACACGCGTGCGGAGGAAGCCTCGACTTTGCTCAAGACCTTGGGCAACGCGCAGCGCCTGCGCGTGTTGTGCCTGCTTGTAAGCGGCGAGATGTCGGTTGGTCAGCTCAATGAGCGCCTGCCGGAACTGAGCCAGTCGGCGCTCTCGCAACACCTCGCCAGACTGCGCGACGAAGGCTTGGTGCGCACCCGGCGCGAAGCGCAAACGATCTGGTACGAACTGCCGGACGGCCCGGCCCAAGCCATCATCGCGACGCTCTACAAGACCTACTGCGCCGCCGACGAAACTAGCAGCCGACACGCGGCGAAGTCTCCAAAACAGCGCACGGCGGCGCCGGGGCGCAAGCGAAGTCCCGAATGATTCAGGCCGATACTTTCACTTGCACTCATACGTTCGCGAACACGAGACTCGCGTTGGTGCCGCCAAAGCCGAAGCTGTTCGACATCACCGTGCTCAGTTTCGCCTCGCGGCTCTCGCGCAGGATCGGGAATCCTTCCGCACGGGGATCGAGTTCATCAATATTGGCCGAGCCAGCCATGAAGCCGTCCTTCATCATCAACAGGCTATAGATCGCCTCGTGCACGCTGGCCGCGCCAAGGGAATGTCCGGTCAGGGACTTGGTCGAGGATAGCCGTGGCGACTCTGCGCCAAACACCTCGCGCACCGCCTGTAATTCGACGATGTCGCCCAATGGCGTGGCGGTGCCATGGGTGTTGAGGTAATCGACCGCGGCGGTCACGTTGGCGAGGGCCATGCGCATGCAGCGCACCGCACCGTCGCCGGAGGGCGCGACCATGTCGGCGCCGTCGGAAGTCACGCCGTACCCAACCAGTTCGGCATGGATGTTCGCGCCGCGTGCCTTCGCGTGCTGGTAATCCTCCAGCACCAGCATGCCGCTGCCGCCGGCGATGACGAAGCCGTCGCGACCCGCGTCGTACGGGCGCGAGGCCGACTGTGGGGCGTCGTTGTAGCCGCTGGACAAGGCGCCCATCGCATCGAACTGCGCGGTCATGCCCCAATGCACTTCCTCGCCGCCGCCGGCGAACATCACGTCCTGGGCACCGTGGCGGATCAGGTCTGCGGCAGCGCCGATGCAGTGCGCCGACGTGGCGCAAGCCGCGGAGATCGAGTAGCTCATGCCGAGGATGCCGAACGCTGTGGCCAAGGTGGCCGACACGGTCGAACACATCGTGCGCGGTACCATGTAAGGACCGACCCGCCGCACGCCCTTGTCGCGTAGCAGGTCGCCAGTCTCGATCTGCCATTGCGCCGAGCCGCCACCTGATCCGGCAATCACACCACTGCGCGGATGACGCACTTGCTCAATCGCAAGGCCGGCATCGGCAATCGCGGCACGCAATGCTACGTACGCATAACCGGCTGCGTCGCCCATGAAGCGGCGCAGCTTGCGATCTATCGAAGCCTCCAGATCGATCTGCGGCACGCCCGCCACCTGGCTGCGCAGACCGCGCTCGGCGTAATCCGGAATCGCTCGGATGCCGCTGCGGCAGTCGCGTAACGCTTGCGAAACCGTCGCTGGTAAATTGCCCAGGCACGACACGATACCCATTCCTGTCACCACGACACGGCGCATCTCAAAATCCCTCGGTAGATTGGAACAGGCCGACGCGCATATCGCTGGCCACGTAGATCAAGCGGTCGTCGACGAACGTCTTGCCATCGGCAATCACCAGCGACAATTTGCCGCGCACGACGCGCCGGATATCGATTTCATAGCGGACCATTTTTGCCGTCGGTAGCACCTGTCCGGAAAACTTCACCTGCCCGACACCGAGCGCCCGGCCACGTCCGGGTTCGCCAAGCCAGGGCAGGAAGAACCCGCTGAGCTGCCACATCGCATCCAGTCCAAGGCAACCCGGCATCACCGGATCACCTTCGAAATGGCAGCCGAAAAACCACAATTGTGGATGGATGTCGAGCTCGGCATGAATCACACCCTTGGCGTAAGCGCCGCCTTCGCTGTCAATGTGCGTGATGCGGTCGAACATGAGCATCGGCGGCGACGGCAGGCGTGCATTACCGTCGCCAAACAATTCACCGCGGGCACAGCCGAGGAGCCGTTCGCGGTCGAACGAGGAAGGTCGCGTCATGAGAGCGCCGGCAGCGGAAGTGCGATCGAGTCTGCCGTCCTCATGGTCGCGATGCCTTGATGCGGATCAAGTCGCCGTTGTGCTGCAACTATGATCTGAATCAATGCAGTCAACTCATTTGCGATGCAAACTTGCGGGCATGCGCGTGAAAATGCAGACCCGTCTGCTGCGGCGCCTGTCGCAGGCATCCTTTTAGGAGCGATCCGCGTGCCCCTGGATCGAGCGCGAGCGCATTTGTGCAGTCGAGCCCATGCATCCTGTGCGAGCCCGCTTGCGTGTGATCGCTGCGAACCTCGAGTCCCTCATACCTGATCGCGCCCCAAGCAGGAGAACTTGAAATGGATATACGCAACCAGTCGCAGACCACAGCTCTGGCCAAGCAGCGCTCGCTGAGCGCCGCACTCGCCGACTTGCCTGCATTGTTTGCCAGCGCGCCGCACCGAATGATGTTTTTCGCTGGCGTTAGCGCGGTGGTCGTGTCGATGCTGTGGTGGGCGTGTTTCCTCGGCGCCGGGTATTTCGGACACGCATTTCCGGCGGCGCCGGTGCCGGCTGGATGGGCGCATGCCGTGTTCACCCAATACGGCATGCTGCCGCTCTTCATGTTCGGTTTCCTGCTGACGGTGTTCCCGCGCTGGATGGGCCAACCAGCGCTGACGCGGCGCGCGTACGTCCCGGTGTTTGCGGGCATGTTCGGTGGGTATCTGCTGTCCCACCTCGGCCTGCTCGGAATGAGGCCGTTGCTGATCGCCGGAATCGCGGCGATGCTCGCCGGATGGATCGCGGCGCTGGTCGCACTTGGCGGCGTGCTCCTGCGCAGTGGCGCGCACGACCGGCACGCAATTTCATGTTTCCTCGCACTGATTTTTGGCGCCTGCGGACTTGCCGCATTTGGCGCGTTCGTACTGGGTGCGCCGTGGCAATTCGCGTTCGTCGCGATCAAGATCGGGACATTCTTCTTGCTGTTGCCGATCTATTTCACGGTCTGCCATCGCATGCTGCCATTCTTCAGCGCGAACGTGGCGGGCGCCGGCTATCGCGTGTTCAAGCCAGCGTGGAGCCTGCCCCTACTGTGGGTGCTGCTGGTGATCCATCTCGGTCTTGATATCACCCATCACTACGATTGGCTGTGGCTGGCTGATGCGCCACTGACCCTGTTCTTCCTCAGCCACTGGCTCGCCTGGCAGCCGTGGAAGTGCACAAAGCCCGGCCTGCTCGCGGTGCTTTACATCGCGTTCGCGTGGTTGCCGATTGCGTTCGCGCTATACACAGTGCAGAGCCTGATCGCATTTTCCGATGGCGGCTTCCTGCTTGGGCGCGCGCCGGTGCACGCACTGACGATCGGTTTTTTCGGTTCGACCCTCGTCGCGATGGTGACGCGCGTGACCCAAGGTCATGCCGGCCGACCGTTGCAGATGGGCGCGATTGCATGGCTGACCTTCGCGTTGTTGCAGTTGGTGGCGCTTAGCCGCATCTACGCCGAATTCGCGCACGATGCGCAGCGTTGGCTGGTCATCGCCGCATTTGGCTGGCTGCTGGCGTTCCTGCCGTGGGTCGTGCGTTCGTTGTGGATCTATGTGACGCCGCGCCTCGACGGCAAGCCCGGTTGAGCGCCCATGTTCGAGTTCTATCCACAAATAAAACTTGTACACATCTGCGCGGTCATCGCATCGGGCACCCTGTTCGGCCTGCGCGGCCTGTTGATGCTGACGCGCTCACGGATCACGAACCATGCGGCGCTGCGCTACCTCTCCTATGCGATCGATACCACGCTGCTGACCGCCGCACTGATGCTGGTCACGATCCTGCACCAGTACCCGTTCGTGCAGGCCTGGCTGACGGTCAAGGTACTGCTGTTGGTCGTCTACATCGTACTCGGCACGATTGCGCTCAAGCGCGGGCGCACCCGCGCGATGCAGGTGACCTGCTACTTCGCCGCGCTCGCGGTCTATCTATTTATCGTGAGCGTGGCGATCGCACACCATCCATGGGGCGTGGTGGCGCCGTTGTCCTCCTGAGATTCGTGCCAAAACGATCCACCCAGCCGTTGGCCACATGCAGGGCTGCGTACGGCGTGCTGCATCCGAATTGGTTGTTGCCCCTACGCACTTCGCAGCCGCAGCACCCACCGACCGGCGCGTTCGGCAAACCGAACCCCGATCTGCGTGGTCGGGTCGCGACATCTTTGACGCCGATCAAGGCGAGTGATGCGCGACGTCAGCGTGGCAAGGACATTGACCAGGCTATGTTGACCTGCGTCAATGCCGGGTCAATCGCGCTGCGCGACACTGCATGCGACATCGACGACCCGTCGAACCAACGAAGGATTTCCGTGAGACGCCTGCTCCTTGCATTCACCATCCTTGGCGCTGCCGGACTCGCCGGTTGTGGCTCCTCTTCCTCTGCCACCGGACCGGCCGCCTCCGCCGACCCGCCAATCGGTACCGCGGCCACCACCGGCGGCTCGGCCAAGGGCGATTTCGGCCCGCCGCAAGGCGAGCCGATCCACGCCGTGCTGACCAGTCCACCGCAGGTCCCGCCACCGATTCACCGCAACTATCCGGCCAAGGTCATCGTGGAACTCGAGGTGATCGAAAAGGAGATGCCGATCTCCGAAGGCGTGACCTATACGTTCTGGACCTTCGGCGGCACCGTGCCCGGCAGCTTCATCCGCGTGCGTCAGGGCGACACGGTCGAGTTCCATCTGAAGAACTCACCCGACAGCAAAATGCCGCACAACATCGACCTGCACGGCGTGACGGGCCCGGGCGGCGGCGCGGCGTCGAGCTTTACCGCTCCGGGACACGAATCGCAGTTCACCTTCAAGGCACTGAACCAGGGTCTCTTCGTCTATCACTGCGCCACCGCGCCGGTCGGCATGCATATCGGCAACGGCATGTATGGCCTGATCCTGATCGAGCCGCCGGAAGGTTTGTCGCCGGTCGATCACGAGTACTACGTGATGCAGGGAGATTTCTACACGACCGGCAAGTATCGCGAAAAAGGGCATCAGCCGTTCGACATGGAAAAGGCGATCGATGAGCGCCCGACCTACGTCCTGTTCAACGGCAGCGAAGGCGCGTTGACCGGCGACAAGGCGCTGACCTCGAAGACCAACGAGACGGTACGTCTGTTCGTCGGCAACGGCGGTCCGAACCTGGTCTCGAGCTTCCATGTCATCGGCGAGATTTTCGACCGTGTGCAGCAGGAAGGCGGCACGCATCCGCAGGAAAACGTGCAGACGACGCTTATCCCGTCGGGCGGCGCCGTCACCGTGCAGTTCCACACCGAGGTGCCCGGCAGCTACGTGATCGTCGACCATTCGATCTTCCGTGCTTTCAACAAGGGTGCACTGGCGATCCTCAAGGTCGATGGTCCGGAAGACAAAAGCATTTATTCGGGCAAGGAAGTTGATGCGATGTACCTGGGGGAGCGCTCGCAGCCGAACCTCGCGGCCGTCACCACGGCAGCCAAGGCGCATGCTGCCGGCACCCAGACGGTCGAAGAACAGATCAAGGCCGGCCAACAACTCTTCGTGGGCACCTGCTCGGTCTGTCACCAGGCCAATGGCCAAGGCTTGCCAGGGGTGTTCCCGCCGCTTGCCAAATCCGATCTGCTCGCGGCAACACCGAAGCGGATCGTTGACATCGTCACCCACGGCCTGACTGGCAAGGTGACCGTCAATGGCACCGAGTACAACTCCGTGATGCCACCCATGGCACAGTTGACCGACGACGAGATCGCCAACATCGCGACTTACGTGTTGAACAGCTGGGGCAACCCGGGTGGTCGCATCACCAAGGACGAAGTCACCAAGGCGCGCGCCGCCGGGCCTGCCACGCCAGCATCGACGGAGCACTGACCGTGCTGCGAGGTGGACTTTGGACTGGTCGTAGAGGGGATATCCCGCGTTGTCTGTTCGGCGTGGTCGCCCTCCTCGTCTCGGTCGCAGGCATGGCCGAACCCCTCTATGTTTCAATCCCGGCGACAACGTTTGTCAGCGTGCTCGCGACCGAGAAGGATTCGGCGCCGATCGCCATCGCAGCCTATTCAATGCGTAGCGAGCCGGTCACGAATGCGCAGTTCCTCGCCTTCGTGCTAGCCAATCCGGATTGGCGACGCGATCGCGTGCCAAGCGTGTTTGCCGACACGCGCTACCTTGCGCACTGGCAGGCGCCTGGCCAACTTGGCGACGCCGCGCTGCCGCAGCAACCGGTGACGCAGGCAAGCTGGTTTGCGGCGCAGGCCTATTGCAAATCCGAACGTGCGCGGCTGCCAAGCTGGATTGAATGGGAACGCGCCGCGTCGGCGAGTGCGACGGTTGCGGACGCGCGCAACGATCCGGCCTGGCGGCGGCAATTGCTCGACTGGTATGCGCAACCGTCGCGCGTCGCGCTCGACCCGATTGGCGGAACTGCAAACCTGTTCGGTGTACGCGATCTGCATACGCTGGTCTGGGAATGGGTAGAAGATTTCAACGCCTTGATGATTACTGCCGACAGCCGCGATCAGGGCGATCCGGATCGTTTGAAATTCTGCGGAGCGGCGGCGCTGAGCCTGCGCGACCGCGACAACTACGCGCTGCTGATGCGCGTCGCGATGCTGTCTTCGCTTAAGGCAGCCGATACCACCGTGAATCTCGGCTTCCGCTGCGTGCGCGATGAGGGAATCCAGCCGTGAAAAATCAAACCATGAAAAAACAGACAATGACCATTCTGTTGCGCGCCAGCGCGTTCGCGCTCGCTGCAATGTTCGCGAGCGGGATGCCAGCAAGCCCGCTGCAGGCTGCCGAAACACCCGCGCCGACGAACCTGCCGGGTGATTCCGTGTATCAGCTCGATGTATCGCTGCTCGATCAGGACGGCCGCGCCATGCATTTTGCTGACGGTCGCGGCAAACCGCGTCTAGTCACGATGTTCTACAGTTCGTGTCAGTTCATGTGTCCGCTGATTATCGATACCTTGCGCCAGACCGAGCATGCATTGCCGCCAGCGGCGCGCCAACAACTTGACGTGCTTATGGTCAGCTTCGATGCGGAAAAAGACACGCCGGCGGTATTGAAGGGCGTCGCCGAAAAGCGCCATCTCGATACACCACGCTGGATGCTGGCGCGCGCCTCAAGCAGCGATGTGCGCCGCATAGCGGCCGTCCTTGGCATTCAGTACCGCAAGATGCGTGATGGCGAGTTCAGTCATTCGAGCGTGCTTGTCCTGCTCGACGCAGATGGACGCATCGTCGCGCGCACCGAAAAAATGGGCGTGCAGGATCCGCAATTCGTTGCATCCACGGCGGCGCTGCTGACGCCCTACTAACGGGCGTGCGAGTCACGGAACCGGGTTACGCTGTGTCCTGCCCGCCATCCGGCAAGGATGCTTCCTGCGACGACTTGCGCAGGCGCCGCAGGCCAGCCTCCTGGATCTGCCGCGCGCGTTCGCGTGAAATGCCCAGATCGCGGCCAATGTCGGCAAGCGTCTGCACGGGGGTGCCGTCGAGGCCGAAGCGCCTGCGCAACACATCGCGTTGGCGATCGTTGAGCGCGGCAATCCAGATACCCAGTTGTTCAGCGCAAATGGCCGATGAGCCTGTGCTGGAGGCGTTGACTTCCTCGCCTTCGTGCAATTGCCAGATCAGCGCGCGTTCGCCCGCTTCGATTGCGGCGTCAAGCGATCCAATGCGTTCGCTCACAAGAAAGAGCTCGGCCACATCCTGCACGCTCTTGCCAACTGCTGCGGCGATCTGGTCCAGCCCCGGTGGCGAACCCATCCGCGCGGCAAGTTCGCGTTCAGCGCGCAATACCTGAGCCAGTTCACGCAGCACGTGCACTGGCAAGCGTACGGTGCGGCCGTGATGCATTACCGCATGCTGCACCGCTTCGCGAATCCACCACACTGCATAGGTGGAAAAACGCAGACGTCGCGACGGATCGAACTTGCCTACCGCGCGAATCAAACCGAGATTTCCTTCGGCAATCAAATCCATCAGCGCGACGCCACGGCCCACATACGGGCGCGCAATGCTAACGACAAGTCGCAAGTTTGCTTCGATCATGCGTCGCCGGGCTTCCACGTCGCCGGCGCAAATTTGTTCGGCCAGCGCACGTTCCTTGTCCGCGTCAAGCAACGCGATCAAACCGATTTCACTCAGATAGGCACTGGTCGATGTGCGCGCCTCTTCGTCGTGAGGCTCGATCGTGTCGATCAGATCGAGGATTTCCTCGGACGCGGAATCTGGATCGGAATCGGGATTGGATGGGTTCACGCGAGTAGCTTAGCGCCACGCGCCGCTCGCAGGAATCGCAAGCGAACCGCGCAAGGCGTCAACGTCGCGGCAGGTAGTCGAGCGGATTGGTCGGCTTGCCGTTCTTGCGGATCTCGAAATGCAGCGAATCGCGGCTTGCGCTGCTTGATCCCATCTCGGCAATGGTCTGGCCAGCCTTTACCCGGTCACCTTCCTTGACCAATCGGCTGCGGTTGTGGCCGTAGGCCGACAGGAAGTTCGGGCTGTGCTTGACGATGATGAGTTCGCCATAGCCGATCAAGCCGTTGCCGCTGTAGACAACCGTGCCGTCCGCGGCCGCCCGTACCGGATCGCCGGCCTTGCCGGCGATATCGATGCCCTGGCGCGTTTGATCGCCCGCTGCATACGTACCGATGACCTGGCCTGCAGCCGGCCAACGCCACGCGACATCGCCGACGACGGCGCTCGCCCCTGCGGTCGGAGTCGCCGCCACCGGCGCAATGGTGTTCGGCACGGGCCGCTCGATCGTCGTCACCTGCCCGGTCGGAGGCGGTGCTGTTTCCGAAGCAGGTGTTGGCGTCGTGGCCTTCGACGTGGTTGGCAATGTACTGGCGCGGTTTGTCGATAGCGTACTGGCGCTGACATCCTCAAATGGTGCGGGCGCCGCAGAGGCCGCATTATCGGGATGAGGCGACGCTGGAATGGCTTTCGCTGCGATTGCTGTGCTGGCGGACTGCATGGGCGCCGGTGGCGGCTGCGCGATCGCAGAGGGATTGCGATTGCGCGTTTCAGTGCCGATGTGAATATCCTGACCGACATAAATGGTGTACGGCGCAGCAATGTGATTGGAGCTGGCCAACTCGCGGTAATCGACGCCGTGACGGAACGCGATGCTGTAAAGCGTATCGCCCCGTATCACCCGATAGGTGCCGCCGGAAGAGGCTGCGCTTGAGACCAACCGCGGGGAAGCTGTCGCCGGACGCAGCGCCGCGCCCGCACTGCGATCCTCGACAGGTGCCGGTCCGGTGGAGGCGCACGCTGCCAGCAAACCCATCGAGCCGGTCAGAACGGCTGCCAGAATTTTCCTTGAAAGATCTTCCATCACAATAGTTTAACGGATAAATCTGAAGTAGATAATCGCTGCGGCCAGCAGTGCAATGATCGCCCAGCCTATCCATTCGATCCAGCGGTGCAAGGCCTGCTCGGCGCGCTGACCGCCCAGTCGGATCAAGCCTGCAAGCAGGAACACTCGCTTGCCGCGTCCCACCAGCATGCCGGCGAAGAAGGGCAGCAACGGCATGCCGACTATGCCCGAAGCCCACGTGAAGAGTTTAAGAGGCACCGGCACGAAGCCGGCCGCGACCAACATCCAGAACGCTTTCCACGGATGTGCCACGACACTGCCGCGCAACTTGTCGACCAGTTCATCAATGCTGGACAACCAGCCCAGATGGCCGAGCAACGGCCGCAGCGCATCAAATGCGTAATGACCCAGCGCATAACCAACCATCGCGCCGCACAGCGAACCAGTCAGGCTGATGGCCGCATAGCGCGCCCAACGCGGAGGTTTTGCCAGCACCATCGGCGCCAGCATGATTTCCGGCGCGACTGGAAAAATGATTGCTTCAAAAAAACTGAGCAGCCCCAGGTACAACGCTGCGCGCGGATTGGCCGCCCATACCAGCGCACGTTCGTAAAGCGGACGAAACAGTTTCATCGTTCGATGGTCTTGCAGAGATGGCCGCTTCGCAATGTTGTCATGCAGTGCCGCCAAGCAATGGCACAAAGCTGACGGTGCCGAGCGATTCACGGACCCATCCGTCATCGCCGGCGCGCACGCGCACCAGGATTTGTTTTCCCGCCGGTCCGACCGGCGCGACGAGACAGCCATCCGGCGCGAGTTGATCAAGCAATACATCCTCGAGCTGGGTGCCGGCCGCAGTCAGGATAATCGCATCGAAGGGTGCTTCTTCTTTCCAGCCGAGGCGCCCGTCGTCGTGCCTCGAGCGGATATTGTCCAGGCCGAGCTTGCGCAAACGGCGGCGTGCATTGCGCAGCAACTCGTCGATGCGCTCGATCGTGTAAACCTGTTCGACCAGTTGCGCGAGAACGGCGCCTTGATAGCCCGAGCCGGTGCCGATCTCAAGTACACGCCGCGGCAATTTTGTCTCGATCAGCGCTTCGGTCATGCGCGCTACGACCCAGGGTTGCGAAATCGTCTGCCCCTGCCCGATCGGTAGGGCGGTGTCTTCGTACGCACGTGAGGCGAACGCCTCGTCGATAAAGAGGTGCCGCGGCAACTGACGCATCACATCAAGCACACGACGATCACGAATGCCTTCCCCGATCAGGCGTTCGATCAGGCGATCACGCGCGCGCTGCGAGGTCATGCCCAGTCCACGCGCGGCCGGATCACGCTGCGAGTAGGCGCTCATGAAACGCGCTTGCTCATGCGTCACTGCTCATGCCGCACCTTTGAACTGCGGCTGCAGAGCTGCGACCCAACCGCTGACTTTCTCCAGTGCCTGGAAGCGTGTCAGGTCGACATGGATCGGTGTGATCGAAACGTAGCCGTCGCGTACTGCGTTGAAATCGGTACCAGGGCCATCATCGTCTACGGCGCCCGGCGGACCGATCCAGTAAATCGGGCGTCCGCGTGGATCGGTCTGCATAACGCAGGGCGCGGAGCGATGCCGGCGTCCCAGTCGGGTGACCGCCAGCCCACGGATTTCGCTCCACGGCCGATCGGGCACGTTGACATTGAGGATGGTGTCAGCCGGCAAGGGATCGATTAGCAACCGGCGCATCAGCAGCAGGACCGCTTCAGCCGCGCTGTCGTAATGGATGCCGTTGTGATCGGGGCTGGC
The DNA here is from genome assembly GCA_040002595.1 of Dokdonella sp. Lineage (GTDB taxonomy): Bacteria > Pseudomonadota > Gammaproteobacteria > Xanthomonadales > Rhodanobacteraceae > Dokdonella_A. The sequence continues at coordinate 8,692 of JBDUED010000024.1, read as the reverse complement.
GAGCGAGACGGCGATCGCGGGCAGGCCGAGAAAACGCCCTTCCATCGCCGCCGAGACCGTGCCCGAATAGATCACGTCGTCGCCGAGATTGGCCGAGTTGTTGATGCCGGACACTACGATATCCGGCTCGTGATCAAGCAGACCCGAAAGCGCCAGATGCACGCAATCTGTCGGGGTGCCGGCGACGCGCCAGCGCCCATCGTCCTGCCGGTGCGCGCGGATCGGCTGATCGAGCGTGAGCGAATTGCTGGCGCCGGAGCGATCCCGATCGGGGGCGACCACGGTCACCTCGCCTACCGCAGCCAGACGTCGTGCGAGCACGACAATGCCCGGAGCGTCGACGCCATCATCATTGCTGACCAAAACGCGCACGATTGACCTGACCTTCTCGTTGCATCGATGATTCTGTGGATGAAAATGCACTTGCCCGTCGATATCTGTCACGCGAGCACACCGCGCCCAGACATTCCATCATTATGCCGACGGGAGCATGGGTGGGGCACAACGTGACGGCGACCCGCACCATGATTTCACGCTCTGGCGAAACGCCTTGTTCTCAGGCGTGTCGTCTTCGAAGCTTGGCATACTCTGCGGCGGTGAGCGCGATGATCAGCAGATCGAAAATGGTCAACGCCACAAAACTCAGGGTCAGGCCGCCCCTCCACATATGATAAAGCTGGTAAGCGACGAACAATGAGGTAAGCGCGATCAAGCCGGGATAGGCCCACAATCTTCCGCGCAGTATTTCCACCACCACGACCAGTTTGGCCACGCCATGCGAAAGCAGATATGCGGCGGCAAACAGGACCGCACCCTGATTGAAATGCGCGGCCCAGTGCTGGGCGTGCGTTGCGACAAGGTCCGTGGGGTCCTCGCGCAACTCGGGCGCGAAAATGACCCCGACCCAACTTTGCAACTGGCCTGGACGCAGAAATAGTAGCCATACGCCGCCAATCACTTCGACTATGGCATCGATCGTCTTCAAACCAAGTCCAATCGCGAAAGCCTTGTCCAGCCCGGTTTTGATGTGGAAATTCTTCATCACCCCTCATGGACTCGGGATCGCACCCGAGCCGACAACGCTGTCAGCCGATTATGGAATGATGATGACAATCGAACCTGCCCGCTGGCTCGAACGTAGCGACAAGTCCACGGCAGCGAGATGCCATTTCACGTTTCCAACCAGAACCCGCATGCAGCTCCTGCGCTGAAATCGGACGCGGCAACTTCTGCGTTATGCAAGGAATTATGAAGGTGCTGCGGACCGGCAAATCATAGCGGATTTGCTCGCATCGCCACAGCGTGGCGCAGACGATGCCGGTTTGCTTGGGAGCCATCTTGATCCTGTGCAAGCACAGGAAAGGCGATGCTCCGCATGACCTTAGCAGTCCACCAAGGCATGAAGGCTGCCGACGCTTTCACGAAAGCCTTGCGCCATTGTGCGAACAAAACAAAACGGATGGTTCTGCTAGCCTACGACGATGCCGGCGCACAACCATGACGACGACGCCCGCCTGTTTCGCGATGCGATCGGGCGTTTGCGACCGCTGAAGCCGTCAACCGCGGCGACGTCGACGAGGTCGCCACCCTTACCCGAACCAACTCAGTTTCTGCGCGACGAGGCGAAGGTCCGCGACGAACTGCTGACGCATGCCATCGATCCGGGGCTCATCGAAGGCGGCGACGAGATCAGCTACCTGAAAGCCGGACAACCATCACGATTGTTGACGCGCCTGCGTCGTGGCCAATTCAGCGTGCGCGCGGAGATTGACCTGCATGTGATGAGCAAGACGGTGGCGCGCGACGCGATTCGTCAATTCCTCGACGAGTGCCGGCGCGAACGCGAACTATGCGTGCGCATTGTGCACGGCAAGGGTCTGCGCTCCAAAGCACAGGGACCGGTGCTCAAGGGCTTGACCGATTCACTGCTGCGTCAGCGCGCTGACGTGCTCGCTTTCGCGTCGGCGCGGCCCGCCCAAGGCGGTACCGGCGCGGTCATCGTGCTGCTGCAGCGCTTGTAGAACGCGGCCGCAACCCATCCCTTCAGCCGTCGCTAGGTCGCGGATGCAAGGATCGCACCGGAAAATTGATCCACACCACGGTTGCGTGGCGCTTCAGCGCCCACTGATTGACGGCAGTCACCTTGCCGACATCGACATTCGCATCCATCTGACTGCCGCGAACGAAACCGGACTTGGCGGGGGTTCCCGCGCACGCTGCAAGTCCGAAACTCATTGCCAGTACCGCACCTGTTGCCAACGATTTCATGACGACCTCCGCTGCAAAGACACGATCGTTGCGACACTCGCATTGACCGCAGACGGAGCCTACGCTTGTTCAGCGGGTTCGGCACTCTCTCTGGCGACAGACGACATCGACAGGTCGTGATCCGTGACGGTGACATGCCAGTCGCACAGTTCGCGCAATACGGTGGTCGCGAACGCGCCCGCGCCAAGGTGGAATTCGAGCACCAGGCAGTCGTCCCCTTCCCATTCGCTGCCGAAATCACCGACCGCCAAGCGCAGAGCGCGGCGTTCCTGTTCCAGGCCGGCGCGCTCGAGCCCGCTCGTCAACGTGGGATACGCCTCGATTGCAGCAAGTTCCAGCGCGCGCACGGCGCCCGCACTGCGCAGTTCGCCACGACCCCAAAGCGGCCCGGTGGGATGGATGTCGAGCGCGGCGAGGCGACGCCCAAGGTCCTCGTTCCACGCTTCCGGACCAAAGATCGCATGCGTACCGTCGAGCATCCAAACTTCACCTTCAAGGGCGCGATTCCAATTCGCATTCGCGACCCGCACAGCAAGTACGCCGTTGAACATTTCCGAACGCGCTGCCGACAACGCGATGCTGCGTTGCGGCCGCGGCATGCGCTGACCGGCAAACAATGCGTGCGCCAGGGCGACGTTCTGTCCACCGCGCCCGAAGCGCTGCTCGCCAAAATAGTTCGGCACGCCCCCTGCCCGGATGGTCGCCAGGCGCGACTCGGCCACAGCGCGATCGCCACGTACCTCGCGCAGGAGGATGCGAAAACGATTGCCGCGATGCGCGCCGCGCTTGAGTTTGCGATTGTGACGCGTGGACGCGAGCACGCTGACGCCGGGGATCGAGGCCGCAGACCACTCCGGATCGACGCGGCCGGGCAATTGCACGGTGAATGTCTGGCGCGTCACCGCATGGCGATCTTTGAGTCCCGCGTAACCGACCGCCATCGGCAAGACACCGGCTGCTGCCGCCAGTTGGCGCGCGACCCATTCGGTGTTGGCGCCGGTCTTCTCGACCAGCAGGAACGCATGCTCGCCCTCGCCGCTCGGCTCGAAGCCTAGGATCTCTTCCACCCGAAAATCCGCTGGCTGCGCACGCAGGCGTCCCGAAATCACCGGGCCGCCGTACGCGTGCGGCAACGCGGTCGTCATCCGTCCATTTCCGCTTGCGTCGTGATCCGGCTGATCTCAGCAATCAATTCAGAATCATCTTTGGCGCTCAACACCGGCGCACCCTGGCGTTGCTCGAGCAAGACAACCGCCAACGCCGCGATTCCTTCGCCGCGCCCGGTAAAGCCGAGCAGCTCGCTGGTCGTCGCCTTGACGCTGATGGCGCCGATTGCGCAACCCAGATCGGCCGCAAGGTTGCACCGCATCGCTTCGACATGCGGCGCGAGTTTCGGCGTTTCACACACCACGCTGATATCGGCGTTCGCGAGCGCGTAGCCCTGTTCGAGCATCAAGCCCGAGCAATGCAGCAGGAAATGTCGGCTGCTGGCGTCCTTCCAGCGCGCATCGGTCGGCGGAAAATGGTGACCGATGTCACCCAGTGCGAGCGCGCCTAGCAGCGCGTCGCACAATGCATGGATCACGACATCACCATCCGAGTGCGCCATGACGCCGCGCTCATGCGCGATGTGCACCCCGGCAAGCACGACGTGATCGCCGGTGCCGAATGCGTGGATGTCGATGCCTTGGCCGATGCGCATGGGTCGTGAACCTGGGAGCTGAGGCCTCAAAGCATAAGCGGTCGGGACGCATTGAGACAGCGTGGAAGCCGCAACCGAACACAGCTGCCCGGCCCAGTCCTCAGCCCTCGGGCCGCAGCAACAGATATTCCGCCAGCGCAAGATCCCCCGGTCTCGTCACCTTGATATTGCTTTCGGCTCCCTCGACGAGCAACGGCCGATGACCGGCAAGCTCCATCGCCATCGCCTCGTCTGTGATCGCGATGCCGTCGGTCGCCGCTCGCGCAAGCGCGCTGGTCAGTTCACTGCGGCGGAAAAGTTGCGGCGTCAGCGCGCGCCAGCGATCCTCGCGCGGTTCGGTCGCGACCACACGCGCATCGCCATCGCCACGCTTCAAGGTGTCATGCATCCGCGCCGCGAGCAGACCGCCGCCGGCGGGGCCCGCGTTTGCGATCAGGCTATCGATGTCGGCGCAGCTCACGCAGGGGCGCGCTGCATCGTGCACCAACACGAATGTGTCGGCGGCGACCGAATCCGGCAGCGCACGCAAACCCGCGAGCACCGAACCACCGCGATCGCTGGCACCAATCGCGGTAAGCACCGGCTTGCCGGCGACCAAATTTATGTCTGGCCAGAGGGTATCGTCCGCTGCGAGTACCACCAGCAAGCCGGCAATGCAGCGGCACTGGGCCAAGCGTTGCAACGTCCACAACAGCACGGGGCGATCGCCGATAACGACATACTGCTTGGGCAATTGCGCGCCGAAACGCGCACCCAGTCCCGCCGCTGGCACGACGCACCACAGCGGTTCAATGGCCATCGGTCGCATTCGCATCACCGGTCGACTTGGTGCCGGCATCGGGCTCGACTACCTGATAAAACGTCTCACCCGGTTTGAGCAGCCCCAATTCCGAGCGCGCGCGTTCTTCGATCGCTTCCTCGCCGTGTTTGAGATCCTCGACCTCGGCCGACAAGGTCTCGTTGCGCGCCTTGAGTTTCGTGTTCTCGACTTTCTGTTCCTCAACTCGCTGCTGCAGCCGCCACACCTCGCGCATGCCGCCCGATCCGGTCCACAAATGGACCTGCAGCGCGATCAGCGCAATGACCAGTATCAGCGCGAGATAGCGCAGCACGCGCGCCTTACCTCAGCGTCCGAACTGAGGAAGATTCGGAAACGCATCTTTCCCTGCATAACGTGCGCCAATGCCGAGTTGCTCCTCGATCCGCAGCAACTGGTTGTACTTCGCCACACGATCGGAACGGCACAGTGAACCGGTCTTGATCTGCGTGGCCGTCGTCGCGACGGCCAGATCCGCAATGGTGGTGTCCTCGGTTTCGCCGGAACGGTGCGAGATGATTGCGGCGTACTTCGCTGCGTCCGCCATCGCGATGGCTTCGAGCGTTTCGGTCAGCGTGCCGATCTGGTTGACCTTGATCAAGATCGCGTTGGCAATGCCGTCAGCGATTCCTTCGCGGAAGATCGCCGGATTGGTCACGAAATTGTCGTCGCCGACCAACTGAATCTTCCTGCCGAGGGATTCCGTCAAGAGTTTCCAGCCAAGTTGATCGCCTTCCGCCATGCCGTCCTCGATGCTGAGGATCGGATACTTCGCGCACCAGCCGGCAAGAAATTCCGTGAACTGCGCGGGCGACAACACCTTGCCTTCGCCATCGAGATGGTAGGCGCCGTCCTTGAAGAATTCCGAACTTGCCGCGTCGAGTCCGAGATAAACGTCGCTGCCGGCCTTGTAGCCTGCTTTCGTGATGGCTTCGAGGATGGTCTCTATCGCTTCCTCGTTGGATGCAAGATTCGGCGCAAAGCCGCCTTCGTCGCCGACCGATGTTGACAGACCGCGTTTCTTCAACACGGACTTGAGTGCATGGAAAATCTCTACGCCGGCGCGCAGCGCCTCGGAGAAATTCGCCAGGCCGACTGGGAGCACCATAAATTCCTGCAGATCGACATTGTTGTCGGCATGCGCTCCGCCGTTGATGATGTTCATCATCGGCACCGGCAAGCGCGCGGCGCGGTTGCCGGCCAGATGCTTCCACAGCGGCATGTGCTTCGACGCCGCGGCCGCATGCGCATTTGCCAGCGAAACGCCGAGCAGCGCGTTCGCGCCGAGCTTGCTCTTGTTCGGCGTGCCATCGAGCGCGATGAGTTTTTCGTCCAGTGCGCGCTGATCGGCCGCGTCCATGCCGACGAGCGCCACGGCAATCGTGGCGTTGACGTTGGCGACAGCGGTGCGCACGCCCTTGCCGGCGTAGCGCGCCGTCTCACCATCACGCAGTTCCATCGCCTCGCGCGAGCCGGTCGATGCGCCGCTCGGTACGGCCGCGCGACCGAATGATCCATCGGCCAGCGTGACTTCGGCTTCGAGGGTGGGGTTACCGCGTGAATCGAGGATTTCGCGGGCATGGAGGCGAGTGATTGCGGTCATGAATAAAAGCACTCGTTCAAATGGGAAGGGATGGGAGGTAGATGATCATGCAGACTATCAAGACCGCACCAACGGCGACGACGATTCCATAGACGCGCACTGCGGCGCTGCAACTCGATGGCGGGCTGTTGCGCACCAAGCGACCGCTGCTTTATCTCCCGATAAAGCGCCAAATGCTCCTGTTGGCCGACGCGAAGGTCGCGCAACAGCCGGATCAACTCGTCGTCGTGCATCGTCATATCGTCCCGTCACGGACTCGCTTCGAGAAAACCGGCGTGTTTTGTTGCACGATCCAGTTCAAGCAGTGTTTCCAGCAGAGCAGCCATCTTCCCCAATGGCCACGCATTCGGCCCGTCACTGAGCGCCTTGTCCGGATCCGGGTGGGTCTCCATGAAAATGCCGGCGATGCCGACAGCGACTGCAGCGCGCGCGAGCACCGGCACGAATTCGCGTTGGCCGCCCGATTTGCCGTCCGCGCCTCCGGGCAGTTGCACCGAGTGCGTCGCGTCGAACACGACTGGACAGCCGGTGTCGCGCATCACGGCAAGCGAGCGCATGTCCGAAACCAGATTGTTGTAGCCAAAGCTTGCGCCGCGTTCGCACACCATGATCTGCGTGTTGCCCGTCGCCAGCGCCTTGTCGGCGACATGCTTCATTTCCCACGGCGACAGGAACTGGCCCTTCTTGATGTTGACCGGCTTGCCGGCCTTGCACACGTTCTGGATGAAATCGGTCTGTCGGCACAGGAACGCGGGCGTTTGCAGCACATCGACGACCGAGGCGACTTCAGCCATCGGCGTGTATTCATGCACGTCGGTCAAAACGGGCACTCCGATCTGACGTTTGACCTCGGCAAGCACCTTCAAACCTCCTTCAAGACCCGGGCCGCGAAAACTTGCGCCTGAAGTGCGGTTGGCCTTGTCGAAGCTTGACTTGAAGATGAAGGGAATGCCGAGCTTGCGGGTGATCTCCTTCAACGTGCCCGCGGTATCGAGCTGCAATTGCATGGACTCGATGACGCAGGGACCGGCGATCAGGAACAGGGGCTGGTCGAGGCCGACTTCAAATCCACAAAGCTTCATCGACGATGCACTCCTGCGGGAACACCGGCAGGCACGAGGCTATGGGCGATCTGTTCAAGACCATCACGGCTTGCGCCCATCCCGCAAAAGATGCTCCCACCGAAGCCGCTCCGAGCAGTCACGCCACCGCCTGCTGCGCCAAACGCGGCGCCTCGCGCATGGCCTTTCGCTCGCGCGCCGCACGGATGAAACCGATAAACAGCGGATGGCCTTCACGAGGTGTCGAGGTGAATTCCGGATGAAACTGGCAGGCGACGAACCACGGATGATTCGGCAACTCGACCACCTCGACCAGCAAGTCGTCCATCGACTTGCCCGCGATGATGAGACCGAGATCCTCAAACTGCTGGCGATAGCGATTGTTGAATTCGTAACGGTGCCGATGGCGCTCACGGATCACGTCCTGACCATAGAGCTCACGCGAGATGGTGCCGGCTTTGAGGCGACATTCCTGTGCGCCAAGACGCATCGTCCCGCCCAGGTCGGAGGCCTCGGTGCGCTTCTCGACGTCGCCCGCGCCGGTTTTCCATTCGGTAATCAAGGCGATCACCGGGTCGGCGCAGTTGCGATCGTTCTCGCTCGAATTGGCGCCTTCAAGCTTGGCGATATTGCGTGCGAAATCGGTCACCGCCGCGTGCATGCCATAACAGATGCCGAAGTAGGGAATATGCTGCTCGCGCGCGTAACCGGCTGCCGCGATCTTGCCTTCGAAGCCGCGCTTGCCGAAGCCGCCGGGCACCAGGATGCCATCTGCGTCCTTGAGCAGTTCCGCGCCGCGCCGCTCGATTTCCTCGGACTCCACCCAACGCAAATTCACGCGCGTTTTCTGTTTGAGGCCGCCGTGACGCAGCGCCTCGCCGAGCGACTTGTACGCATCCTTGTGCTCGACATACTTGCCGACGATCGCGATATTGACTTCGCCCTGCGGGTGCTCCATCGCGTCCACCGCACGATCCCATTCTGAGAGATCAGCCGGCCTCGCATTCAGACGCAACTTGTCGATGACGATCTCGTCAAGCCCTTGCGCATGCAGCCACTGCGGCAGCGAATAGATGATGTCGACATCGATCGCGCTGATGACCGCCTTCTCCGGCACGTTGGTGAACAACGCGATCTTGCGCCGGTCCGATTGCGGCAGCGGCTGTTCGCAACGGCAAATCAGGATATCGGGCTGGATACCGATCGAGCGCAATTCCTTGACCGAGTGCTGGGTCGGCTTG
>JBDUED010000023.1:0-20832 GCA_040002595.1 Dokdonella sp. | reverse complement strand
ACGATCTGCGAGTTGGTGCGGTCGACCTGCACTGCCGCAAGTCCCGGCGCCGTTACTGCGCGCGCAGGTCACGCAGGCGAAAACCGCACGCGAACAGCGCAGAGATAAAGGTCGTACCGCCAGCTGCAACGAGTACGCCTAGCCGGACCGCCCGCGTGCCGACAGTCCATTCGCTCCAGTCATGCCAGAACCACAGACCGAGCAAAAGCACGCCGATCATCGCCACGCACGCCGTGCCAAGACGCAGCAGGTGCAGCGCCCAACCGGGCTGGCTGACGTAGACGCCATCGCGACGCAGCGCGAACCACAGTTGGGCCAGATTGAGATAACTCGCGAGTGCGCTGGCCAGAGCCAGGCCCATGTGCAGCCCGGGCACACGCGCAATCGAGTCGAGCCAGCCATTGCCAAGATCCTCGGGGCGATGCCAGAAATAGAACAAGGCGCCGACGAACACCACATTCATCACCATGTTCGCGCACATCGCGACGACGCCCGCGCGGACCGGCGTCTTGGTGTCCTGGCGCGCGTAGAACGCGGGTGCGACGACCTTGACCAGCGCGAATGCCGGCAGTCCGAACGACAACGCGGACAGCGACAACGCCGCCATCTGGACATCGTGCGCAGTGTATTTGCCGTGCTGGAACAAGGTCGCGAGGATCGGCTGGGCGAGCAGCACCAGCGCCAGCATCGCCGGTACCGAGATCAGCAGCGAGACGCGCAAGCCCCAGTCGAGCGCCTTGGAGAATCCATCGCGATCGGTGGTCACATGATGCCGCGACAGCGACGGCAGAATCACGGTGCCAAGCGCGACGCCGAAGATTCCGAGCGGGAACTCGAGCAGGCGATCGGTCTGTGCCAGCCAACTCTGCGAACCGGTGATCAGGAACGAGGCGATCACGGTATCTAGCAGCAGGTTGATCTGCGCGACCGATGAACCGAACAGGGTCGGGATCATCAGGGTGAGCACGCGACGCACCCCGGCATGACGCCAGCCCCAGCGCGGCAGCGCGAGAAGGTCGAGGCTGCGCAGTGTCGGCAGCTGCACCAGAAGCTGCAGGATGCCCGCAGCGAGAATTGCCCAGCCGAGCGACATGATCGGCGTGTGCAGGCGCGGCGCCATCCACAATGCGGCGCCGATCATGCACAGATTCATGATCACGGGCGTCAACGCGGGCAGCATGAATTTGTGGAAACTGTTGAGCACGCCGCCGGCAAGCGCAGTCAGCGACACGAACAGCAGGAACGGGAACATCACGCGCAGCAGGTCGGTGGTCAGTGCGAACTTGACCGGCTCATCGATCGAACCTGGCGCAAATGCGCTGGTGATCCAGCCCGCACCGAGCATGCCGAGTGCAGTGACGACAAACAGGATCGCGCCGAGCGTGCCGGAGGTGCGCGCGATCAGTTCCTTCAATTCCGCGTGACTGCGTTTTTCCTTGAACTCGGTCAGGACCGGCACGAACGCGACCGAGAACGAGCCTTCCGCAAACAGTCGGCGCAGGAAATTCGGAATGCGGAATGCAACCCAGAATGCATCCGTCGTCGCATTCGCGCCGAAGGCGTAGGCGATGACCATCTCGCGCACGAGGCCAAGGATGCGCGACACGAAGGTGCCACCGCTGAAGCTCAGCATCGAGCGGAGCAGGCTCGGACGGAGGCTCATGCGGAGACGGCCTGGGAGCTGGGAGCCTGGTGGGAGCGGCGCAAGCCGCGATGCAGTGGGTGCTTTGGCGCAACAGCATCGCGCCTCCCGGCGCTCCCACAACAGCCAGCAACTGGACGGGGAGCCGAGGCTTTATCGTCCCGCGAATTGACGCGGTGGCCGTTCAGCGTCATAATTTCAAGTCTTTTTCCGACCCCTTTCACTGGAGTTTTACCTTGGCCAACATCAAATCCGCGAAGAAGCGTGCGCGCCAGTCCGAGCAGCACCGCCAGCGCAACGCCAGCGCGCGTTCGATGGTTCGCACCGCGATCAAGAATGTCGTCAAGGCGATCGAAGCAAAGGACAAGGCGCGAGCCGAAGCCGCGTTCGTGATCGCCGAGCCGGTGATGGATCGCTACGCTTCGCGCGGTCTGATCCACAAAAACAAGGCTTCGCGGCATAAAAGTCGCCTGACCGCGCATATCCGCGCGCTCGCCTGAACAAGGCCGCGCAGCAATCGGGAAAAAGCCGGCGCACGCCGGCTTTTTTAATGGGTAATGCACGCCGGCGCACGCCGGCTTTTTTAATGGGTAACGCTCGCCGGCGCACGCCGACCTATTTAAAGAGTCACTGCCGCCGGCTCGCGCGGGCTTTTTTTCGAGCGGACCGTCCAGGTCCGCTCGCATCACTCGCCCTGCTCCGCAGCGTCCGCCGCGGCAAGCCTTTGCTCATCGAAAAAGCGCTGGATATCCAGGCATAACGGCCAAGTACCTTCGCGTGCAATGGCCGAAACGAGATACCACGGCTGCTTCCATTTCAACTTGCGCACAATGTCCTTCGCCATCTTCTCGCGTTCCTCTGGAGCGAGCAGGTCGATCTTATTGAACACCAGCCAGCGCGGGCGCTTGAGCAGTCGCGGATCGAAACTTTTGAGTTCGTTCTCGATCGCACGGATTTCGGTGACGGGATCGGTAATGCCGTCGAGCGGTGCAATATCGACAACATGCAGCAGCAGTCGCGTGCGCGCCACGTGCTTGAGGAATTGGACGCCGAGTCCGGCGCCGTCCGAGGCGCCTTCGATCAAGCCGGGAATGTCGGCGATCACGAAGCTGCGGTCGGTCTCGATGCGGACCACGCCAAGATGTGGCTGCAAGGTGGTAAACGGGTAATCGGCGACCTTCGGTGTCGCTGCCGAAACCGCGCGAATCAAAGTGGATTTTCCCGCATTCGGGAATCCAAGCAGGCCTACGTCGGCGAGCACCTTGAGCTCGAGTTTGAGTTCGCGTTCCTCACCGGTACTTCCAGGCATCGAACGTCGCGGCGCACGGTTGACCGAGGTCTTGAAATGGACATTGCCCTGGCCACCGTGGCCGCCTTCGGCTACCAGCAGACGCTGTCCGTGCACGGCGAGATCACCGATCTGCTCGTCGGTATCGACATTGATGACGACGGTGCCGACCGGCACGCGGATCATTTCGTCTGCGCCGCCCTTGCCGGCCATTTGTCGGCCCATCCCATTTTCGCCGCGCTGCGCCCGATAGCTGCGCTGATGACGGAAGTCGATCAGCGTATTGAGGCCTTCATCCGCGACCAGCCAGACGCTGCCGCCGCTGCCGCCGTCGCCGCCGTCAGGACCGCCGAATGGGATGAATTTCTCGCGTCGGAAACTGACGCTGCCATTGCCGCCGTCGCCTGCAAAAACGCGGATGGTCGCTTCGTCAACGAATTTCATGTGCGAGACCGGGATGCGCAATTCGGGATTGGAGATTCGGGAAGGCTACCGCTGAAACCAGTCGCGGCAAAGGCCGCAATATGTTCCTGCTCTGCCCAATCGCCAATCCCGAACCTCGGGTGTCGGTGCAAACAAAACAAAAGCCCCGCTCGCAGCGGGGCTTTTGTCGCAGCACGCTCGTGTGCTGATCAGACCGGAATGACGTTGACCATCTTGCGCGATTCTGCGCCTTTGACCTTGAACTCGACCTTGCCATCGACGATCGCAAAAATCGTGTGGTCGCGGCCGAGGCCGACGCCGGTGCCCGGATGGAAACGCGTACCGCGCTGGCGAATGATGATGTTGCCGGCATTGACTGCCTGGCCACCGTAGATCTTCACGCCGAGATATTTCGGGTTTGAATCACGACCGTTGCGGGTGGAGCCGCCTGCTTTTTTATGTGCCATGACCTACTCCTTCGCCGCCTTGTTGCCGCCGGTGATACCGACGATCTCGATTTCGGTGTAATGCTGCCGGTGACCGGTTTCCTTGCGAAAATGCTTGCGGCGCCGGAATTTGACGATGCGGATCTTGTCTGCGCGACCGTGCGAGACGACCTTGACGGTGACCAGTGCGCCCGCAACGAGCGGACCGCCAACGGTGACACCCTCGCCCTCACCGACCATCAGGACCTGATCCAGCTTGACCTCGTCGCCGACATCGGCAACGAGTTTTTCAACACGCAGGGTTTCTCCCTGCGCCACGCGGTACTGACGACCGCCGGTGACAATGACAGCGTACATGGCTATGCCTCTGTAGTTATTCTGAAAACGGCCAACTTTTCGGGATTGACCGAAAAGGACCGCGAAGTCTAGCGCGAGTCGCAGGCCAAGGCAACAAAATGGCGTCGGGCGACGCATGTCCAATGCCCGATCGGCGGGTGCCGCGATGCCTCCCAGATTGACGGCCGAGAGCCTTGCCCCGTGCGCCGCCGCCATAACCCCTGCATGGTCGCATGCGGTCGCAATCCCTGCGACAAGCCGGTTGTTATAGTGACCTTTTCACCCCATTTGATGCGGCATGGCCACGATACGAATCCGCGGTGCGCGCACCCACAACCTCAAGAATGTCGATCTCGATCTGCCACGCGACAAGTTGATCGTGATCACCGGCCTGTCCGGCTCCGGCAAGTCCTCGCTTGCGTTCGACACAATCTACGCCGAGGGCCAACGTCGCTACGTCGAATCGTTGTCGGCGTATGCGCGGCAGTTCCTGTCGATAATGGAAAAGCCGGATGTCGACCACATCGAAGGCCTGTCGCCAGCGATCGCCATCGAGCAGAAGGCGACCTCGCACAACCCGCGCTCGACGGTCGGCACGATCACGGAGATCTACGATTACCTGCGCTTGCTGTTCGCTCGGGTCGGCACGCCGCGCTGCCCGGATCACGGCATTCCGCTGGAAGCGCAGACGATCAGCCAGATGGTCGACGCCACCCTCGCGCTCGATCCGGAAAAGCGCTTCATGCTGATCGCGCCAGTCGTGCGCGAACGCAAGGGCGAGCACGCGCAGGTGTTCGAACAGTTGCGCGCGCAAGGTTTCGTGCGCGCGCGCGTCGATGGCCATGTTCACGAACTTGATGCGCTGCCACCGCTGGCGTTGCGCCAGAAGCACACGGTGGAAGTCGTCATTGACCGCTTCCGTCCCAAGGCCGATATCAAGCAGCGCCTCGCCGAATCGTTCGAAACGGCGCTGCGGCATGGCGACGGAATTGCCATGATCGTGAATCTCGACGCCGGGCAGGAAAGCCCAAGTGCCGCGAGCGCAGGACGCGCACGAGCGGCCGCCGGGCAGGAAAGCCCAAGTGCCGCGAGCGGTCGCAACGGCGATCCTGCCTCCAGCGACACTCGTGCATCCATGCACATCGCAGGACGCCAAGGAGCGGCTGATTCGAAAACTGCCGAGATCACGTTTTCATCGCGCTTTTCGTGTCCGATCTGCGACTACTCGTTGCCCGAGCTGGAACCGCGCCTGTTCTCGTTCAACTCGCCCGTCGGCGCGTGCCCGGCCTGCGATGGTCTTGGCGTAACCCAGTTTTTCGATCCGGCGCGCGTCGTGGTCAACCCTCAGCTCAGTCTCGCAGCCGGCGCAGTGCGCGGATGGGACCGGCGCAACCAGTACTATTTTCAGTTGATCCTGTCGCTCGCCAAGCACTACACGTTCGATGTCGATACGCCGTGGATCGATCTGCCGCAAGCAACACGACAGCACGTCCTTTACGGTTCCGGCGAAGAACAAATCAGCATCCGCTACCTGACCGGCGCGCGCGGCGCGGTCACGCGCAAGCACCGTTTCGAGGGCATCGTTCCAAATCTGGAGCGACGCTACAAGGAAACAGAATCGGCTGCCGTGCGCGAGGAACTGGCGAAATTCATCAGCGACCGCGACTGTCCCGATTGCCACGGTCAACGTCTCAATCGCAGCGCACGCAACGTGTTTGTGGGCGAGCGCAACTTGCCAACCTTGACGGGGCTGCCTATCGACCAGTCGCTTGGCATTTTCAACACGCTGACCCTGGCCGGCTGGCGCGGCGAGATCGCCACGAAGATCGTCAAGGAAATTCGCGAACGCCTGCATTTTCTGGTCGACGTTGGCCTCGATTACCTCACGCTCGATCGACAGGCCGATTCGCTGTCGGGCGGCGAAGCGCAGCGCATCCGTCTGGCCTCGCAAATCGGTGCTGGTCTGGTAGGTGTCATGTATGTACTCGATGAACCTTCAATCGGTCTGCACCAACGAGATAATGAACGCCTGCTCGGTACGCTGCGGCGCCTTCGGGACCTGGGCAACACGGTTATCGTGGTGGAGCACGACGAGGAAGCGATTCGCCTTGCCGATCATGTGGTCGATATCGGTCCGGGCGCCGGCGTCCACGGCGGCGAGATCGTCGCGCAGGGCACAATTGACGCGATCCTTGCCGCCCCGCGCTCGCTGACCGGGCAGTATTTGTCCGGCAAGCGGCGAATCGAGGTGCCGACAAAACGTCGCAAGGCCGATCAGGAAAAGATATTGCGCATTCTCGGTGCGTCCGGCAACAACCTCAAGGATGTCGATCTGGAAATTCCGGCGGGCCTGTTCACCTGCATCACCGGCGTCTCCGGCTCGGGCAAGTCGACTCTGATCAACGACACCCTGCACAAGCACACCGCGGCGGAGCTCAACGGCGCGAACGAGAAGCCGGCGCCGTTCCGCTCAATCGAGGGACTCCAACTGTTCGACAAGGTAGTCGACATCGACCAGTCGCCAATTGGCCGCACGCCACGTTCGAATCCCGCCACCTACACCGGCCTGTTCACACCCCTGCGCGAACTGTTCGCGCAGGTTCCCGAATCGCGCTCGCGCGGATACGGGCCCGGGCGCTTCAGCTTCAACGTAAAGGGCGGCCGCTGCGAAGCATGTGAAGGCGATGGTTTGATAAAAGTAGAAATGCATTTCCTGCCCGACGTCTACGTGTCTTGTGATGTCTGTCACGGCAAGCGCTACAACCGCGAGACTCTGGAGATTACCTACAAGGGCCACACCATCGCGGACGTACTCGCCATGACCGTCGAGGACGCATTCGCACTGTTCCAGCCAGTGCCGGTGCTGGCACGCAAGCTCGACACGCTGATGCATGTCGGTCTCGCGTACATCAAACTCGGCCAGAGCGCGACGACGCTGTCCGGCGGCGAGGCGCAGCGTGTGAAACTGTCGCGCGAACTGAGCAAGCGCGACACCGGCCGTACGCTTTATATCCTCGATGAGCCGACTACCGGCCTGCATTTCCACGACATCGAACAATTGCTGAAAGTGCTGCACAGACTCACCGATGACGGCAACACCGTCGTCGTGATCGAACACAATCTCGACGTGATAAAGACCGCCGACTGGATCGTCGATCTCGGGCCTGAAGGCGGTCAACGCGGCGGCACGATCCTCACTACCGGAACGCCAGAGCAAGTCGCTCTGGTGCCATCCTCGTACACCGGGCAGTTTCTCGCTCGCACACTCGCCGCTGCCGGCATGAGCACGGCCGCCCGCTCACGCAGCCGCAAGGAAGCCGCTTGAAGCCGCCGCGCAAAGCGGCTCCGCCGTCGTCGCCAGCGAAGCCCGTGTCGACTGCGAAAGCCGCTCGCGCACCCATGCCTGCCAAACGCGAACATGCGAATCCGGCTGCCAATGCCGTGGTGGCAAACGCCAACGCACAGAAGCAGGCGCCGTCAAGCGTCGCCGTCGCAATCGCAAACGTGCCGATGACCGTGCGCTGGGGCGATCTTGACGCGTTCAACCACGTCAACAACGCGGCCTTTCTGGTTTATGCGCAGGAAGCACGCCTTGCATGGCTCGCCGGCATTGATGGCGTCTGGGTCGACGGCACTATGATGCCGGTCGTGGCTGCGGCGCAGGTCAATTTCCGACGCCAGTTGGCGTGGCCGGCGCAGATCGCGGTAGAACTTGTTGCGACGCGTGTCGGTACGACATCGTTGACGATCGCGCACCGCATTGTTGCCGCCAACGACCGCGAATGCGTCTATGCCGACGGTGACATCGTCATGGTGTGGATCAACCCGGACACCGGGCGTTCGGTGGCATTGCCGCCTGCGATCCGTGCCGCATGTCAGTCGCCGTTCGAATCGGGCGCCACCACGTCGAAGTAGGTCTCGATTCGCGAACCGTCGAACAGCAGGAAGCGCACCTCGACTTTTTCGCCGACTGCGATATCGCGACGCGGTTGCATCAGCATCAAATGCATGCCGCCCGGAGCGAGCTGAATGGTTTCACCCGGCGCCATTTTCAGCCGATGTAGTTCGCGCATCTTCGATACGCCTTCCTCTACAACGGTCTGATGCAGCGACGCGATGCGGTAAGCATCACTCTGCACGGTGAGAATGACGAGGGGCTCGTCGCTGGTGTTCTTCAGCGTCGCGTATCCCGCAACCATGCTCGCACCTGGCGGGGCGGCGCGGATCCACGCATCGAATACGCCGAGTCTGGTCGCCGCGCTGGCGTCTACACACGTCCACGCAAGCGCAAGCGAGAGCCACAATGTCCAGCGATGCGTTCGATGCATGGCAACCTCCGTCGTGATCGCTATGATAGCCACATCGTCCACTTACAAACGAGATGCGATCATGCAGCGCAAACTGTTCATCACGATGAACATCGGACTGGTCGTGGTGACGCTGTCCGCAGCCGCGGCGATGGCCGCCGACCCTTCCATCACAATCTATCGCAGCGACAGCGATTCATTGTTCGAGAGCGGCAGCGCGCCGATTGCCGATGGCCACGCGATCGTGCACGAACAACGCACGCTGCAGCTCGGCGGCGGCCAGCAGACCCTCGTCATCGATGGATTGCCGGCCATGCTGGATGCCGAAGCCGTCGCGATTGATCTGGGCAAGAGTGGACATGTGCTCGCGCAACGCGTGGTGTCCGCCGGCGACGCAGGCGCACTCTCCGCGCATCGCGGCGAGCACGTGCAGATTTTCGGCAGCAGCGGAACCTTGATCACCGAAGGCGTACTTGTCGCGGTCGATGGGGAGAACCTCGGCATCCGCGGCAGCGACGGGCGCATCAGCTACGTGCGCGATTTTTCTCGCGTGGAATTTCCGCCCGGCACTGGATTGCCCGGCAGCACCCTGCAAGTGGTCGTCGACGGCCACGCTGGCGCGACGCTGACTACACTCACCTACCCTACAGCCGGCCTTGGCTGGCGGGCAGCATACTCGGCGCTCCTGCATGAAGGCGCCGAGTGCACGATGCGGCTCGATGCTCTGGCGAGCATCGCCAATCGCAGCGGACGCGATTATCCAGCCGCAACGCTGAAGTTGATCGCCGGCGCGCCGAGTTTCGCCAAGTCCAGCGGCGGTCCTCGACCGATGGCGATGAAGGCAATGAGTGCGCCAGCAGGAATGCCGGAGCAGTCCGCCCTCGGCGATTATCGCAGCTATGCCATCGACGGCGGCCTCGACCTTCCGGATGCGAGCGTGACCCAGGTTCCGTTGTATGCGGGCAAGGAGCTGCCGTGCGAACGCACCTGGCTGTTTGAAAACGGCGGTGCCTGGTTTCCGCCGAAACCCATGCTGGCGCCCGAGATCCAGCCCGACGGCACGGGCCCGATCGCAAGCCAGCTCAGGTTCGTCGCAACGGAAAACCTGCCCAGCGGCAACCTGCGCGTACTGACCCTCGATCACGATGGAAGCACCGAACTGCTGGGGGAAAACCGCATCGGTGATGTCTCCAAGGGACGCGATGTCGACGTCAACCTCGGTGTCGCGTTCGATCTGTCCGGCAAGCGCGAACGCACAACGTTCAGCACCGACAAGGTAGCCCGAGAAATGAACGAAGGCTTTCGCATCACGCTGGCCAATTCCGGAAACGTCGCTCGCCGGGTCACCGTGCGCGAGCACCCCAACCGCTGGCGCGTCTGGAGTGTGCTTTCATCCAGCCAGAAACCGGACAAGCAGACCCCGGACCTGCTCCAATTTCAGGTCACTGTGCCGGCGAATGCAAAAGCGACGCTGGATTACGTGGTGCGTTATGCGTGGGCGGCAACAGATGAATAGTCGCTCGGCCAGTTTTAATCCCATGCTCGATATCATTGCGCACGATAACGTGCGCGAACTTCGTCTCGCTCGTCCGCCGGTCAACGCGCTCGACCCGTCCCTCGTACGCGCGCTCCGTGAAGCGGTCGAATCCGCGCCGAGCGACGGCGTTTGCGGGTTGGTACTTTCCGGCGCGCCTGGCTTGTTCTCGGCCGGCCTCGATGTACCCGCCTTGCTGAATCTCGATCGCGATGCGTTCCGCATTTTCTGGAACGATTTTTTTGGCCTGTGCGCCGCGCTCGCCCGTTCACCAATCCCGATCGTCGCCGCGATCACCGGGCATGCGCCAGCAGGCGGAGCGGTGCTGGCGATCATGTGCGACTACCGCGTGATGGCGCGCGGCGCGTTCAAGATCGGACTCAACGAAGTGCAGGTCGGCTTGTCGGTGCCCGAATGCATCCAGGCGGCGCTGCGCCGACTCGTCGGAAGTTATCGCGCGGAACGCATGATGGTTGCCGGCGCGATGCTTGAATCGGAACAGGCGCAGGCGATCGGCCTTGTCGACGAACTCGTCGATACCGATTTCGTCGTGCCGCGCGCGCTCGCTTGGCTAGGGGATCTGCTGAAATTTCCGCCACAGGCCATGGGCGAAACCCGCCGCCTCGCACGCGCCGACCTCGCCGCCGTATTCGCCAATCCCGACACGCTGCCGATCGAAGCGTTTCTCGACGGCTGGTTTGCCGCTGAAGCACAAACCGTATTGCGCGCGCTCGTCGCGCGTCTCAAATCCAGGTAAGTCAGACACGTTTGCACGTTCGGAGTTTTGGCTCCCTGCGAAGTTCGTGAAGCTCGAAGCGCCGATTGTGCGAGCGCGTCCGTACTATTGCCCGGTCGCGACAGGACGCGTTGGATCGCTGATCCAGCCGCTCCAGGACGGTGCAAAAACGCGCGAACCGGCGAGGCCTGCATGTTCCATCGCCAACAGGTTGTGGCACGCCGTCACCCCGGAGCCGCACATGTGCGCGACTTGGGTTGGAGCGCACGCGCCGAGGAGCGCAATGAATTCGCGGCGCAACTCATCCGGCTTCTTGAAGCGGCCGTCCGCGTCGAGATTGTCGCCGAACGGGCGATTGAGCGCCCCGGGCACGTGGCCGCCCACCGGATCGATCGGTTCGACGTCGCCGCGAAAACGTGGCGCGGCGCGGGCGTCGAGCAGCAACACCGAACCGGCGCGGCGACGCTGCTCGAGTTCTCCGAAACCGACGACGTCGCGCGCATCGAACACGACCTGCGCATGCGTGGGTTCGCGCGCACTCTTGCCCGTTTCAAGCGGCAGGTCCGCTTCGCGCCACGCCGCCAGACCTCCGTCGAGCACGGCAGAGCGCGTGTGTCCGGCCAGACGCAGCAGCCACCACAGCCGCGCCGCCGCGAGTGCGCCATTCGCTTCGTCATACGCGACGACATCCAGATCGGCTCGCCAGCCCCAGCGCGAAAGAACGTCTGAAAACGCGACGTCGTCCGGCAACGGATGGCGCCCAAGGCCGCGTTTGGACAAGTCTGAAAGATCGCGGTCCAGACTCGCGTAGACCGCGCCGGGAATATGCGCGGCCGCGTAATCGCGCGCGCCCTTGCCTGGATCGGCCAGATCGAAGCGGCAATCGATGACAAGCACGTCGCCGCTGGCCTGCATCGCCGCCAGTTCCCTGGCCGACACCAGCGTTCGAATAGTCATCACACTTTCTCCAATCGGTCGAGCAAGTTCTTGAGTATCGCCGCGGTCACACCCCAGATGCGTCGGCCTTCCCATTCAAACGCGAAGATGTCGCGTTCGCGGCCGCGCCACAGAATATGCTCTCGCGCGAGGCGTGCCGGTTCAAGAATGAAGGCGAGCGGCACCTCGAACGCGTCGTCGACCTCCGCTTCCTGCAGGCGCAAGGCATAATCGTCGCGGACGAAGCCGGTGACCGGCGTTACGCAATATCCGGACACCGTTTCGAAGCAGTCGAGATAGCCAAACGGCTCGATCAGCAAGGGCGCAATGCCGGTTTCCTCATGCGTTTCGCGCAAGGCAGCGGCGATCGCATCCGCATCGCCCGCCTCCACGCCGCCGCCGGGGAAACTGATCTGCCCGGCATGTTGGCGCAAGTATTCATTGCGTCGCGTGAACAGCACTGACAACGAACCTTTGCGTCGCACAAACGGCACCAGCACTGCGGCTGCCCGACGCGGCATGGCGTCATCGAAAACGTCGGCCAATTCTCCCGCGTTCCAGCCCGGGGCAGACGGTGGATCATCGAGGCCACGCACGGCACGGCGCAAGCGCACCGCATCGGCTGGATGGCTCTCGTCCGAGTTCATGCGCGCGAAGGTCCGCGTCCGGGGAGCACGTCTTCGAGCAAGTGCCGGCGTTCTGCCGGACTCATCGAGATCCAGCGCGCGATTTCGTCTCCGCTGCGCAGGCAACCCGCACAATAGCCGTCGCTGCGTAATCGGCAAACGCCGTTGCAGGGGCTGAGTATCGGTGCAGGAAATTCGTTGCTCATCACGGGCGCTTCAAATGCAAACGCCGCGTCGGGCGCGGCGTTTGCGGGTTTCACTATCGCGTTGGAGAAGCTGGACTCCGCGTCACCCCGCCATGTGTTGCACGAGACGAGGTTTCCATGAAACGGGGTTGCTGTTATCGGTCATCCATGGCCCGCACCCAACAATGTCATCCTGATCTTATTTTACGTCGATAATCTTGACTTCCCAGATGAAGACCTGGTTGCCCGAGGCCGCCTCCGGGGGCAGATAGATGGTCCAGTGATCGCCACTCTTCATCTTCTGAATGACTTCCGGCAACAACTTGGTGCCGAAGATGGCTGGCATGTCGGACACCTTGGCCTTGATCGGATCACCCACAAACGAGCTGCGAATTTCGCGGCCGGTGGTCAGCGAGACCCGAACGTGGAACGTGACTTCGCTGGTTGGCACGATCGCCTTGCCGGTGCCCTCTTCGATTACACGGTACTGCACGCCATTTGGCAGCACCACTATGCCTTTCTTCGCACGGTTCGCCGCCATGAACTGATCGGCTTCGCCCTTGTTCTGGCTGAGCGCCTTTTCCGACTCGGCCTTCATTTTCGCGTCGAGCTTGCCGAGCGCATCTTTCATTGCCGCTTCCGGCACGGCCGGGGCCTTCTTGGCAAAGGCATCCTGCAGGGCGCGCGTCACCGTCGCGATATCGACATCCATCTTGCGATCGGCAAGACCGGAACCGATCTGATAGCCAATCGCATACGAGACCTTGCCTTTTTCCGACGTCGTGTCCTGCGCCAGCGCAGAACCCGTTACCAACAGCGCCGCAACGGCGAGTGACCAACCAAACTTCATGCTGTGTCTCCAGAGTGAATTGCGAATCTGGCGTTGGGCCCGATCAAGGGCCCGGAGTGTGCCAAAGCCGGGTAGTGTAACCGAGCCGACGCCTGAGCCAAAACGATCGGTCTGGGAACACGAAAAGCGAGGAAAGTTCGCGGCCACAGGGGTATCCGGGCCGCGCCTGGCCCCCAGCCATATCGCGATTTGCACGATTCCCTCGACTTTTCGTTCAGTGATGGCTGCCGCGATATTTCTTCTCTCCGGCCGTGACGGCAAGATCAAGGCGGTTTTCCGGCGGTGCGAGCGGACACGTCGCATAGGGGGTGAACGCGCACGGCGGGTTGTAGGCCTTGTTGAAATCGATCACGACCTTGCCGTCCTTGGGCATTGGTGCGTAAAGGAAACGTGCGGCGCCATACGTTTCCTTGCCGCTGGTGCGATCGGCGAAGATGAACCATACCTCGTCCGCCTTTGGGTCTTCGATGACAGGCAGCAGCGTGTAGGTCTTTCCGCCTCGGGTAAAGGTCGCCTTGCCCGGCACCGGCATCTTGTCGACGGTGCCGAGCACGGTCGGAATTTCCAATGAGTGCGCCGGTTTGAACGCCTCCCACTTCGCCTCGATGCGCCAGGACGGATCGATCGGAAAAGAATCGATGCCGACGAAATTCGTACGCGTTTCGGCCGCAGTGTCCTTTACGCGCAGACCTTTCTTGCCGCTGCGGTCGATCAGGTAAAAACTCACGCTGCCGAACGCGATCGTAGTCGGCTTGTCGTGCGTATCGTCAAGCAACTCGCCCGACTGTGCCGGTTTAGCGTCGATCGTGGCACCCGATTTCACGTCGAGAGTTATGGTTGCCTTGCCGTCCTTGAGCACGATCGCGCCCAGATGCGGCGGGCCCTTGGCCAGCACAACATCGTTGTCCTTCGCGCTGCCGACGGTGTTGTTGCCATCCTTGAGCCAATGCAGTCCGATCAGGGCCAGCCAGCCGGTCGGCGCCTGCAATCTTTCAACCCGCTGCGCACGCCAGGTTTCGATTTGCCGGGTGTAATCGGTGGACGACGTGTTGTCGACGTGGGCGGACATGAGCTGGACTCCGGCGACGCTGGCCGCGACAAGGATGAGGGCTTTCAGCATGGAAGGTTCCTGTTGAGTTTTCCGGCAGTGACCAATGTGGATTGCATGATTTCAGCGCCCGCGAAGGAACAGACGATCAATTTCCGGAATCGCCAATTGCACCCAGGTGGGCCGCCCATGATTGCATTGTCCCGAACGCATCGTCGACTCCATTTCGCGCAACAACGCGTTCATCTCGGGGACGCTCAGGCGCCGATTCGCCCGCACCGAACCATGGCACGCCATCGTGCCGAGCAGTTCGTTGGTGCTTTCCTCGACGCGGCGGGTGTGTCCGTGCACGCTCAGATCTGCAATCACATCGCGCACGAGTTGCGCCACATCGGCGCCGTCGAGCAAGACCGGAATGCGCCGCACCGCGATACTTTGCAGTCCGCTGCGCGCGATATCGAAACCAAGCGCGGCAAAACGTTCGCCCTGTTCCTCGACGACTGCCGCCTCGCGTTCGCTGATCGCCAGCGTCATGGGAACGAGCAGCATCTGCGAACGAATGCCTTCGCCCTCCTGCGACGTTTTCAGTCTTTCGTAGGTGATGCGCTCGTGCGCCGCATGCATGTCGACGAGGATCAGACCGTGTGCGTTTTGCGCGAGCACATAGATGCCATGCAATTGCGCAAGGGCGAACCCGAGCGGTGGAATATCGCCCGGCTCGCCGTTGGACGCCTCACTTCCCGCTCCCGCAACGCGATCGAGGCCGGCAGAAAATCCATTCGAAGAGGAGTTATTGCCGAGCAGCGCCGCATAGTCCGCCAGAGGTTCGCGCAAGCCCAATCCGAGACCTCCCTGACGGTGTGCGGCATACGTATATGCCGCAGACGACGCGGGCTGTCCATTGGAAAATGTGGACGCTGCAGAGACGGCACTTGTCGCGGCAATGGGTCCGCCCGCACGTGCTCCGGACAACGCGTCATCGAGCGTGCGATAGAGGAAATCGTGGACCAGGCGCCCTTCGCGAAAACGAACCTCGTGCTTGGCCGGATGCACGTTGACATCGACCAGCACCGGATCAAGTTCGAGGAACAGCACGAAGGCGGAATGCCGTCCGTGATACAGCACGTCGGCGTACGCTTGACGCACCGCGTGCGCCACCAGACGATCGCGCACCAGGCGCCCATTGACGTGGAAATATTGCTGGTCGGCCTGCGTGCGCGACGCCGTCGGCAAACCCACCCAGCCGTGGAGATGCAAACCCGCGGCACTGTGTTCGACGCGCAGACTGTTGCCGATGAATTGTTCGCCAAGCACATCGGCTGCTCGTCGCGCGTGATCGCCCTCGTCTCGCGCCGGTTTGAGCAGGCGCACGACCTTGCCATTGTGGCTGAGGCGAAATTCCACACCCGCACGGGCCAGCGCAATGGATTTGACCAGTTCGTCGATATGCCCGAACTCGGTACGCTCGGCGCGCAGGAACTTGCGTCGTGCCGGCAAGTTGTAGAACAAGTCGCGCACCTGGACGTGGGTGCCGACCGGGTGCTGCGCCGGGCTCGCCGCACGCCGCGTGCCCCCGTCAACCTCGATTCGCCACGCCACGTCGCTGCCCGCGCGGCGCGAAGTCATCGCAAAGCGCGCGACGGATGCGATCGAGGGCAGCGCCTCGCCGCGGAAACCAAGCGTACCCACCCGCTCAAGGTCCTCGAACGTCGCGATCTTGCTGGTCGCGTGTGCGGACATCGCCAGCAGCAGATCCTCCGCGTCGATGCCGTTGCCATCGTCGCGAATTCCGATCAGGCCAGCGCCGCCCTGTTCGATCTCGATTTCGATCCGAGTCGCACCCGCATCGAGGCTGTTCTCGACCAATTCCTTGACCACCGAAGATGGTCGCTCGATGACCTCGCCGGCAGCGATCTGGTTGACAAGCTCAGGAGGCAGCGAACGGATGCGCGACATGACGGAACCGCGAAGCGGGTTCGCATCATAGCGGAACGGTGAAGGACGACCGAGCTGTCGGACGGGTCACACCAGTGAAAACAAGCTCAGCCCGAAGGTATCTGCAGCACTTCGCCCATGCTCACGCCCTCGCCTGCGAGCTCGTTGGCGGCACGCAGTTGCGCGATCGTCAGACCGTGGCTCTCCGCAATCGCACTCAGCGTGTCGCCGCGTCCAACGACATAGCGCGACGCCTTGTTGCGCTGGCGCGCGCCGCCCGCTGCAATCAGGCTACCCGGTGGCGGCGAGGCACGGAAATATTCGCTGACGCCGTCGAGAATCGCGCTGGCGAGTTTCTCGCGATGCTGAGGGCTCTTCAGACGCGCTTCCTCGGCAGGATTGGTGATGAACGCCGTTTCGACCAGGATCGACGGCACATCCGGTGAACGCAACACGACAAAATTCGCTCGCTCGACATAGTTCCGATGGGTCGGACCGATCTTGCGCAGCGCGCCAAGCACCTGCTGGGCGACCGAATTGCTGGCGCCCATCGTCGCGCCCTGCGAAAGGTCGAGCAGCACCTTGGCCAACGTATCGTCCTTGTCATCAAGCGAAATCCCGCCGACCAGATCCGCGCGATTCTCGCTGTCGGCGAGCCAGCGCGAAGCTTCATTGGTGGCCCCGCGTGGCGACAATACCCACACCGACGAGCCACGCGCATCGCTACTTGTGAACGCATCGGCGTGGATCGACACAAACAGATCCGCCTTCGCCTGGCGCGCCTTGCGATAGCGCTTTTCGAGCGGGATGAAATAGTCGCCATCGCGCGTCAACACGGCGGTCATGCCGGCCGTGCGATCGATCAGCACCTTGAGTTCACGCGCTACCGCAAGCGTGATGTCCTTTTCGTGCGCGCCACTGGCGCCGGTCGCACCGGGATCGTCGCCGCCGTGTCCGGCATCGATCGCAATAATAACGTTGCGGCCCTTGCCGGCAGCTATTTTGGCAACGCTCTTGACGGGTGCCGGCGCAGCACTGGGCGGATAGAAGTCGAGCACGAGCCTGTAGCCGAACTTGTCGGCCGGTGCGAGAAGAAAACTCTTCGGATGGACGCCTTCTGCAAGGTCAAACACGATGCGCGCGTCGTCCTTGCCCTGTTTGCCCGCACGCAGGCCTTTCAACAATCCCTTGGCCGCCGGCGCCCCAAAATCCGCAGCGAGCGCACTGCCGTGCACGTCAAGGACGATTCGGTTGGGCTTGCTCAATTCAAACAGCTTGTAGTCGACCGGGCCGGATACATCGAACACGGCCCGGGTGTATTCAGGTGAAGCCCAGATGCGCAGGTTCTTGATCTGAGCTGCGCGCGCCGACGTGCCCAGCGCCAGCAACATTGCGGCAGCGGCAATCAGCGAGCCATGGCGACGGAATCCCCACATGACGCGTATCTAAAAGAAAACGCCGTGAAAAAGCAAGCTTTTCCTTGCAAATCCGCTAGCTGCAGAGACTTCGTGAATAGAACCATAGAAAAAACGTCCAACACGCCGATTCATAACGCTAGCGTTGAGTGTCCGGAGGTGGCTAGCCAATCCTGAAGCCATTTTCGTCCCCGCTCGCCGAAAGCCCGCACGGACAGGTCACGTCCGACTCCGCGATGCGCCAGTTCAATTGCCAGGTCCGGTGGCGGCAGCAGGTTGCCACCGCGTTCGGGCCATTCGATCAGAATCAAGCTGCGCACGCGCCACAGGTCAGGCAGGCCCAGCCATTCCAGTTCACCGGCGTCGGCAATCCGATACAGATCAAGATGGTGGATATCGAGATCGAGGACGTCGTACGACTCGATCAAGCTGTAGGTCGGGCTCTTGACACGCACACCAACCCCCAGCGCCAAGAGCAAGGCGCGTGCAAACGTCGTCTTGCCCGCGCCAAGCTCACCCGCGAGATGGATAACGCCGCCCTCCAGACGTGACCCGGGCGCCAACTGCGCAGCCAGCGCAACGAGCTGCGCCTCGTCCACGCCGGCAACGTTCCACGCCTCCTTCATCGGGTGAATCCATTCACGAGATGGCGCAATGGCACGAACAAATCGCTCGCCAGCAGACCGCGCGGCGAATCGCCGGCTGCGATGTCGCCAGCACGAGCATGCAGCGCGACACCAAGGCGGGCCGCATCCCAGGTCGACAGGCCCTGTGCGAGTAGCGCGGCGATGACGCCGGTGAGCACATCACCCATTCCGCCCGACGCCATGCCGGAATTGCCCCAGGGACATACGGCAACACGGCCATCGGGCGCGGCAATGAGGCTGCCCGCTCCCTTGAGCACCGTTACCGCGGCGTAGCGTGAGGCGAGTTCGCGCGCGGCAGCAAAACGATCACGCTGGATCGTCGCGACATCGCAACCGAGCAGGCGCGCCGCTTCGCCCGGATGCGGCGTAATGACCACCGCAGGTGGCAATGCGTGCGGATTGCGCGCGAGCAGGTTCAACGCATCGGCATCGATAACCAAAGGTTTCCCGCACGCGAGCACGCAATCGAAAAGGCTTCGGCCCCATGCGCCCTGTCCCATCCCAGGACCGACCGCCATGACACTGGCCCGCCCAATCAACGGCGTGAGCTGATTCGCGCAGTCGACAGCATGCGCCATCAACTCCGCGCGCGCTGCGTTCAATGCACTGATGTTCTGCTGGCGTGTCGCAATGCTGACCAGGCCTGCTCCGCAGCGCAAAGCCGCCTCACTTGTCAGATGGATCGCGCCGGCTGTACCGGTGTCGCCGCCGATCGCCAGTACATGTCCAAAGGTAGATTTGTTAGCATTGTTGCGGCGTGGACCGAGCAGGCTGGCGAGGGAGGCGTCGAGTAAATGCGCGTCGGCTTCGACGGCCGCATCCGGCGCATCGCCAAGGTCCAGTGTCGCCAGCTCGCGCGTGCCGCAACAGTCGAGTCCATCGGCCGTGAACAACCCGCGTTTCCATGCAACGAAACTGATCGTCGCATCGGCGTGGATGGCCACATCGAACAGCGCGCCCGTATCGGCATTGAGTCCCGAGGGAACGTCGAGTGCGAGCACCGGGCGGCCGGATGCATTGACCCTCTCGATCAAGGCCGCGGCCGCTCCCTGCACCGGGCGGCTCAAACCTGTGCCGAACAAGCCATCGACAACAACAGCCGCATCTCCAATGGCGGTGATTCCACCGGCGTCGACGACGCGGCCGCTCGCCGCTACGAAGGCGAGTCGCGCGCGCAGGGCATCGCCGCTCGAATCGTGCGCCAGCACGATAGCATCCACCGTCAGACCCGCCCGCAACGCAAGAACGCCGAGGAGGAACGCGTCGCCGCCATTGTTGCCACTGCCAGCCAGCAACGCGATATGCCGGGCCTCGGGCCAGCGCCGACGTAACGTTGCAAATGCCGCCGCCGCGGCGCGCTGCATCAATTCGTAGCCTGCGATGCCCAGATGCTCCATCGCAGAGTGATCGATGCGTCGCACCTGGTCTGTCGTATAAAGCGAGGACATGCAGTTTTTCGCAACCATGCTCCAATTATAGAGGCGCCACAGGCCGCGATTGGTGCCTGCCGCTCGCGCTATGCTGCGCGTCTTGCCTTCTCCTTTGTTCGCATGATCGCTCCAACCGCCCGTGCCGATGCGCATCCGTTCGACGGCGCCGCCCTGATCACCGATATCCGGCGCTGGGGTGCCGAGCTCGGGTTCCAGCATGTCGGCGTCAGCGGTGTCGATCTGAGCGAAGATGAAACACATCTTCTCAACTGGCTGGACGCCGGATTTCACGGCGAAATGGATTACATGGCGCGTCACGGCACGCGTCGCAGCAGACCGGCCGATCTGCAGCCAGGCACATTGCGTGTAGTTTCTGCCCGAATGGATTACGCACCTGCCGATATCAGTCAAGCCTGGGATGTGCTTGGCGACGGCGAGCGCGCATACATATCTCGCTATGCGCTGGGCCGCGACTACCACAAGGTTCTGCGCGCGCGATTGCAAATACTGACCGACCGCATCGCTTCGATGATCGGACCTTTCAGCCATCGCGTATTCACCGATTCTGCACCCGTGCTGGAAAAAGCACTCGCCCGCAATTCAGGATTGGGCTGGATCGGCAAACACACATTGTTGCTGAGTCGCGACGCGGGTTCGTGGTTTTTCCTCGGCGAGATCTATACCGATCTACCGTTGCCGCTCGACACGCCGGCCACTGCACACTGCGGCACCTGCAAGCGCTGCATCGATGTCTGTCCGACCGGCGCGATCGTCGCACCGTACAAGCTCGATGCGCGCCGCTGCATCTCGTATCTGACGATCGAGCTTCGCGGTGCGATCCCCGAGGAGTTGCGACCATTGATCGGCAACCGTGTTTTTGGATGCGATGATTGCCAATTGGTGTGTCCGTGGAACAAGTTCGCCCAGAGCACGCCAGAAGCGGACTTCGCCCCGCGGCACGGGCTGGAGCGCGCCAATCTCGCCGATTTGTTTGCCTGGACCGAACAACAATTCCTCGACCGCACCGCCGGAATGGCTATTCGCCGCA
>JBDUED010000022.1:0-21591 GCA_040002595.1 Dokdonella sp. | reverse complement strand
GTACATCGCGATGCCGACGCCGATGATCGGAATCGCGTCGATCAGACCGACCAGCAGAAACATCTTGCCCTGCAGCATGGGTACCAGTTCCGGCTGGCGCGAGGCGCCTTCGAGAAACTTGCCGCCCATCAAGCCCATGCCGATCGCGGCGCCAATGCCGCCAAGACCGAGCATGAAGGCAGCCGCGATGGCCGTCATACCTTCAACATTTGCGAGTGCGCCGATATCCATCATTGTCTCCGTAGTACTTGGTGGGGTGAAAAATGCAGTGGGTTTGAAATCAGTGATGGTCTGCCGCCATCGCCATGTAGACGACAGTCAGGACCATGAAAATGTACGCCTGCAGGGTGATGATCAGGATATGGAAAATGGTCCAGCCGGTGGCCAGCAATACCTGCAAAATCAGGCTGATGTTGTCGCCGATGCTGCTGATCGAATAATGCAGAGTGAAGCAGGCGATAAGGATGAAGATCATCTCGCCGGCGTACATGTTGCCGAAAAGTCGCAAGCCGAGGCTGAGCGGCTTGGCCAGTTCCTCCACCGTCTTCAACATGAAGTTGATCGGCATGAGGAGGATTTTGACCACGATATTGTCGGCGGCGAACGGATGAAACAGGAATTCCGCACCCACGCCGCGTACGCCCTTCTTGACGAAACCGTATCCGAATGCAATCAGGAACACGGTGAGCGACATGCCGAGCGCGATATTCGGATCGCTCGAGGGAACCACGCGCAGGTGATCGACGCCTATGCCGCGGGCACTGGACGGCAGCAGATCCACCGGCAACATATCCATGAAGTTCATCAGGAACACCCAGAATCCGACCGCCAGCGCCATCGGCGCGACAAAGCGCGACTGGTGATGGAAGGCGTCCTTGACCTGGCTATCGGTGAACTCGATGCACAGCTCGATGAAATTCTGCCAGCGACCGGGCACGCCGCTGGTGGCGCGGCGCACGGCGAGCATGAACATGAGCACGAAAATCAGGCCCAGGATCAGCGAAAACACCACCGAATCCAGATGCAAAACCCAGAAGCCGGTGGCTTCCGGGTTGATCGACATGGTGTGCAGATCCAACTTGAGATTGGTCAAGTGGTGCAGGATGTAACTGCTGCTGTCGTGACTGCCTTCTGCCGCCATTGCCTGCTAGTCCGTGTTCAAAATTGCCATTGCAACGTTGTTTGAGAGAGCGATCAAAAACGATCGCGCGCGACCGCCAACATGATCCAGTTCATCGCAAGACATGCGACAAACGTGATCATCAGGGCGGCGAAATGGCTACCGAACCGGACGGCTCCGATCCAGAAGAGCAGCGCCGTCAAGATCAGTTTTCCCACTTCCGCCCGGTAGAACGCACCCAGCAGATCCGTCGCGCTGGCATCGCGCTTGCGCACAAACACGCGCAGCGCGAAATAAATGCCTGGAATTATCGCGACAGCTCCGCCAAACAACGCGGCGGACGCCGCCCCCGCTCCCCCGATGAACCATGTAACCGCCGCGCCCGCGATGGCGATGACCGACTGCGCGATGCACAAGCTCCACGCCAACGATCCGCCATTCCCAGGCACCACGCGTATCTGGTGTTTCAAACCCGCTGCCGCCATCGCCCGCAGTCCCCGCCCGTGCGACACCGGTTGGATAAAATCTCAGCCCGGGAGCCGCAATCCCGGGCGCGTAAGCACCCGCGAAATTTGCGCCGTGTGCCCGATTCCGATCTCACAACCCCTTCCGCTGGCGCGACCTTCAAGGCGCCCCAGTCCACGCAGGACAATGTCATCCACACGAGGGAAGCCTCGGCCGCTGCCATACACCGATAATCCGAGCGGCCTTGTCGCTGCCAATCGAACCACCTGGTGGTTTTCATCAAGGTTGTTGAAACGACGCAAGTGAGCGCGACGGCTCCCTCGCGAAGGGCGCGTAGTGTATCAGCGATCCATTTGCCGTCGCAATAAAAGCCGGCCACGACGCGGCCGTTCCGGGCGCGGAACGCCGTGTCATCGAGAACAAAAAAAAGGCCGGACGAATCCGGCCTTGCAAGACGCGATCGCGACAGGGGAGACGCGAGCGCGCTTTCTACAACAATTTTTTCAGTCTTCTACGGCTTGGACTCAGCGCGCGTTTTTCTTGACGGTGGCCTGGGCCTTGGTCGCCGCGGCATTCGCTTCGCGCGCAAAGGTGTCGCTGACGGTCTGGAAGGTGTCCTTGGCATTCTCGAACGAACCCTTCGCCAGCGAACCAATCGCTTCGGAAGTCTTCATCGAAACGCCAGCCACTTCCTGGCTGTTGGCGTACAGCTTGGCCGCGCTTTCCTTGGCCAGATCCATGCCCTTCTGCGAAAACGCCTTGACGCCTTCGAGATCGCGCACTTCGGCGGCCTGCGACCAGAAATCGACAGTCGCCTTGACGCTGTCCTCAAAGGTCTTGAGGTTGAGCTCGGTAATGCGCTCCAAGCCAGCGAGTGCGTAGCCTTGGGCCTTGACGAGGGTGTCGGTGTAGCTCTTGCCGAACGCCACGGACTGAGTGTTGATCTGCTCGAACATGATCGATACCTCTGAGGTATTGGGGAGTGTTCGAGTATCCTAGCAAAGAGTTTGGTGCAGCGCAACATGTTTCCCAAAGATTCTGCAGGATTGTTCAATATCTATTTATAAATCAATGGGTGTGGCAAGAAATCGATTTTGCCGCAACGCGATAAATCTCGCCCATGAATATCGTGGGAGCGGCGGCAGCCGCGATGCTCCTGATTTTTCGCTCCACAGCAATCGCGGCTGCCGCCGCTCCCACAAAGCGTGCGGTCAGCCGGTCGGTCCCTCGTAGCTGCAGGTAGACGTGCAGGTTTCGTGAATCACGATCCTCGCCAGCAGCGGCAGACGCGGCTGCAGATGACTCCATATCCAGCGCGCGAGGTTCTCGCTGGTCGGATTTTCAAGACCGGCCACGTCGTTCAAGTAGTGGTGGTCGAGCTGCTCGAACAGCGGCGCAAACGCCGCTTTGATATCGGCGTAATCCATGACCCAGCCGAGCTTCGGATCGATTGGCCCACGCACATGCACATCAATCGCGAAGGAATGCCCGTGCAGACGTGCGCACTTGTGCCCGGACGGCACCTGCGGCAAACGATGCGCAGCTTCGATGCGAAATGTCTTCGAGATGTCCATGAGCGCGTGATTTTAACGCAGTTGATCGGTGCGCCGTTGCACGCTCCGCAGTCGCACAGCCGGTCTTCCCGACTCATGGCTTGGCTGGCGCGACGGCTGCCTCTGCAGCCGGCAATCCGAGTATGACGATCTTGCCGTTGATTTTTGGTGTCGGCCAGATTGGCGACGTCATGCCGGCGGCGACCGCGACCTTCTGTCCAGCGCCGGTGTCGTAGGTGATCACGCCGCCGGCAATCGCGCCACCGAGATCCGTTGACCACAGCTTCTGGCCGCTGGCGCTGTCGAACGCATACAAGGTGCCACCCATGTCGCCGAAGAACAGCACCCCGCCGGCCGTTGGCGTGATGCCGCCCATCAACGGAAACGGCGCCTTGAATTGCCAGTGGCGCTTGCCGCTGTCCGCATCGCTGGCGGTCATCCAGCCGGCCCACTTGGACACGTCGTCCTGCTTGCCGAAGCCGTCCGACGCGCCGCTCCACGCATCGCCCAGCGGCGTGCTGGCAAGCGTGTCGGGCGGCGCTGCGTGCACCGTCGTGCACCAGTCGACCTCGCCGGTGAAGATCAAATTGTGCACTGGATCGAACGCCGGACTGTTCCATTCGGCGCCGCCTTGCGAGCCCGGGCAGAAGCGCGTGCCTTCGACGGTGATCGGCGCATCGGTGTTGAATGTGCGCGTCATTGCCTTGCTGTAGAGCAATTTCCCGCTGGCCAAATCGATCATGTGCAGTTGGCCGTCCTTGGGTGCAACCGCCATCAGCGCGTGTCCGCCCTTGCTGGTAAAAAGTACCGGTGCGGTCGATGTGTCCCAATCATGAAAGTCGCGCTTGACCAATTGGAAGTGACGCAGATACGCGCCGCTCTTTGCATCCAGCACGACGATCGAACTGGCAAACAAGTTGTTCCCCGCACGATGCGCCTTGTCGAAGTCCGGGGCTGGATTGCCGCCGGGAACGTACAGAAGGCCGCTGGCGGGATCAAGCGTGTACGAAGCCCACGTCGCGCCGCCGGTGATGGGAAACCCGTCCGTGGTCTTCCACGACACGGGATGTTCGGTGGATGCGTTGGCGGCCTCCGGCCCTCGCGCAAAATCGCCATCGCCCTTGGGCACCATGTAGAACTCCCACACAATGCGGCCGTCCTTTGCATCGAGTGCGTACATGCGGCCCTTGACGCCCTTGTTGTCGCCGCCTGCGTTGCCGACAAAGACCAGGCCGTTCCAAGCGATCGGCGCTGCCGGCACGGATTCTCCTTTTGCTGCGTCCGCAATCGTGGTCGCCCACAAACGCTTGCCGGTCTTCGAATCGTAGGCGAGCACGCGCCCATCTGCGGTGCCGCGGAACACGCGCCCTTCCAGCCACGCCAGCCCGCGATTGACCTGCAGCGGGGTCCCCTTGAAGTCCTCGTGCGCGCGCCAGTTCTGTTTGCAGGTATCCGGATCGATGGAGAACGTGTCGTGCTCGGTCGTTGCAAACAGCGCGCCATCGACCTGCACGAGGCCTGTCTGGAAACTGGTTTGCTCGCCACTGTCGTACGTGCACAGCGCTTTGAGACGCTGGACATTCTTCGTGTCAATCGCGTCAAGCGCAGCGTAACGTTCCGAAGTCAACGTGCGGTTGTAGCTGGGCCAGTCCTTGCCGGCGCCGGCATGCGCAGAGGGCAAATGGATGAGAACCACGAGTGCGGCAACGGGCAGGGCACGGCGCAACATTGACGGTTCCTCGGCAGGGACGATGGCAGTCGTGAACATACATAGCGGCGCGAATCGCAAGGGATACTACGCTGTCGACTCAGATTAGCGCGGCTGATCGGTCCACGGGTAGGTCGCG
The DNA here is from genome assembly GCA_040002595.1 of Dokdonella sp. GTDB lineage: Bacteria > Pseudomonadota > Gammaproteobacteria > Xanthomonadales > Rhodanobacteraceae > Dokdonella_A. The sequence continues at coordinate 16,606 of JBDUED010000022.1, read as the reverse complement.
GCTTATCTGAGGAGGTTTGGTTGCCTGAAATGCGTGGGCTTCGCCGAGCAGCCACGCTCGGAATGCCTGGAATCCCGCGTGCCCGCGCGAACGATCCGGATAGACAAGGTAGTGCGCGTAGCGCGCCTTCATGCGCTCGGGAAACAACACGACGAGGCGACCGCTTTCGAGCAATGGCCGCATCAAGGTCTCGCGTCCGAGCGACACGCCCATGCCTTCGGCGGTCGCGCGTTGCAAAGTGTCCGAATCGCTGAATGTCGCCACATAGCGCGCCGGTTCCTTGCCGCCGTACAGTTCGAACCAGCGTGGCCACGGATCATCCGGAGACAGTAGTGGCCACTCGCCTAGTTGGTCCAGACGCGGGCGCTTGCGTCCCTTGAGCAGACTCGGACTTGCGACAGGCGTCAGCCATTCCTCGAACAGCAACTCGGCGTTGACGCCTTCCCAATTGCCGGGGCCGTAGCGCAGCGCGCCGTCGAAACGACCGTCGGCAAAATCGACGCGTTCGATGGAGGAGTCGAGATTGAATTCGAGATCGGGCACCTGCGCGACAAAACGCGGCAGGCGCGGCACCAGCCAGCTTGACGCGAGCGAGGGCAACGAGCTGATGCTGAGGACGCAGTCGCGGCGCGCGCACAGCGGATGCAGCGCGGCCTCGATCGCGTCGAGATGCGGCGCCACGCGGTCAAGCAGCAATGCACCTTCCGGCGTCAGTTTGAGGCCGCGTGGACCGCGCACGAACAGCTTGCAGCCGACCCGCTGTTCGAGCAGGCGCACCTGGTGGCTGAGCGCGCTTACCGTCAGGTGCAGACGCTCGGATGCGCGGGTCATGTTCTGCGCGCGCGCAGCGGTCACGAATACTTGTAGCGCATTCAACGGCGGACGTTCCATATGCAATATTTCTCAAGTCTGCCTATCAAACATGTCGCTACAGAAATCGCCAACAATGGCATATCTTCTCGCTCTCGCATCACTTCTGCAAGTATGAGGAGACAAGGTCATGTTGAAGGAATTGAACATCATTGCAAACGGTCTGCTGGGTCTGCACGGCTATCGGCTGCATCCGACCCAATGGGGCGACAGCATCTCGAACGTCAACTTTCCGCCACCGCGACCGATCGTGCCGCATGTGCATCCGCGATCGCGCGGCGCTGCCACTTCGTTGCGGTTGGTGCCAGCAGTCGACGCCAGCGTCGCTCGCGTCTGCGGTTGCGGTGCGTGACAGCAACTGCGGGCATGACTTTGCGTTCGGTCTGTGCTGGAACAGCGCCTTGTCGCGCGCGCCGACGTCGACGGTGACGAATTTCCTGCATGTGCAGCCGCTCCTTCGGGGGACAGAAGATTACGCCGGTCACGCCACGGCAAAGCCTGTTTCCAGAACCCGAAGGACGGTTGGAGGCACGTGATACGCTGCCTCAAAAAAGGGGAAATCTGTCGTGAAGAGAATGCATCATCCGATTGGCAGGTTCTTGCGCGGTGCTGCGCCCGTGGTGGTTATGCTCGGGTCGACGCTGCTTTCGGCATGCGCCGGAATGGACGCTTCGACCTCGGCAGCGACGCCGGTGGCCGCAGCAAGTTGCGCGAGCGAGGACCTCTCCTCCTCCAAGGTTAAGATCGGCGCGTATCTGGCGTCCGGGACTTTTTCCGCGAGGCAGGAAGACGCGAACGGACATACGTTGGCGGTGTCCGTTGAAATCCCCGCGATTCATTTCACTGGGCCAGGTCAGTCGAGCACGCTTCCAGTCGGCCCATGCCAGTACATTCACCGCTTCGTCTTCCCGGTGGTGGTCGCACCCACGGGAGCAGTCGTCGAGCCGTTCGCATATGCCGAAATCGATTGGAACACCGAGGGACTGCCCCGGGGCCCAAACGGCTCTTTCTCCTCGCCCCACTTCGATTTCCATTTCTACCTGGCGCCCCAAAAAGCGGTTGACGCCGCAATGAGCTGCATCTCCTCGAACGGAAAAACCTGTGATCCGCTGAAGACCGATTACGCCCAGATGGAGCGCTTTCTCAATCTTCCGGACGCGTCGTCGGTTCCCGCCACCTATCGTCCGGATGTCGACTCTTCGATTTCCAGCATGGGGCTGCATCTAATCGACAGCACCTTCGATTACACGGTCAAGAATGTGGACCACACCCCGACCCTTTTGTACGGAACGTTCGCGGGCAAGATCGTTTTCGCGGAGTCGTCCGTCACGTTGCAAACCTTGCAGGATGTCGTCGCCGCACCTGGGGGCTCTCTCAGGTTTCCTTTTGCGCAGCCGGCCGCGTACGCAAGCGGCAGCGATTGGCCGACGTCGTTCGTGATCCAATACCTGCCTGACACCGGTGGATTCAAAGCCGGTTTCAGTGGATTTGTTCACCACGATTGAATGCACGCCAACCTCCGCGTGCTCGGACATCCCATCGAGCACTTCGGTTCTGTGACCGCCTTGCGGGCGGACTGTAATCAACCATCCAGGCTTCTCGCGCCCTGGTGTGACTCGGTCTCGAACAAGTTCGACTGCATCGGCGTGTCATCCGGGTCGAAGAAATTGGCGAGCCCGACGCCGACGAGGCGGTACAAGGTCGTCGCAGGGAGTTCGACCTGCGCGCACAGATCGAGCGCGATCGCGGTCAATTCCGCGGCCGAACCGGGCGCGCTGTCGGGCGTGCGGCTGCGCGTGAGAATGCGGAACTCACGCGTCTTGAGTTTGAGCACCACGGTGCGACCGACGCGTTCGGAGCGCTGGCTGGCGGCCCAGGTCTTCGCTGCCAATTCGCGGATCATCGGCGTTGCCTCAATCAACGGCACGTCATTGACGAACGTGTCCTCGGCCGAGATCGACTGCGTCGGACGATCCGGTTTGACTTCGCTGTGGTCGATGCCGTGCGCAAGTTCGGACAAACGCCGCCCATAGCGGCCAAAACGCGCTTCGAGCGCGTGCACCTCGAATGCGCGCAACTCTCCGACCGTGCGGATACCGATCGCGGCGAGTTTGCCGTCCATGACCTTGCCGACGCCGTGGATGCGTGAAACCGGCAGCGGGGTCAGGAAGCCCTCGACCTCATGCGGGCGGATCACGAACAGGCCATCGGGCTTGCGCCAGTCCGAGGCGATCTTGGCCAGAAACTTTGCCGGCGCGACACCGGCGGAAGCGATCAGGCGGGTTTCCTCGCGAATGCTTGCGCGAATCGATCGCGCGATCGCGGTGGCCGAGGACAGGCCGGATTTCGGCGTCGTCACATCCAGATAGGCTTCGTCCAGCGACAGCGGCTCGACCAGATCGGTATGGCGCAGCAGGATTTCGCGGACCTGCTGCGACACTGCCTTGTAACGCACGAAATCCGGCGCCACGAACACGGCGTCGGGACATAATCGTTCGGCGCGTGCTGCCGGCATTGCCGAACGCACGCCAAACGTGCGGGCCTCGTAGCTCGCCGCGCACACCACCGAGCGCGTGCCTCGCCACGCAACGACCACCGGCCGACCGCGCAGGCTGGGGTCGTCGCGTTGTTCCACCGATGCATAAAACGCATCCATGTCGATGTGCACGAATTTGCGCATGAAGCTCGTTGGACGTTGTCTGCGGCGATGCTACTACCCGCGTGCGCCATTGCCGCGTGGCTCCATCGCGGATGCAAGCGGTGGCCCGGCGCCCCAAGCGGGCGGTCGCGCCCGATGGTGGCTTGCACACGGCGGCGCGCATGCGGCGTTTTCCTACATCGCGTCGCGGAAGTTGCGCATCGCGGATGGCCGCGGCGCGCGCGACGATGGGTCCTCGCAACGGGAGCAAAGCGATGCCAGACACACGAGCACGAAAAAGGGGATGGCGTCGCGCCTGCGGCGTCGCGATGACGCTGTTGATCACCACGGCAGCGCATGACGTAATGGCGGGTGACGTCTACCGATGTACGCAGGCAGACGGTCATGTCGCCTACCAAGACCACGCCTGCAGTGGCAGTGAGCGTGAGAAGCGTATCGAGATTGCGCCAGCCCCTGCACCGGGACCGGCGCCGGATTATCGATTGCCAGCGCCAGCGCATGCGTCGCGTGCGACTGTGTCGCGCACAGCGGGGCGACGCGGGCAGGCGCGCAGCGAAAGCGTGATGTCGTTTGAATGCCGCGCCGCGAATGGCGAAGTGTTTTACCGCCACGGCGCGTGTCCACATTCGATCAAGGAGGCGAGCGACCACACTGCGCGCCATGCTGGCGGCCGCGGTCGCGGCAATGGGCGCGAAAGTCGCGCAGCCGGGTCGGTCGCGGTATCGGCCAGGGCATTGCCGCGTTCGGAGGTGTGCAAGCGCCTCGAGCGTTCTTTCGCTCGCGCCGGACACGAGCGTGATGAGACGGTATCGACATACGAGCACAACGCGGGTCGCGATCCGTGCCGCAATTTCTGATCCTGCGTTCGATGGATGATGCAGCGTGCACGCCCTGCGTTTACGATGGCGCCGGATTTCTTGCGGAGCGATCACATGCGAATCGGGATGAGGCTGGTGGCACTTTTCTTCGCATGTGCATGGATGGGCGGGTGTTCGCCGCAGTCGCCCGCACCGCTCGCGGCAACCACGGCTGCGCCGAGCGTTGAGCCGCAAGCGAACAAGGAGCTGGCGCTTTATCGCACGTTGCGACAGCAACAGTCGTGGGAACTTGCTGCGCCAATCGGCGCCGAAATCGTGGCGCGATTCAGCGGCAGCGCGGCGGCGACGGAAGTGCACGAAACGCTGGCCGACACGACGGCCAAGGCCACTGCGGTGGCAACCCGACGGCGCCTCGAGCGATTGTGGTCGTACCAGACCGGCGATGAATCGGGCGGCCAGCAAAGCACCGCTTCGATTTACAGCAACGATATCGCGGCCGGCGACCGCGTGCGCCTGATCCTGCGCCGCCACTCCGATTGGGGCCAGAGCGTGTATCTGTTTGGCGCCGGCAAGGGGTTCGTGTGCCGCGGCACCTGCAAGATCGCGGTGCGCTTCGACGATAAATCGCCCGAGCAGATCAAGGCGTATCTGCCGCCAACCGGGGAACCGGCCTTGTTTATAAGCGATGACGCCGGATTCATTCGCAAGCTTGGCAGCGTGCAGAAAATCAGCATCGACGTGGCCGAGAAAGGCAAAAGCGCTCGGACGCTCGTGTTTGATGTGGGAGGGTTTGATTCGACGCGGTTCGCGCCAGTTGCGCGTAAGCCATCTCGCGCGAGAAAGTAGCCCTGAAGCTTCAAAATCCGGGCTTTAGACCGCGCCCGGATCGTTCGCCACGAGCTTCACCCCGGTCGCAACGATTTCATAGTGGTGCTTGGACAGCACGCGCAGTTCACCGCCATCGGCCAGGCAGATCCTGGCGAGCCGCTCGATATGCGCGTTCAAGTGGCTGGCTGGCTCGACGTAAACATGGATTTCGTAATCCTTATCGTCGTTGCCGTGCGCATGATAAAGCTGCTTGAGAACCATATTGCTTGGCTGGATTGGCATGAGTGGATGGCACGCATCGTTTCAAGGTCGCGTGGGCGAAACGGCTGATTTTCCGCCGCAGTCGCTCGATCAAAACCCATTGTCCTCTTCTCGCGTCGTCGGTGGTCGTCCTTGCGCAACGGGCCTTCGTAGCTGCCTGGTCTGATCGACCTGGAAGGCACGCTCCCATGCGCTGAACAGCGTCGCTCGGAATGGAAAACCACGCCGGCTCGGGATGATGTGGCCATGCACAAGAAACCCGCTGGCTGATTCATTGGTCGCGCGCCGTTCAGCTTTCCGCGCAGAAACTGCGACCTTCTTCCACGATGAGGAGTCTCGCCATGCAAAAACGTTATCTTCCGGCCTTGGGCGCCGCTATTGCGCTGGCCATGGCGGCTGTCGCCGTTCCGCAACGTGCAAGCGCTGCCTCGGCGGATCTCGACTGCACGATGAAATTTTCGCTGACCGGCTGGTCATTGATCTACAAGCACGCCGAAGGACACGGCGTGGTTACCTGCGCAGACGGCACCTCGATGCCCGTGAACATCAGTGCGAAAGGCGGCGGCCTGACCGTCGGCAAAACACATATCGATGACGGCACCGGCAAGTTCACCGACGTGCACGCGATCAGCGAAGTCTTGGGAACGTATGCGCAAGGCGATGCGAGCATTGGCGCGGGCAAGTCAGGCACCGCACAGGTGTTGACCAAGGGCACCGTCTCCCTGGCGCTGGCGGGCTCGGGTGAAGGCGTCAACATCGGCGTCAGCGTTGGGGGGTTCACGATCAGCGCGGCGGGACACGACCGGCGGATGCATCACCGCAAGAAATAATTGATCTTGCACGACGGAGCCGCGGCGCTAAACGCCGCGGCTTTTTTCATGGCGAAATTCCCGCACCTTGGCGTCGGCGCCCGCACCGGCGCCGCGTTTGCAGGTCGCCGCTGCGACACCGTGTTGCCTGGCAGATACATCATTCCCGACGCGTGTTGATCGCGCGGACGCCGGTTCCCGGCCCGGCTTCGCGGACGCCGGTTCCCGGCCCGGCTTGTGACTTTGTGCAGTTGACGGCTGCCCCGCCGTTGAAAGACGCTGCGCCGATCCGGGCCGCTGCGCCCTCGTGTCGGGGGCCTGATGAAAAACCTGTTGCGTGTCTTCGCTGTGGCGTTTCTGTTGTTCGCAGGCGTCACCATCGGCCATGCCGATTCTCCCATTGCACGCGATCTGCCGGCGGGTTTGCAGATTCCCGATGCGGCGCGGCCAGGACCAACGTTCGATGTTGATCGCGCCACCGACGCCTATCTTGCCCTGCTGACGCCTGCTCAGCGCGCATCGTCCGATGCCTATTTCGAAGGCAACAACTGGCTGCATCTTTGGGGCTTTTTGTATGGCCTCGGTGTCGCTGCGCTGTTGCTTTGCAGCGGCTTGTCGCGACGCATGCGCGATTTCGCGCGTCGTCGCAGCGCGCGGCCGTGGCTGCAGACGGTGATCTACGCGGTGCAATGGTTGCTCATCGGGTTCGTGCTGGCGCTGCCGCTGTCGATCTACAGCGAGTTTTTCCGCGAACATCAGTACGGCCTCGCCACGCAGAATTTCGGCGGTTGGTTCGGCGATCAGATGAAGGACCTCGCGGTCGATCTGGTCATCGCGCCATGGCTGATTGCCTCGTTATATGCCGCCGTGAGACGTACCGGCGCGCGCTGGTGGTTGTGGGCGGCCGGCGGCGCATTCGCGTTCACCTTGTTCGCGATGATGTTCGCGCCGGTTTTTGTCGAGCCCCTGTTCAATGACTACAAGCCGCTGCGCGAAGGACCGGTGCGCGAGGCGGTGTTGTCGCTCGCGCGCGCGAATCGGGTGCCGACCGATCACGTGGTCGAGTTCGACGCGTCGCGCCAGACCACGCGGATCAGCGCGAACGTCAGCGGCTTTCTCGGTACCACACGCGTCGCTTTGAACGACAACTTGCTAGACAAGACATCGCTGCCGGAAATCAAGGCGGTACTGGGCCATGAAATGGGTCATTACGTGCTCAACCACGGCCTGCGCCTGTCGATCTACTTTGGTCTGGTGTTAGTGTTCGGCTTCTGGTTCGTGCATCGCCTGTTCGATTGGGCGCTTGCGCGGTGGCACACCCGGCTTGGCCTCGAAGGCCGCGACGATCCGGCCGCGCTCCCTCTCGGCGTTGCGATCCTGTCGGTGTTCTTCCTGCTCGCCACGCCGCTGACCAACTCGATCGTGCGCCAGGCAGAAACCGAGGCCGACGCGTTCGGCCTCAATGCGGCGCAAGAGCCGAACGGATTCGCGATGGCCGCAATGCGCCTCAGCACCTATCGCAAACTCAAACCCGGCGCACTGGAGGAAGTGCTCTTCTACGATCACCCAAGCGGCTATCAACGCGTGCGACGGTCGATGATCTGGCTCAAGGAACACCAGGACAACGCGACGGCGAATGCGCCGCTGGCAGTCATTGCGACCGCGGCAAAGTAGCGCGGCGTCGTTTGGGCCGCGTTGAAAACCAATGCAATGCGGCAGCTTTGACAGCGTGCCCGCGTATGATGCGCGGCGCGGGCGGGCTGCCCGGTCTCGGAGTGAACGACATGGTGCGTATCCTCATTGCCGCAATCGTCGGCGGCGTCCTGATGTTTGTCTGGGGCGCCGTTACGCACGTAGCGCTGCCGTTCGAGCGTCAGGCACTGCAGCCGATTCCAAATGAGGCCGCCGTAATGTCGAGCTTGCACAGCAATCTCGCCACAGCAGGCATGTACACATTTCCCTGGGCCGACTCAAGCGGAAAAGCGACCCTCGAACAAAAGAAGATGTGGCAGCAGCAACTCGTAAGCGGTCCTTCGGGCCTGTTGATCTATCGACCGAGCGGCGGCGAGGCGATGTCGCCGCGTCAGCTCGCAAGCGAATTGGTGTCCAACATGCTGGCCGCCTTGTTCGGTGCGTTCGTGCTGGTGCAACTACCCGGTGGCTATGGTCGGCGCGCGTTGTCCATCGCCGCGATCGGCATCGCCGCGTGGCTATCGATCTCGGTCTCGCAGTGGACCTGGTACGGTTTTTCAACACCATTCCTGATCGGCGATTTGGTCGACCAGTTTGGTGGCTGGCTGCTGGCCGGACTTGGCATGGCCGCGATCATCCGGGCGCGGCGTACGCGTTCGTTCTGACCATCGCGCGCCGGTGAAAACCGCGCGCCTCGGCGGCGGCGAGCGCGATGAAGGTTCTTGCGCCTACGCCCACTCGCTCAGGCGTTCGATTTCATACAAGCGCGCCCAGCTCGGACGCGCTTTCACGTTCGTCGCCAGCGCCGCCAGCGCAGGCCACTCGGTTGCCGGTCTGGGCATGTTGCGCGACCAGCGCATCAGCATGGTTACGTAGAGATCCAAAATGCCCATTCGCTGCCCCAGCACGTACGGGCCATGCGCGGCGAGATGCGCGTCGAGTCGGCTCCACTCGGCTTCGATGCGTTTGCGCGCAAATTCGCGCGCCTCGGGCTCGTGTTCGCGCGCGGCAAAATCCTGCGGATAAAACCATTGTCGGAATGCCGGTTGCAGCGTGTTGGCCAGATGCAGCATCCACTGCAGCCACAGCCCGCGGTGCGGCGAGCCTGCCAGCGGCGCGAGCTCAGCTTCGGGATGGCGCTCGGCGAGCAGCAACAGCAGCGCCGCGCATTCATAGACCGGCGCCCCATCGACGATCAGGGTCGGTACCGTACCGTTCGGATTGAGGCGCAGGTAGTCCGGGCTTTTTTGCTGCTGGTTGTCGAGATCAACTTCGCGCAGTTCGTGCGGCACGCCAAGTTCGAGCAAGGTTTGATGTACAGCCATGCTGGCGGTGCCAGGCGAATAGTAAAGAACGTACATGCGCGGCCTCTTGCGACGGGTGCGGGGGCATGAAATCTATCAGGTCGAGCGGTGTATTGGCCGCTGCGCAGTCGGGTCCCAGCGCCCGCGGCGGCCCTGCGCATGACGCGACCTGGGCAAATCGGCGAAACTGGCGCTTTCCGCCCCACGATTTCGGAGCACGCATGGCCATCCAGGAAGCAAAGGTGCCGGATATCGGCAACTACACCAATGTCCCGGTGATCGAGGTCCTGGTGAAGCCTGGCGACGCGGTCACGAAAGATCAGAGTCTGATTACGCTTGAATCGGACAAGGCGACGATGGAAGTGCCGGCACCGTTCGACGGGGTGGTCAAGGAAGTCAAGGTCAAGGTCGGCGACGAGGTTGGCGAGGGTTTCGTGGTGGCGTTGATCGAAACGAGTGAGGCGAAGGCGTCCGCCGAGGCTGCAGAAACCAAATCCGACGCGCAAAAATCCCCGCCCGCAGCGACTCCCGCGCCGCCAACAAAAGAACCGCAGCGCACATCGGCGCCGGCAATCTCGGCAGCGAACGCCACCGACCCCGCATCAGCGACGTCCGCACCGGCGCCGGCTGCCGCTGACGCTGACGCCGAAACCGCCGCACCGCGCACACCGCCGGTGCCTTTCGATGCCAACTCACTGATGCCCGATCGGGTCCCGTATGCGAGTCCGGCGGTGCGCATGATCGCGCGCGAACTGGGTGTCGATCTGGCGGCCGTCGCGGGCAGCGAACGCAAGGGCCGCATCACCAAACAGGATGTGCGTAGTCATGTGAAGCAGATTCTTTCCGGCGTGGTGCCGAGCGGGACTGCGACGGGCGCTGTCGGCGGCGGTCTCAATTTGCTGCCTTGGCCGACGGTCGATTTCGCGAAGTTTGGCGAAGTGGAATCAAAGCCGCGCTCGAAGATCAAGAAAATTTCCGGTGCGAATCTCGCGCGCAACTGGGTGATGATTCCACACGTCACCCAGCACGACGATGCCGATGTCACCGAGCTGGAAGCGCTGCGCGTCGCACTCAACAAGGAGAACGCCGCATCCGACAAGGGCGGCGCTGGGATCAAGCTGACCATGCTTGCCTTTCTGATCAAGGCCGTTGTCGCGGCGCTGAAAAAATATCCGGACTTCAACGCGTCGCTTGACAGCAGTGGCGAGAATCTGATCCTCAAGAAATATTTTCATATCGGATTTGCGGCAGATACACCCAACGGTTTGGTCGTGCCGGTCGTACGCGATGCGGACCAGAAAGGCGTGATCGAGATCGCAATCGAAAGCAGCGAGCTGGCGAAAAAAGCGCGTGAAGGAAAACTCGGACCCGCCGACATGTCCGGTGGCTGCTTCTCGATTTCCTCGCTTGGCGGCATTGGCGGCACAGGATTCACGCCGATCGTCAATGCGCCGGAAGTGGCGATCCTCGGTGTATCCAAATCCGCGCTGAAACCGATCTGGGATGGCGAGAAATTCCAGCCACGTTTGATCCTGCCGCTATCGCTCAGCTACGACCATCGCGTCATCGATGGCGCTTCGGCGGCGCGCTTCACCGCTTATCTCGGCCAGGTAATGGCTGACATGCGACGCGTGTTGCTGTGACCCTGACGACGCGGCACATGTATTCGATTGGGCGCGGATGGCGCTCAGTCTCCTTAGCGCAACGATGCATCGCGTAACAAATGTCCAAGGAGTTTCACGTGGCCACGGTTGAAGTCAAAGTTCCCGACATCGGCAGTTTCAAGGGCGTGCCGGTCATTGAAATTCTGGTCAAGCCGGGCGATGCGGTCGCCAAGGATCAGGGCCTGGTCACGCTTGAATCGGACAAGGCGACCATGGAAGTGCCAGCCAGCGTTGCCGGCGTGGTCAAGGAAGTGCGCGTAAAGCTAAACGATGAAGTGGCTGAAGGTGCGGTGGTTGTGATCATCGAGACGGCGGCCTCTGCGTCTGCACAGGTGGCAGCCACTGGACATGCTGCCGGCTCTTCCGAACCCTCAGTGAACGCTGCACGCGATCCGCTCCCGCCCGAAGCGCGGAAAGCTGCGCCGAAAAGCGCTGCGGAGTCGAGCAGGGCGGATATCGAATGCCAAGTCGCCGTACTCGGCTCCGGTCCCGGTGGCTATACCGCTGCATTCCGCGCCGCCGATCTGGGTGAGACCACCGTGCTGATCGAACGTTACGCGGCGCTTGGCGGCGTTTGTCTCAATGTAGGCTGCATTCCGTCGAAGGCGCTTCTGCATGCGGCGCGCGTGATCGATGAAGCCGCGCATGCGAGCGACATCGGCATCACCTTCGGTTCACCGAAAATCGATCTCGACAAGCTGCGTGAAAACAAGAACAAGGTGGTCGCGCAAATGGTCGGCGGCCTTGCCAGCATGTCCAAGCAACGCAAGGTCACTCTCGTGCAGGGTACCGGCAGATTCATCTCGCCAAACGAGATCGAAGTCGAAGGCGAAGGCGGCAGGAAAATCGTGCGCTTCGAGAAAGCGATCATTGCGGCCGGATCGCAGGCGCTGAAGCTGCCAGGTTTCCCGTGGGACGACCCGCGCATGATGGATTCGACCGACGCATTGATGCTCAAGGACATCCCGAAGAAGCTGCTGGTCGTCGGCGGCGGCATCATCGGCCTCGAAATGGCCTGTGTATATGAAGCCCTCGGCAGCGAAGTGACCGTGGTCGAACTGCTCGACCAGCTGATGCCAAGCGCCGACCCAGATCTGGTGCGTCCGCTGCAGCAGCGGTTGGCCAAGCGCTATGCCGGCATCCATCTGAAGGTGAAGGTCGCCAAGATCGAAGCCGAAAAGAAAGGGCTCAAGGCGACGTTTGACGGGGACAAGGCGCCGCAACCGCAGCTCTACGACCGCGTGCTCGTTGCGATCGGCCGTTCGGCCAATGGCAACAAGATCGGCGCCGATCAGGCCGGTGTCAACGTGACCGAGCGTGGTTTCATCCCCGTCGACATGCAGATGCGCACGAACGTGCCGCACATCTTTGCGATCGGTGATCTGGTCGGCCAGCCGATGCTTGCGCACAAGGCGACGCATGAAGGCAAAGTGGCCGCCGAAGTGTGTGCGGGACAGAAGAGTGAATTCGTCGCGCGGGTGGTTCCGAGCGTCGCTTACACCGATCCGGAAATTGCCTGGGTCGGTCTCACCGAGACCGAAGCGAAGAAGCAGAACATCAAATACGGCGTCGGCAAGTTCCCGCACGCGGCCTCGGGTCGCGCGGTCGGCATTGGCCGCACAGAAGGCTTCACCAAGCTGCTGTTCGACGACGCCACCCATCGCGTGATCGGCGGCGGCATTGTCGCGCCAAACGCCGGCGACCTGATTGCCGAGGTCGCGCTGGCGATCGAGATGGGGGCCGAGGCGGCCGATATCGGGCTGACCATCCATCCACACCCGACCTTGAGCGAATCGGTCGGCATGGCGGCCGAAGTGTACGAAGGCACCATCACGGATTTGTATATTCCAAAGCGGAAATAGGGCGCGCCTGGCGGCAGGTTGCAGGCATGCGTAAGCGGTCTGCCCATACGCGGGACTTGCGCCCGCAGCCGCGCCCTGACCCATAATGGGAAGTTGATGCAGAGGGAGGATTCCACATGCAATGGCTTGGATGGGTAATCGCGATTGTCGCCATCGGCTTTGCGATCGTGTTGGGGCGCCGGCTCGCTTCCGCCAACGCGCATGCGGAGGATCTGCTGTACGCGAAAATCGATGCCGAAAACGCGTTGCAGGCGGATCACGATAGCGAAGCGGCGCCGACCGCCAATCCATTTCGTGACGTGGTCGCACGGCTCGATCCGGCGCTCGAATCGGTGCGCGAAAATCTGGTGAAGCAGGACGCACACCTGATCGACTACCGCAAGCTGGTTGGGCAGTTCGATGCGGCCGTGCAGTATTGCCTGCAGCCAGTCGAATTGATCCTGGGAGCGGACAAAGCCAGCCTCGACGAGCTTGTGCGCCACGTCGAAGGGGCACGGCGCAAGTTGTTCGAGGCGCGCTCGGCGCTGGAGAAAAATCCGCTGCACGTGGCTCCGATCATGGCGATTTCGCCGGTCGATGATGTGCAGGCGTTGATCGATTATGTGCGCGCGTTGCCTGCACAGGCGGCGACTGCGGCCGCGCCTGCGCTGGCCATCGACGACGCGGTGATCGACGTGGCGCCCGCAACTGCTCACGACGACACGTACTGAAAACCTGTGTCGGTCATGGTAATTGGCGCGAGTGGCGCGATCGGGCGCTTCGCGCTGCCGCGTCTGCTCGCTGCGGGGCACGATGTTCTGGCTGTCAGTCGCGCGCCCCGCGCGAGCGTCGATCCACACCTGCGTTGGGAAGTCGGCGATCTCGATTCCCCGCCGCCGCCGTTGCCTGTGCTGGAGGCAATTTTCAGTCTGGGTCCGCTGGACGCGTTTGCGCGCTGGTTTGCTCGCGCGGATATCGCCGGGGCACCGCGCGTGATTGCCTTCGGTTCGATGAGTGTGGACACCAAGCGTGGCTCGAGCGATGCAGACGAACGCGCGTTGGCCGATCGCCTGCAACAGGCAGAGTGCACGCTGATCGGCGCTGCCGATGCGCGCGGTTGCGCATGGACGATCCTGCGACCAACCTTGATTTACGGTGCGGGTATCGATCGCAGCCTGACGCCGATTGCGCACTTTGCCCAGCGCTGGCACGCGTTTCCACGCATCGCTGGCGCGCACGGGTTGCGTCAACCGGTGCACGCGGATGATCTGGCCGCTGCGTGCCTCGGCGTGCTCACCCATCCGCAAACGGCTGCGCATATCTATCCGCTAGGTGGTGGCGAGCAGCTTTCCTTCAGCGCGATGCTCGAACGCGTGCATGCATCGCTGGCGACCTGGAGTGTGCCGCTGCCGATACCGCTCGGCGTGGCGCGTGCCTTGATCAAGGTCGCGCGGCGCCCGAGGTTCCCGGGGCTACGTCCTGCTGCGCTCGAACGCCTTACCCGCGATCTCGTTGTCGATCACTCCGCCGCGATCGCCGACTTTGGCTGGGCGCCTCGCCCGTTTCATCCCACTTCCGCGTCGTGGACGGCGGCGCCAACGCGCTGATTGCATCGGTTGCAGGCCACCCCCGATTTTCCTCAAAGGAAAATTCGCTTGCCCCTTCGTGCATGCGCCCTATTCAGCGCACGCTGGTGTGTCATCGGCAATGCTGTGCGCTACGTACTAGCAGGACGTTTCCATGGCATCGAAGACTTTTCTGGTCGCGGCATTCTCTTTCGCACTCGCTGTGGGCGGTGCAGTCCATGCACAGGAACTGGCGAACGCCTGCCATGCGAGCAGCAGTTACGATCTGACCATCGCGCCGGGTACGCTGCTGTTTGATCGCGCCGATCCGGCACCGCGACGGATCGAGTTGCGCGCCGGCAAGCTCTTGATCGACGGCGCGCAGGCGCACGTGAACACGGAAGACAGCGATCGGTTGGTTCTGTTCGAGCGTGAGCTGCGCGATGTGTTGCCCAAAGCGCGCAGTGTCGGCGAACGCGGCGTCGATCTCGCCACACAGGCGGTACGGGCGGAAACCGCTGCGCTCGATCTGACCGCAGACACGCAGTCAGAACTCGACCATCGACTGGCGTCGCACGCGGCTGATCTGAAGCGGCGCATTGCGGTGAGCAACAGCACGCACGACTGGCAAGGCGGCGCCTTCGATAGCTACGCCGACGATGTCGCCGCGGATATCGTGCCTTTGCTTGCCGCTGATCTCGGCACGCAGGCTGTGAGCGCGGCGCTAACAGGCGATCTCGATGCGGCTGCCACCCTGCGCGACCGTGCCGCGCATCTGGCCGACGGTTTTCAGAAGCGCATCGAACGGCGCATGCAGGCCTTGCGGCCGCAGATCCAGACGTTGTGTCCGTCGATCGTGCGCCTATACGAGTTGCAGCGCGATATACGCGGTCCCAACGGGCACCCACTCGATCTGCTGCAGATAAATCGCAAATAGTCGTCATTGCATTGACCCGCATGCGTTCCGCGCCTTTTGCTGCGCTGCGGTAGTGTGTAATCAGGCCACTCTCGCCGCAGTGCAGCGTTGCCAACGATCGTTTGAACGACCTAAGATGCGACGGCGTTCAATCCGACAGAAAAATTCCTGGTCGCCATCATCCAGAGGGGCAGTCCCATGCAGTTTCGACTGATTACGACCGCAGCCGTCGCTGCTTCGTTGTTTGCCACATTCGCATTCCACGACGCCTACGCGTACGACTACACCGCGCCGGTCAAATTCCACACGCGCGCGAATTTCGATCCAGCGCACAGCACCATTCCGTTCCCGAACAATTTGTTGCTCGCCGGCAGCACCGACCTGACCTTGAACATCCCGGTTGCCAATCCGAACAACTACGCCGACCCGCAGGTTGCGCTGAACGCGCTCGATGGCTTCAGTACCTCGGCGCCGTGGTCGATGGTGTTTACCGCGCCGGTCGATCCGACTTCACTGGCCGGCAACGTGCGCATGTTTGAAGTCACCTTGAGCGGTCCGGGCGGCGGCGTCACCGGCATCGTGCGCGAACTGGCCTCACCGCAGGAATTCGTCACCGCACTGGCGCCGTCCGACGCCAGCGGCCGCACCTTGGCCATTGTGCCCACGGCGCCGCTCAAGCAGCGCACATCGTACATGGCCGTGGTCACCAACGGCATCAAGGATACGAGCGGCGATGCCATACGTTCGACATTGACTTTCCTGCTGTCGCAGAGAACCAGTCCGTTGTGCGTGGGTGGCCATTCGACCTTGCCTGCGTTGCCCGATTCGCAGGCTTGCGCGCTGGAACCGCTGCGTCAATTGACCAATTCGCAGCAGGCTGCAGCGGCCTCGGTCGGCATCGATCCGCATTCGATCGCGATGAGCTGGGTCGCCACCACGCAGAACATCACCGTCACCTTGCAGGCGATCGAAAGCGTGATTGCCGCTTCGCCGCCGACTACGACGCACGTCGCGCCGACCGGCAAGACGCTTGCCGATCTCGGCGTAGGGTTGCCGCCGGTGGCCGACATCTACATCGGCACGATCAATCTGCCCTACTATCTGTCCGCGCCGACTGCCGACAATCCGACCGCCCCGCTGACCGGCTTCTGGCATGCCGCGCCGGGCGCATACATTGCGCAGTGCGCGCCGTTCGGACTCGATCCCACCTCGACCAATCTGACCGCGTGCAATCCGTTCCCGGTCGCGACCTCGACCCAGACCGTGCCGTTGCTGCTGACCCTGCCCAATGCAAATTCCGGCAAGACCAAGCCTGCGGCGGGCTGGCCGCTGGTGATCTTCCAGCACGGCATCACGCGCAACCGCACCGACATGTTCGC
>JBDUED010000021.1:0-21739 GCA_040002595.1 Dokdonella sp. | reverse complement strand
GCCGGCCGCCCCATTGGTCCACTGCGGGTCGGTGTGCAGCGGGTTGATGATTTGCCCGACCGGATTGCCCGTGGTGGTGCGGTACAGGGTATTGACGATATTGATCGTTTGCCCATCTTGCATGGAAGCGATGGAGGCCGGCGAACCATCCGACGACCAGATCACGCTGTTGTAGATTTGGACCACGCTATCGGGTGCGTTGAAACACAAGTCGGTAATGCCGGCGAGATTGGCCGTGACGCCTTGCAGGTGGATCGTCCCTGCGCCATTGAGCTCGCTAAAGTAAACCGCACAACGGCTGGGGTCGAGGCCGGGCAGATGGTCGAGCACGACGTCCTCGAGCGTGATGTCGCTGTCCCCGAGGGCGCCAAGATCGAAGGAGGTGCCCGATCCTGGCATACCGGAAAGCCGTGATCTGGACACCCGCACCGTGCCTGGATCGTTCGAACCGATGGTGTTGTATTGACCCGCGACCAGAGTGAGCGATAGGACGTTTTTAACGGTCAAGCCATCGATGTCGATCAGCGCAACAGGTGATCCGCTGGGCTGGTACAACGATAAGGAATTGCCGTTCATGTCAATCGTGGTGTTGGCGGCGTTGACGCTGCGTCCCGCACAATTGGCCGTGAAACCGCCGAGGATCGTCATCGGCGCGCTCAGCGTGGCATCGAGGTTGCCGAGTGAATAAGTGCCCTGCACCAGGTTGATCGTGCGCGCCGTTCCCTGGGGTGGGTTGGTGCTCAGTTCCGAAGTCAGCAAAGCGCTCGAATTGACACAAATCCCGCTGGCATGCGCGGGGGCGACGCCGAGCAACAGCAGCAAGGTGATGCCGGCGCACACGCGACGCGACAGTGCGGGAGTCGCTGCGTGTCCGTCGCATTTCCCGGCAAAGCTCTTACTTGGAAGCGTTGCGGTACTCGCGGACGACTGATGGGCAAGGGCGAACTGTGAAGAACGCATGACGAAGTCCTGAAATGCCGAGCGAGGCGCCCTGTCTGTTGATTACGAGATTGCTGGCGCAAGCGGACATTCGCGCGTATCGCGGCTGGCGCGCGGCGCGTGCGCAATCATCGAAATCACACAATGCGTCGCCCCGCACGATCCGCACCTTGCACCCAGCGCGTGCCGCACGGTTACTCGAACAGGGCGATCCCATTGGCGACCGCGCTTTAATCCGGCTCTGAATCGCAAGCCGCATCGCGCGGCATGCGCGCCATGCCCATGGCGCCGGCGCCTAGAACCCATCGGCAAAAATGCGATCGCTCTGTGCTGTGCTGAGAAACGCGCAACTGCCGATCTCCGAGGTGTTGCCAAGCGAATCGGTCGCGGTCAGGCTGACTACGCCGGTGCTCAGTGCATTGGGCACGGTGACCGGCATGCTGAAGACAAGATTTTTGCCGGACGGCACCGTCACCAGGCGCGTGCCGACAAAGGCGTCCGCATGCCCGCGCCCCGTCACATGGAACGCTCCGTTGTCGCAGCGATTGGAAAAATACGCATCGATGCGATAGCTGCCGGGCAAGGTGTTCAAGTGCGCGTTGAGGACGAAATCGAGCGGGTTGGCATCGTCCGCCGGATGCACGATCAGATCGGTCCACGGAAAATTCTGCAGGTTGTTCGGACCCGTGTCCGCATCGTCCGCATCGTTCGGCGTGGGGCCGTCGGCGTTGAGATCGATATCGAGCGCGGCACCGCTGAGGCCGTTGTCGTAGATGAGATTGCTGCGGATGGAATTGTTGCCGCCGCCATTGGCGACGACACCGCCTGTGACCATGAAGCGGATCGTATTGGCGAGTACCGTGCCGGTGACGCCGCTGGTCGCGCCCGCGCCAATGACATTGTCGAAGCCCGAACTGATGCGCACGCCGGCGCCGTTGTTGATGAGACCACTGCCGTTGACAGTGACGCCGATCTGGTTGCGCTGGATCACATTGCCGTGCCCGCCGCCGATCCAGATCGCGTCCTGACTGTTGCCGACTATGCGGTTGCCGACAATTGCGCAGCCATCGCCGTTCAACTTGATGCCGGTGCCGTTGGCCAGCGCGGTATTGCCGTTTGGCGCGACGCCAATCAGGTTATTGACGATCTGGCAGGTGGCCGCTGAACTGCCGCTGGTGTTGGTGGCGATACCGACGCCGTTTGCATCGCCAATCACATTGCGATCGGCCAAGCTGGAACCGCCGACAATCAGGCCGCCGGTGGCATTGTTGTCAATGATCACGTCCGTCTGCGTTACGGACGGCAGGGTGAAGCTGCCGACGCTGCCGCCAAACTGGTTGCCGGCGATCACGTGGTTGCTGCCCCCTTCCAACAGCACCGCCTCGGAAAATCCGCCGATGCCAAGGCCGCGCACGGTCAACGACGCGGCGCTTGCCGTGACCGGCACATAGAAGCCATGGGCGAGAAAACTGCTCGATTTGACCACCACGCACAGAGTGGCATTGAACGCGTCCGGCGCGCTGTTCTTGGTCGACCCGGGTTGCGTTGTCGCGTCGATTACCATCGGCGAAATAATGTCCGGCAGCATGCTGGACAGCGCAATCACGCGTGGGCATGTGCCCGCAATTGCGAAACTGATCGTGGCCGGATTGGGCAGCGAATTGGCTTGAGTGATCGCATCGCGGAGCGAGCCGGCGCCGCTGTCGGCGGTGGTTGTTACGGTGTAGTTGGTTGCATCGTTGAACAGCGATTCGTATGCGCCGCGATCCGGCATGCTGCCGACCCAGCGCTTCGCACCCTGGATGTCGGTGGCCGGCAAACCGCCTGGGACGATCGGCGTACCGCTGTTCACTGCGGGCGACGTGCTTTTGAGGTGGTAATCGTTAAGTGCCGCGTTGTTCCATTGCGGATCGACATGCAGCGCAGAAATGACCTGTCCGGTTGGCGAACCCGTGGTGTTGCGATAGAGGCTGTTGACGATGTTGATGGTTACGCCGCTTGAAACGGCCGTGATGGGCGCCGGCGTACCATCGGTGGACCAGATGATGCTGTCGTAGATGTTGGTCACACTGGTGTCGGTGTCAAAACACAGAGCGATGTTGCCGCCGAGGTCCGCCGTCAGTCCCGTCAACCGCACGGGACCGCCATCGCGTGGCACGAAATCGATTCCGCAATGACTGGTATCGGCTGCCGGCAGGTGATCAAGCAACACGTTTTCCAGAACGGTTTCACCACTGCCGAAGGTTTCCAGCAGGAAGCGATTACTCGAACCGGTGACGCCGGAAAGGCGCGAGCGCGACACGCGCACGGCGCCCGGATCGTTTGCGGCGATGGTGTGGTACTGGCCGCTGAAAAGGTTGAGCGCCCCCACGTTTACGAGACTCACCCCATCGATCGCGATCAGGGCGCTCGGGGAACCGGTCAGTTGGGTAAGCAGGAAACCGGAGCCGCCCAGGTTGATTGTGGTGTTGGCCGCATTCACGCTGCGCGCGGCGCAGTTTGCCGTGTAGCCGCCCTCGATTGTTGTCGGCGCGGATAGCGTCTCATTGGTTGAGCCGAGCGTGTAGGTACCCTGCACAATCTTGATGGTGTAGTCAGACTGCTGCGATTGGCCAAGTATGATCGCGGTCGCCAACTGCGCGTTGTTCGCCACGCACATTTCGGCAGCCCCCGCGCGCGTCGCGCCCAGCGCCACCAGCAGCGCCAGACTAACGCGCGCCAGCACCGCATGCGCATCACCGCGGCTCATGCGGCTCGAAGGCGCGCGTGATGAGGTGACGGCTCGATGGCCGTTCGCGGTGCAAGGGGAGAAGTGCATGACGAATCCTGGATACCGGGCGGAATGCCTGTTTCCTGAGTACGCGATCGCGGCCAAAAGCGGACATTCGCGCGCCGTCGCTGGCGCGCGCGTTACACTTGGCGCAGCGAGGGAAGTTGGATGGCCGTGCAGGGGATCGAGGAAAAACCGGAGCTCAGCGGCCTGCTCGCCGCCTTGCGCGAGGGCGACGTGGCCGCGCGCGCGACGTTGTTCACCCTGGTCTACGACGAACTCAAGCGCATGGCCGCCGGGCATTTGCGCCGCTCGGCCGGCGCGTCAATCAACCCGACGGCGTTGCTGCATGAAGCGTGGCTGCGCCTGGCCAACGACACCGGTGCGCAAATCCAGGATAGCCGGCATTTCTACAATGTGGTGGCGCAGGCGATGCGCCAGATCCTGATCGATCTCGCGCGGCGTCGCGCGACCGAGCGTCACGGTGCCGGTTTCGCACGCACGCAACTGACCGATCGTATCGAGCAACCGGACAAGCCGATCGAGGAATTGCTTGCGCTTGACGCGGCGCTGGGCGGTTTGCGCGATTGCGACGCGGATCTAGCCGAACTGGTCGAGTGGCATTCGTTTGTCGGTCTTCCGCTGGTCGAGATAGCGCGTCTGCGCGGAGTAACCGAACGCACGGTGAGGCGCCATTGGGTCATCGCGCGCGCGTTTCTTGGCGATGCGATGGGTCGCAATGCGAGCAGCATGGCCCCGTGATTGTTTGAGGTTGTTGCTGGGAACACCGATCGACACGATGCACCGGAGTTGAGTTCACCGTCATCTCGCCTGCCGCACTCGGACATCGTGGTTTCTTCGCGCTTATCTTGCGCGGGATTCAATTGCCGGTTTGCAGGTGCAGCTTTGCCGTCCGCCGATCGGTCTTGCGCTGCCGGCGGCGTGCGCTGAGGCGCGCAAAAAGCAGGTAAATCGCGGGCGTGGAAATCAAGGTCAGGCTTTGCGAAACGAGCAGGCCGCCGATCATCGCGATGCCGAGCGGTCGGCGCAGTTCCGCGCCGGCGCCAAATCCGATCGCCAGCGGTAGCGCGGCGCTGATCGCGACCATGGAGGTCATCATGATGGGACGGAAGCGCACCAGCGAGGCTTCGCGGATCGCGTCCAGTGGCGAAAGGCCACGCTGACGTTCCGCGGCGAGCGCAAAATCCACCATCATGATCGCGTTCTTCTTGACGATGCCGATCAAAAGCACGATCGCGATCATCGACACGACCGAGAGCTCCGTGCCGGTCACGACCATTGCGAGCAACGCGCCGGCGCCAGCCGAAGGGAGAGTGGAAAGAATGGTGATCGGATGGATCAGGCTTTCGTACAGCATGCCGAGCACAATGTAGACAACCACGATTGCCCCCAGGATCAGCAGCGGCGTGTCGCCCTGCTGCTTCTGGAAGCTGCGGAAGTCGCCGGCAAAATCCATGCGAATATCGCCTGGCAGACGCATGCCGGCAATGGTGTCCTCGATCAACCGCTGTGCCTGGCCCATCGTTGCCCCGGGTGCGAGGTTGAAGCTCAGACTCACGGTGGAAAACTGGCCTTCGTGGGAAACCTCGGTCGGCGCGACACCGTTGTGCATTTTCGTCAACGCCGTGATCGGCACCATCGCCCCAGAACTGGAACGCACATACAGGCGATCGAGCGACGCCGGATCGGTGGCCTGGTTCGGCAGCGCGCTGACCACGACCTTGAACTGGTTGATGTCGGAATAAATGGTCGATACCTGACGCTGGCCGAACGCGTCGTTGAGCGCGCTGTCGATCGCGGCGACACTGACGCCCAGGCGCGCCGCACTGGGGCGGTCGATTGCCAACGTCTGGCGCGGGCCCGCTTCGTCGATGTCGCTGCCGACGTCGCGCAATTGCGCAATCTTCTTCAATGCGTCGACAAGTTTGGGGGTCCATTGCTGCAGCGTGCCGACGTCGTTGCCTTTGAGCGACACCTGGTACTGACCACCACTGCCGCTGCCGCCTCCACCTCCACCGCTCGGCAAATCCTGCACCGGGCGCAGGCGAAGTTCCACGCCGGGCATGGCCTGCGCTGTTTTATTAAGCCGTGTCATCACCGCGAAGGTTGAATCGCCATCGCGTTCGGCGAGCGGCTTGAGGCTGATGTAAAGCTGACCGCTGCCACCGCCACCGTGGCCCCAGCCGCCACCCAGTCGCGAACCGACGCTGGCCACGGCAGGGTCCTTCATTACCACCGCGGCCAGCTTCTGCGTCTGTTCCATCATGCGCGGCGGCGACACGTCGCTGCCGGCACTCACGCGTCCCTGCAACATGCCGGTGTCCTGCTGCGGAAACAGGCCGCTCTGCACGAACTGCATCAGGAGCACGGTGACCACGATCAGCAGCACCGGCTGCAATGCGGTCAGGCGCGGCCAGCGCAGCGAATGGTCGAGCGCGCGTCGATAAGCGTTGAACATGCCGGCGTGAAATGCATCGATGCGCGCGCCCAATCGCGATGGCTTCGTTTGTGCGTGGGCTGTGAGGAAACGCCCGCACAGCGCCGGCGTCAGGGTCAGCGAGACGAGCGCGGAAAAGACGATCGCGGCAATCAGGGTGACCGCAAATTCCTTGAAGAACATGCCGGTGATCCCGCTGGCGAACACGATCGGCAGAAACACCGCGATCAGCGAGGCAGTGATCGAGACGATGGTGAAACCAATTTCCTTTGCGCCGAGCGCTGTCGCCTGCATGCGCGACATGCCGCTATCGATATGGCGGATCACGTTCTCGATCACCACTATCGCGTCGTCCACGACGAAACCGATCGCGATCACCAACGCCATCAGCGACATGTTGTCGAGCGTGTAGCCGAGCACGTACATGACGATGAACGCACCGGTTATCGAAAGCGGCACGGCGGTCGCGGCAATCAGAGTTGGCGCAAGGCGGCGCAAAAAAAACGCCATGGTCAGGATCACCATGCCAAGACTCAGCAGCAAGCTGATCTGCACTTCGTCGATCGAGGCGCGGATGATCGGCGTACGATCGAAAAACGGCGTCAGCGTCACCCCGGTCGGCAACCACGCCTGCATCAGCGGAATGTCGGCCTTGACCCGATCGACGGTGGCGATCACGTTCGCGTCGGCCTGCTTGCGCACAAACAACAAGATCGCGCGGCGTGCACCGAACCATGCCGCCTGGTACTGGTCCTGCTGACCGTCGTGCACGTCGGCGACGTCGCGCAGGCGAATAGGCACACCGTTTTTCACCGCGATCACCAGCTCGGCAAACTCGGCGGCGGTGTGCAGTGCATCGTTCGCTGACACCGCCATCGTGGTGCGGCCATCGGAAAGGAATCCCTGCGGCGAGGTCACGTTGGCCGCAACCAGCGCATTTCGCACTTGGTCGGCTGACAAGCCGATCGAGTTCAGCGCGCGCAAATTGAGATCAACCCGCACCGCGGGCGTCGCGCCGCCGGCCACTTCGACATCGCTGACCCCGGCCAGCTGGCGCACCCGCTGCGCGAGCAGGGAATCGGCGTAGTCGTACAACCGGGACAACGGGACAGTGTCGGAAGTCAGCGCCAGGGCCAGCACCGGTTGGTTGTTGGGATTCAACTTGCGATAGGTCGGTGCGTTGGTCAGGCCGGACGGCAGATCCGGCGCCGCCGCATTGATCGCCGCCTGCACGTCCCGCGCCGCATCGTCGATCTTGCGGCTGCCGTCGAAGATCAGGATCACCGAGGTGCTGTTTTCGCTGCTCGAAGAATTGATGGTATCGATGCCGGGAATCTGACCAAGATGGCGTTCCAGCGGCGCGGCGACGGTGGAAGCCATCACGTCTGCGCTGCCGCCGGGCTGGTTCGCGCTCACGAAGATCGCTGGAAATTCCAGATTCGGCAGCGCAGCCACGCCAAGCAGGAAGTAGGCAATCATGCCGCCGACAAACACGCCGGCGGCAAGCAGCGAAGTGCCGATCGGGCGCCCGATAAAGGGGCCGGAGATGTTCATCGCTAGGCTCCCTTGGAAGAGAAGGGATTGAAGAAACGGTCGCTCGCGACGTTCATGCAAATCCCGTCTGCTGCCGCGCCAGCGCACGTTTCTCACCGCGCGCCTTGAGCCAGTCCGACAGCCTCTCGAAATAGAGATAGATCACGGGCGTCGTGTACAGCGTGATCAGTTGCGACAGCAGCAAGCCGCCGACGATTGACACGCCGAGCGGCCGGCGCAATTCCGAACCAATGCCGGTGCCGAGTGCAAGGGGCAACGCGCCGAGCAGCGCCGCCGCCGTCGTCATCATGATGGGGCGAAAGCGCAGCAGGCTGGCGCGGCGGATTGCGTCGTGCGCGTTCATGCCGGCGCGCTGCGCCTCGATCGCGAAGTCGATCATCATGATCGCGTTCTTCTTGACGATGCCGATCAGCAGCACGATGCCGACGATGCCGTCGACCGACAGGCTCATGCCGCAGACCATCAGTGCGAGCAGGGCTCCGACACCGGCTGGGGGCAGCGTCGAAATGATCGTGATCGGATGGATGTAACTCTCGTACAGCACGCCGAGCACGATGTAGATCACGATCACGGCGGCGAGGAGGAGCAATACCTCGTCGCCGAGCGAGGCGGAAAATTCCGCGGCCTTGCCAACGAACTGTCCGCGCACCTGCGGCGGAAATTTCAGCTGAGCCTCGACTGCACGGAAAGCATCGACCGCATCCGACAACGCGTACCCGTGCGCGAGATCGAACGAAATCGTCACCGCGGGCAACTGGTCCTGATGGCTGATCACCAGCGGCGCGTTCGTCTGCGTCGCGCTGGCCAGAGCGGACAGCGGGATCGTGCCGCCGGCGCCGAGGCCGATGCCGATGTTGCCCGCGCTGCCGATGCCCGAAGGCGTCGCCGAATTGCTCGATGTGGCCTGCCCGAGCGTGGTCGCATTGCTGCCCGTCAACGCGCCGTTGCCGTTGCCGCGCACTGTCAACTGGTCAAGCAAGGCGCGGCTGGTGCGGAAGGAAGGCGCCACTTCGAGCACGACGCGGTACTGGTTCAACTGGGTGAAAATGGTGGAAATCTGGCGCTGGCCGAATGCGTCGTACAGCGTGTCATCGATGGTTTGCATCGGCACGCCTAGGCGACTGGCCTTCTCGCGGTCGATGGTCAGATTCAGGGCATCCCCCTGATTGGCGAGGTTGTTGTCCACGTTGGCCAGTTCGGGCCGCTTGCGCAGCGCGTCGGTCATGCTGGCGGCAAAACCGGCCAACTCTGCCGAGTTCACCTCAGACAGCGAGTACTGGTATTCGGTCGGCGCGATACGTGTGTCGAGCGTCACGTCCTGCACCGGTTTGAGATACAGCGCAGCGCCGGCAATGGGTGCGGCCGCAGCCTGCAGCGCAGGCAACACGCTGTCCAGGCCGCCACGTGCGCTGCGTTCTTTCAGCACGATGCTGAGCTGGCCCTGATTCAAGGTTGGATTGATCGAACCGGCGCCAATGAAGGCGGCGACGCCCGCGACGCCGGGGACTTTTCGCAATGCGTCGGCGACCGCCTTGGTGCGCTCCTCCATCGCCGGAAACGCGATGTTCTGATCCGCCTGCACCACGCCGGTGACGAGGCCGGTGTCCTGTTCGGGCAGCAGGCTTTTCGGAATCACGATGTACAGCGCAATCGTGATGATGACCGTAGCCGACGCGACGACCAGCATCAGCGGTTGGCGCGCGAGCACCCAATCGAGCGTGCGGCCGTAGCCATCGAGTAGGCGCAACCACGGGTCGCGGTGAGCACCCTGTACCGGCGCGGCATCGGCATGATGGCTCGCTGGCAGCGCATCGGCTTTGAGCAGGTACGCGCACATCATCGGGGTCAGCGTCAGCGAGATCAGCAACGAAATCGTGACCGCGATCGTCAACACCCAGGCGAACTCGTGGAACAGGCGTCCGGTGACGCCCGGCATCAGCAACAAAGGCAGGAATACCGCGATCAAGGAGACCGTCAACGAGAGCACGGTGAAACCAATCTCCTTCGCCCCAATTTCCGCCGCTTCGCGCGGCGACTTTCCCTGTTCGATATAGCGAACGATGTTCTCGATCATGACGATCGCGTCGTCTACGACGAAACCGGTCGCGACGGTCAGCGCCATCAGCGAGAGGTTGTCGAGCGAAAAGCCGGCAAACGCCATCACGCCGAACGTGCCCATCAGTGACAGCGGCACCGCCACGCTCGGAATCAGCGTTGCCCACAGGCGCCGCAGGAACACGAAGATCACCGCGATCACCAGCAATACGGTCAGGCCAAGGGTGAACTGGACGTCGGTCACTGAAGCGCGAATGGTCACCGTACGATCGGAAAATATCGCCAGATGCACATCGGCCGGCAGCAGCGCACGCAGGCCCGGCAATTGCTTGTTGATCTCGGCCACGGTTTGCACGATGTTCGCGCTTGGCTGGCGGCGGATATCGAGCAGGACCGCCGGCTTGCTGTTTGCCCACGCGGCGAGCTGATCGTTCTCGACGCCGTCGACAACCTGCGCGATATCCGACAACTGCACCGGCGCGCCGTTCTTGTAGCTGATGATCTGCGAGCGGTAATCGGCGGCGTCGCTCAACTGGTCGTTGGTGCCGATGCTGAAACTCTGCACGGTGCCGTTGAGGCTGCCCTTGGGCGCATTGACGTTGGCCTGGGTGAGCGCGCTGCGCACGTCTTCCATGGTCAAGCCGAGATTCGCCAGCTGCGCCGGATTGACCTGCACACGCACGGCTGGGCGCACGTTGCCGGCGATACTGACCAGACCAACGCCACTGATCTGCGACAGGCGCTGCGCGATGATGCTGTCGGCGTAATCGTTGACGTCGCGCAGCGGGCGCGAGTCCGAGGTCAGCATCAGGGTCAGGATCGGCGCGTCGGCCGGATTGACCTTGTTGTACACCGGCGGATACGGCAGGTTGTTCGGCAGCGTGCCACGTGCGGCATTGATCGCCGACTGCACGTCCTGCCCGGCGGCGTCGATATCGCGTTTCTGGTCGAACTCGATGATGATCGTCGACAGTCCCGCGGAACTGTCCGAACTCATCGTGGTGATGCCGGAAATCTGGCCGAACTGACGTTCGAGTGGAGTCGTTATCAGCGCGGCCATCGTCGACGCACTCGCGCCCGGGTACTGCGTGGTCACGACCAGACTCGGCGAGTCGATGTCGGGCAACGCGGCGACCGGCAACGCGCGATAACCCATCACGCCAAGCAGCAACAGCGCGACCATCAGCAACGAGGTTGCGATGGGGCGCTGGATGAAGATCGATGAGAAGCTCATGCGGGCTCAGCTGCGGGTTGTCGTCGGACGCGGGGGTGCACGACGTTGAATGTGGCGGTTTCCACGCTTTCGCGCTTCACACTTCGCGTCATCCGCCACCATGTCGTCCGCCGCCGCGTTTTCCACTTTGTGACGCGTCGCCCGCGTCTTTGAGTTTCGTCAGGTCTGCCGCGCTGGTCGGCGGCGGCGTTTCGCCCGGCGCGAGCGCCTGCACGCGACTACCCGGCTTGAGGCGGAACTGACCTTCGGTAACGACGCGATCGCCGATCGCGACGCCGCTCGCGACCACCACGGTGTTGTTGCCGGCATCGCCGCCGGTGGTGATCGGCTCCATCGCGACGGTGCTGTCCGCCTGCAGCAGATAAACGTAACTGCCATCGGGCCCGCGCTGTACGGCGGTCGCCGGGATGATGATGGCGCCGATCACCGTATTGACCTGCAAACGCACGTTGACGAACTGCCCCGGCCACAACACGTTGTCGGCATTCTTGAATTCCGACTTCAGTTTGAACGTGCCGGTGGCGGTGTCGATCTGGTTGTCGATGACCGTCAGCGCACCGTCGGCAATCACATGCGCATCGGTGCGATCGAGCGCGCTTACCGGCAACGGCTTCGCGTTCTGGGCGGCGCGCACCTGCGCCAGGTTCTGCTCCGGCAGGGTGAAGATCACGTTGATCGGGTGCACCTGGGTCAGCACGACGATGGCAGTGTTGCCATTGGCCTGCACCAGATTGCCGACATCGATCTGGCGGATACCGGCGATTCCGGTAATGGGCGCGGTGATGCGGGTATAACCGAGCTGGGTGCGCGCACTCGACGCTGCGGCCGCATCGGCGGCGACCAGGGCTTCCTGCTGGCGCACGCTCTGGCGCTGATTTTCCAGATCCTGCGCCGAGACAAAGTTCTTCTTGATCAACTCTTCGTAGCGCGCCAGCGTGCTCCGCGACGCGCTCAGTTGCGCGTTGTCCTGCTTTTGCTTGGCCAGGGTCTGGTCGAGCGCCGACTGCAAGGTGCGCGGATCGATTTCGGCGATGAGATCCCCTTGGGCAATCTCCGCCCCTTCTTTGAAATGCAGCGCCTTGAGTTGGCCGCTGATCTGCGCATTTACGCTGACCGTGTTGAGCGCCTGCACGGTCCCAAGGGCGGTCAGGTAGATCGGTACATCGGCTTTCGTTGCCGCCACCACGGTGACCGGGATTGGCGCGCCGCTGCCGGCTCCGCCGCGCATTGCGGGCGCTGGCGTGCGATGCCACATTCGCCACCCGATGAGGCCAGCAATCAGGACCGCAACGACGACGAGCGCAATTTTCCAGCGCGACATGAGACTTCCTTCAATTGAAATGTAGCGGGCCTGCCGGCAAGCAATCACCCGCAGGCGCGCAAAGGCTAACAGCGATGCCGCCAAGCTGCCGTTGCGCGCGCGTAAATGCCTCTTTACATGCATGCCGGTGAGGTTGCCTGCTCGAACACCCGGACCGTCCGGAATAGGGGCGGCCCTTGCGTCTGCGCCGGATCGCCGCCATCTGAAAGACCATCGACGTGCAGCGACCTCAGGCAAACACGGTGCGCGCGGCGTAGATTTGTCCACTCGCGACGGCTGCATCCGAATCCAGGAGACTTCCCATGAGCAATGCCTGCGACATTCCCGGCGCCAGCCTTGCGGTTGAACGCTCGCACGTTCCCGATCCGGCCTTCGATCCGCTGCCGCCCCTTGCCGACAGCGAACAGGTGGCCGTGCTTGCCGGCGGCTGCTTCTGGTGCACCGAGGCGGTGTTTGGCGAACTCGATGGGGTGCTCGGTGTGACCTCCGGCTACACCGGCGGCGACGCGGCGAGCGCCAATTACGATCGCGTATGCAGCGGTGCGACGGCGCATGCCGAAGCCATCGCGATTCGCTTCGATCCACGAAAGATCAGCTATGGCCACCTGCTGAAGGTATTTTTTGCAGTTGCGCACGATCCGACCCAGGTCGACCGCCAAGGTAACGACCGCGGGCGCCAATACCGTTCCGCCATTTTCTACGGTGATGAACGCGAGCGCGAAATCGCGACGGCCTATATTCGACAGCTCGACGAGGTCAAGGTGTTCAATGCGCCGATTGCGACTGAAGTCGTTGCGCTCGAGCACTTCTTCGACGCCGAGGGCTATCACCAGAATTACGCGGCACAGCATCCCGAGCAAGGGTATATCGCGAGCGTCGCCGCGCCCAAAGTCGCCAAGCTGCGCAAGCAGTTTGGCCCCATGCTGAAACGCGGCGAATGATTGTTTTCATCGCGACAACCGCTCTCTACCTGGCCGGAGCGGCGGCAGCCGCGATGCTCTCGCCATTGTGCGGACCTCTTGTATCGCCCCTTGCGGCGCTCCCACACAAGCGGTGGCGCTCGATTGGACCAGGAATCAACCCATGAACTCAGCCAATTCCGACACCACAGTTTCACGTAGCGGCTACGACCTGACGCCACTTTCTGCCGCGGATCGCGAGCATCTCGCCGCGCGCCTCAGCCCGGAAGAACGTCGCGTCCTGCTCAACAGCGGCACCGAGCATCCGTTTTGCGGCGGCCTGCTCGACCACAAGGGTGATGGTGTGTATGCGTGCCGTCTGTGCGGCTTGCCGCTGTACCACTCGAACGCAAAGTTCGAATCGGGTACCGGCTGGCCAAGCTTTTACGAGCCGTTCGATCCTGCGCATATCCGCGAGATCCACGACGTCAGCCACGGCATGGCGCGCACCGAAATCCGCTGCGCGCGCTGCGACAGCCACCTTGGCCACGTGTTTCCCGACGGCCCGGCACCCACCGGCAACCGTTACTGCATGAATTCGGCGGCGCTGGAGTTTGTCGAGCAGCGCCGGTGACGTCCGCCAAGGTTGCAGGGGTGACCTTGAGCGCGCCGCAAATGCGATGAAGCTGGCTCAGCCGGTTGCAACCACCCGCTTTGCCGTTTCACGCACACCCACGTAGCCCTTCACCGCCGCAATCAGCAGCGGCACTGCACCGAAGATGATGAACACCAGATCGCCGGGCAGGCGCATCCATTCGATCACCAGCGAGCGCGGGCTGCCGATGTAGTCGAGGCTGCGCGCGTGCCAGTAGCCGTTCTGCACCACGTCCCAGATCTGCAATACACCGCTCGGGAACAGACTGAATCCAACCATCATCAACAAACCGAGATTGGTTCCCCAGAATGCGACCTTGATGTATTTCTCGATGCCGGGCCAGCGCTCGTCGCTGCTGGTCTGGCGCAGCACGAACACCATCAGCGCGATCGCGAGCATGCCGAACACGCCCATCAATGCGGCGTGGCCGTGGGTCGGCGTCATCTGCGTGCCCACTTCGTAGTAGCTGATGATCGGCAGGTTGATGAAGAAGCCGAACATGCCGGCGCCGAGGAAGTTCCAGAAGCCGACCGCCATCAAGAAGTAAAATGTCCACTTGTGCGGAACGGCGATCGACTTGCCGCAGACGTCGCAGTCGCCGCGCGTGGTGCGCACGAAGTCCCAGGCGTCGAGGGTGAGCAGGGTCAGCGGTACCACTTCGAGCACCGAGAACATGGCTGACAGCGCCATGTTGATATTGCTGTGGCCGGTGAAGTACCAGTGATGGCCGGTGCCGATCAGGCCGCCGAGGAAATACAGGATCGCATCAAGATAAATCACGCGCAGCGCGACATTGCGGCGGGTGATGCCGAGTTGGTAAAAGGTCAGCGCGACCACGGTGGTGGCGAAAAACTCGAAGAAGCCTTCGACCCACAAATGGATGATCCAGAAGCGCCAGGTGTCGACCACGGTGTAGTTGGTCTTCGCGCCGAAGAACAGTGCCGGGATGTAGAACACCGGGATTGCCAGCGCGGCAAACAGAAACATGCGCGCGAGGGGACGCGCCGCGGTATTCGCGACCGCGCGCGGTCGCGCAAGAGTCCACAGGATCGCAAACCAGACCAGCAGGCCGATCACCAGCAGATATTGCCAGATGCGACCGAGTTCGAGGTATTCCCAACCCTGGTTGCCGAGCCAGAACCACCATTGGCCTAGCAGTTGCGAAATACCGAGCCATTCGCCGAGCAGACTGCCGCCGATCACCACGGCGAATGCGCCAAACAGCACGTGCACCCAGCCGGCAAGCCAACGTGGTTCGTCGGCGCGCAACGAGCGGCCTAGGAACAGCGCAGCGGCAACATACGAGGTCGCGATCCAGAAGATCGCCGTCTGCAGATGCCAGGTGCGCATCAGGTTGCTCGGAAAGATTTTTTCGAGCTGGAAACCGTAGAAGCTGCCGGGGTCCGCGCGGTAATGCGCGGTGGCGCCGCCGACCAGCGTTTGCGCCAGGAACAGCAAGGCGACTACGACAAAGAATTTTACCAGCGCGCGTTGGCCCGCACTCGATTCACCGGGCAACAGGTGCGGATGGATGTGATGGCCGCGGCTGATCCAGCCCAGATAATCGAACTTTCCAAACGCAAGCAGGACCACGGCGATACCGGCGAGCAACACCAGCAGGCTGAGCGCGCTCCATATCAATGCGCTCGGTGTCGGCACGTTGCCGACGGTTGGATCATAGGGAAAGTTGTTGGTGTACGAATAGTGATCGCCGGGACGATTGGCGACCGAAGCCCACGCAGCCCAGGTCACGAACGCGGTGAACTGGTGCAGCTCGGTCGGGTCGGTGATGAGGTCAGGCGCGAGGCCGCCATTGCGCGCGGGATCGTGGAAGTAGTCCGTCCACAATGCGAGCTGCTGTCTGAAAGCGATCGTTTCCGGCGCGGTGAGTTGCAGGGTGTGTGTCGCCGGATCGTAGCGATTGGTCTTCAGATCGACCGCCGTCTCGGCCAGCACTGCCGCCTGTTGGCTGGGCGTGAGGCTGTCCAGCGATTGCTGGAATTGTTGTTGGGCAATTGCGGCAGCTGTGTCCACGCCGATGCGGTGCAGCGCCGCGGCCGAATAGTCCGGACCCAGATACGCGCCATGTCCCCAGATACTGCCATTCGCCATCAGGCCGTATTTCAGGAACACGGTCTGGCCTTCGCTGATGTCCTCGCCACTGAAAAGCACCGCACCTTGCGCATCCAGCACCTGTTGCGGGATCGGCGGAGCATTGCGATAGGCCAGGGACGTTATCGTGATCAGGCCGGCGAATCCGACCACCATCACGATGAAGATCGTGCGCAACCACCACGGTGAAAGTTCCGGGTCCTCGTCGGTCAACGGCTGCGCGGCAACGCTCATCCAGGTTCCTCATCAGGCGTAACCCGATGAGTATAGACCTGCGGAAGACGCGCTTAGTCCTCGCCGCAGCGAAAAGCGGGATCGCCACGTGGCGATCCCGCCTGGGTGTTACGGCATCAGCACCTTGTCGATCACATGGATCACGCCGTTCGACTGCATCACATTGCCGATTGTGACGTGGGCGGTATTGCCCTTGTCATCGGTGATCGCCCAGCGCGAGCCGTCCTTGCTGACCGTGAGCGAATCGCCCTCGACCGTCTTCAGGCTGGCTTTCCCGCCGCCGTGCTCGACGGCTTCGGCGAGATCCTCAGCGGTGAGGCGTCCGGCTACCACGTGATAGGTCAGCACCTTGGTCAACGTGTCTTTGTTCTCCGGCTTCAGCAGGGTGTCGACCGTGCCGGCCGGAAGGGCGGCGAACGCTTCATTGGTGGGTGCGAACACGGTGAATGGACCGGGGCCGGACAGCGTGTCGACGAGACCGGCCGCCTTGACCGCAGCGACCAGGGTGGTGTGATCCTTCGAGTGGATCGCGTTCTCGATGATGTTCTTCGATGGATACATGGCGGCACCGCCGACCATCACGGTTTTTTGCATGCCCATCGGCGCGGCAAACGCCACCGGCACAGCAGCGAGGGAAGCAACGCCGAGCACGAGCGCGGCGGACAGGCAACGCAGGGAAAGGGATTTCATGGTGGATCTCCTGGGGAATGGGCTTCCGTCACTGGAAGTGTCTGCAAATACGCCCCAGCGGCGCCGGCGGATGCACAGCGTGTTTGCTGGCAGCTCGCCCGTTCAGCGAGCAGCCACTTTGGGATTCCGCCCCCACACCATTCAATTTGAGAAAAACTTATTCCCCGCCGTGCCGCGTGAGACAGAAATCCGTGGAACGCAAACTCTAGTGCGCGACACCTACAAGGTGGCTCGTGTGGCTTACGATGGGCAGCTCGATGT
Source organism: Dokdonella sp. (assembly GCA_040002595.1). GTDB lineage: Bacteria > Pseudomonadota > Gammaproteobacteria > Xanthomonadales > Rhodanobacteraceae > Dokdonella_A. Next base: position 4,557 of record JBDUED010000021.1, on the reverse strand, counting down.
TGCTCAACGGATCGTCATGCGTGGAACCTATTTCAAAATGCGCTGGTGCGCATGCCGACTTGCATTTGTTTCAATGGCCGTCACGACATGCGTGTCAGCAGCCGACCCACTCGACGACCGCACAAATCTGCCGACGATCGTGGTGACCTCGCCACGTGTCGGGCAACCCGCGTTCGATGTGCCTGCCTCGATCGACGTGGTGGACATTGACGACTCACCCGACACGCTCGGTGTGAATCCGTCCGACTATCTGGCGACGATTCCAGGTCTGCTCGCGCGCGATCGGCAAAATTACGCGCAGGACGAACAGATCTCGATCCGCGGCTTTGGCGCGCGTTCCACCTTCGGCGTGCGCGGCGTGCGTCTGTACACCGATGGCATTCCGGCGACGATGCCGGACGGCCAGGGCCAGGTATCGCATTTCAACCTTGATTCGGCCGAGCGCATCGAGGTGTTGCGCGGACCGTTTTCCGCCCTGTATGGAAACTCGTCGGGTGGCGTGATCCAGATTTTCACCGCCGATGGCAGCGATCCGCCGCAGGTCGATGTCGATGCCGTCGGCGCACGTTACGGCACCTTGCGTGCAAGCGTGAACGCGCGCGGCACGTCCGGCGATTTTGATTACAACCTCGACGTGACGCATTTTCAGACCGATGGTTACCGCGCCCACAGCGCGGCAAGGCGCGAATCGGGCAATGCGAAATTGGGCTGGAAGATTGGCGATGGCGGCACCCTGACTGTGCTCGCAAGCACGTTGTCGCTGCCGCACGCGCAGGATCCGCTGGGTCTGACCCATGCGCAGTTCGACGCCGATCCGACCCAGGTCGCCGCGTCTGCGCTCGCGTTCAACACGCGCAAGAGCGTGCAGCAGACGCAGGGCGGGGTGATCTTCGAGGACACTCTCGGTTCCGGCCACAGCGTGCGCGTGCTTGCTTATGTCGGCCATCGCGAGGTGACGCAATTTCTTTCGGTGCCGGTTTCGGCGCAAGCCAATCCGCGGCATGCCGGCGGCGTGGTTGACCTTGGCAGCGACTATGGCGGCAGCGACGCGCGTTGGACCTGGAGCGGCGATCTGGCCGGACGCGCCTTCGAGATTGCCGCCGGACTTGCGTGGGATCGCCAGGCCCAGGCGCGCCGTGGCTACGAAAACTTCATCGGCGATACGCTCGGTGTGCGCGGCGCACTGCGTCGCAACGAAGACGATACGGTTTCCAATTTCGATCAATACGCGCAGGCGACCTGGCATATCGCGCCAGCGTGGTCAGTGACGGCGGGCGTGCGCCACAGCGACGTGAAATTCAATGCGCGCGACCATTACATCAGCGCGAAGAATCCGGACGACAGCGGTCGTGTCGACTACAGCGCCACCACGCCGGTCGCCGGCCTGCTCTGGTCTGCAGCGGACTGGGCGCATGTGTACGCGTCATACGGCAACGGATTCGAGACGCCGACCTTCAATGAGCTTGGCTACCGCAGCGACGGCGGCGCGGGTCTTGCGTTCGATCTGATGCCGGCGCGCAGCCGCAACGGCGAACTCGGCATCAAGCTGCGCCCCGCACCAGCGATCGAGGCGAACATCGCCCTGTTCCGCGCCGACACGCGCAATGAGCTGGCGGTCGCCAGCAACAGCGGCGGTCGCAGCACGTATCACAACATTGGCAAAGCGCGCCGCCAGGGCGTCGAAGCCTCGCTGTCGGTGCGCTTGAGTGACGCGTGGAAACTGCAACTGGCCTATACGTATCTCGATGCGAAATTTCGTTCGCCATTCCTGACCTGCGCAGGCGTGCCGTGTACCACACCGAATACACTCATCGCGGCGGGGACGCGCATTCCGGGGGTGCCGAAAAACGATTTGCATGCGGCGTTGCGCTGGGGCCACGAGCGCGGCTGGAGCGCCTCGCTGCAAGGCGATTATGTCGCCGCCGTGTCGGTCAACGACCTCGGCACGGATGCGGCAGCGGCGTATTTTGTGGCTGGCGCCGATGTCGGCTACGCCGTAACACTTGTTTCCGGGCAACTGCGCACCTTCGCCCGCATCGACAATCTGTTCAATCGAAAATACGCAGGGTCGGTCATCGTCAACGATGCCAACGGCCGCTATTTCGAGCCCGCGCTGGACCGCACACTGATGCTCGGCCTGCAGTGGCAATGGTCGCGCTGAGCATTGCCTTGATCGGTGGGAGCGGCGGCAGCCGCGATGCTCTTTTGTCCGATGCGACGCGGTTAAAGCACCGCGCGTAACTCGCGACATCCTGGGGCTCGTCCTGGGGGGCCGCGTTGCTGTTCGCACTCGCTCCTGCGTGTGCAGTCCGGCGTTCCCGCCGGCGCATTTTCCGAGTCCACTTCGTCACGCTCGCCCGCGTGAACCAAAAAACGACGAACCGACCTTGAGCAAATCGCCGAGTCCCAATTTGCCGTCGCCATCCTGATCGAGCACCGAGGTGAGCAGTCCGCCGTGGCCACTCTGGCCAAGATTTTGGAGTTCCTGCCCGAGCATGCCGCCCAGACCGCCTGCGCCCAACCCTTGGCTTTGGGTGCGATTGGCCAGCACGCTCATGACGATCGGCGCCAGCATCGCCATCAATTGTCCGGCGATTTGCGTGCCAAGGCCGCTGGCCTGACCGAGGTTTTGCGCGGCTTGTCCTTGCTGCGTGCCAAAGATGTGACCGAGTATCGATCCGCCGCCTCCGCCGCCTCCGAGAACGCTGCCAATCACCGCGCCGAGATCGAGACCGGCATGATCGGCGACCGCGTTGTGAAGCGCGTTCGCACCCGCATCGGTCGAGGCATTTTTGGCAAGACCGCCGACGACCAAGGGCACTGCTTGCTGAATCGCCGCCTGCGCCTGCACGGGATCGACGCCCAGCCTGGTCGCGATCGCTTGGATGCTGGCCGGGTCGAGATGATTGAGAATCTGCTGGGTCAAATCGCTCACTGGGGTACTCCTGGATCAGGGGATGAAATAAGCCGCACGCGTACCTTCGCATGGAACCACGTACGCTGCATGCTGCGGAAACGCGCTGCCAGTGGATTACGTTCGCAGGACGTTGCGCTCCTCGCCTGAAAAAACCGAACTGGGCGCGGGATCGAAATGCGTGAATCGGGAGCCGTCATGTCGCGGTCCGTGACGCCGGCCCTGATTTCGCCGAAACTAGCCGTCTCTTTTCAGCCAGAGTGCAATGGCGGTTAGCCGCGTCCACGCGGCAAGGTCGCCAGTTGCCAACGAGACCATGCAACCATCCCTTCCGATTTCCCTTATTGGTGCGCCCACCGACATTGGCGCCGGCGACCGCGGCGCATCCATGGGCCCCGAGGCGCTGCGCGTGGCCGGCCTTGGCGAAGCGCTGATCGCGCGCGGTTTGGACGTCATCGATCGCGGCAATCTGACCGGCCCGTTCAATCCGTGGCAAGGGCCTGTCGATGGCTATCGGCATCTGGCGGATGTCGTTACGTGGACTCGTGCGGTGATGCACGCCGTGGGTACGGAACTAGCCGCCAATCGCTTGCCGATCCTGCTCGGCGGCGATCATTGCCTTGCGATTGGTTCGATCAACGCAGTCGCCCGCCACTGCCGCGATCGCGGCAAGCGCCTCACCGTGTTGTGGCTCGACGCGCACGCCGATTTCAACACCAGCCAGATCACGCCGTCGGGCAATATCCACGGTATGCCGGTCGCCTGCCTGTGCGGATTCGGCCCCCATCCGCTGACCGAATTGGGCGGTAGCGCGCCGGCAATAAAACCTGATTGCATTCGCCAGATCGGCATCCGTTCAGTCGACGCCGGCGAAAAGAAACTCGTCCACGATGTCGGCCTGGAAATCTTCGACATGCGCTACATTGACGAGGTCGGCATGAAGCGCGTGATGGAAGAAGCGCTGCTCAACCTCGGCGCCAACACTCATTTGCACGTCAGCTTCGATGTCGATTTTCTCGACCCCGCGATTGCCCCCGGCGTCGGCACCACCATCCTCGGCGGCCCGACCTATCGCGAAGCGCAGCTGTGCATGGAGATGATTGCCGACAGCGGACGCCTGGGCTCGCTCGACATCATGGAACTCAATCCCGCGCTCGACGTGCGCAACCAGACTGCCAAGCTCGTGGTGGATCTGGTTGAAAGCCTGTTCGGAAAATCGACCTTGATGCGCGATTGAGCGCGCTTGCAATGAACGCTGCGCCGCGCAGAATTGCGATCAGTTGCCGCCGTCAAAGCCGTCGAAGAACAGGCTTTGGGTGACGGTTGCACGCGCGAAATTGTTGTCCGTATCCTGTTCGCTGAGCCCGCCCGGACCGTACGCGAACGCATACAGCACCGGCGCGTTGACATCGAGCACGGCCACTTGTCCACTGACAGTGATTGAACCGCCCGGCAACGCGTCGAACGTCGCTCGTACGTTACCGCTGCGGCTGTCGAGCAAACACGCGCTTGCCGACTGCGTTGTGCAGGTGAGCCCGCCGACGCCGGACTGCCAAGGCAGGTTCAACACGAGATGCGCGCCCGCGATAGGCTGGTCGCCGCTGTAGGTCACGGTGGCGTGGAAGCCGATAAGCATGCCGGGT
>JBDUED010000020.1:0-21955 GCA_040002595.1 Dokdonella sp. | reverse complement strand
ATTCGCCTCCCGGCGGCGCGCTGGCCTATGACCTGGCCATAAAGCCACGCACGATAGGCCCGCATGTGGATATCGGTGCTTACGAGCAGGACGTGCTGTTCCGCAACGGCTTCGAGTGAGTGCATGCTGCATGGCAGCCGATATTCAATACCCCGATCCGCGTGGGGCATGACAGGAATTTTCTATATTAAAAGCCAACGATGGATCGCGCGCCGACTGGCTGTATGGACCGTACCAGATGGATCGGCGCTCGGACCGAGGAGCAACCCAAACAGCGCGCTCAGCGAACGTTCTGGTGCTGGTCCTCAATGCCGGCCTGCTCCCCGTCGTACCGGTTTTGCGCCCAGCCTCGAGTGTTTGGGTGTGCAACTGCCATGGGGCAGCACGCAAGAGCATGCGAGCGACGTGTGAGGCAGGCGGGGTGCAATTAACCCGCCGGAGCAACACGCGGTGTCAGCGCGGCGCGCGATAGCCGCCTGGAATTCCGCGAGGCGAGAGTACGAGTTGCCACAACTGGTTCTGGCGCGCGCGGAATACCGCGGCGGAGCCCGACAGGTAGTAGCGCCACATGCGCCGGAAGCGCTCGCCGTATTTTCGCGCGAGGCGCGGCCACGCCGAGTCGAAATTATCGCGCCACGCCATCAGGGTGCGGTCGTAGTCGGCACCGAAGTTGTGCCAGTCCTCGGTGACGAAGAGGCCTTCTGCACTGTTGGCGATCTGCTGCGCCGAAGGCACCAGCGAATTGGGGAAGATGTAGCGGGCAATCCACGGATCGGTGTGGTTGGACGAGATGTTCGAACCGATGCAATGAAGCAGAAACAGGCCATCGTCGCCGGTGCAGCGGCGCGCCACTTCGAAATAGGTGCGGTAGTTTTTCACGCCGACATGTTCGAACATGCCGATCGAGAACACGCGGTCGAAGCGCTCGACTACTTCGCGGTAATCCTGCACGCGGATTTCGATTGGCAAACCACGACACAATTCGGACGCGAACTGCGCCTGTTCGTGCGAGACGGTGACACCAACGCCGCTGACACCGTACCGTTCGGCCGCGAGTTTCAATGCTTCGCCCCAGCCGCAACCGATGTCGAGCACGCGCATGCCCGGGCGCAGGCCAAGCTTGCGGAATACCAGGTCGAGCTTCGCCTCCTGCGCGGCGTCGAGATCGGCGGCATTCTTCCAGTAGCCGCAACTGTAGATCAGATGCTTGCCGAGCATCGCCTCAAACAGGTCATTGCCCAAATCGTAGTGACGTTCGCCGACAACATAGGCGCGGCGTCCTCGTTGCAGATTCAGCAGGCGCGCCTTGACGAACAACCACGCATCTTCAATGCCGCCGACGCGCTGGTCCAGATGTCCTTGGACGATCTTGAACAGCAATCCATCGAGATCATCGGTGTCCCACCAGCCGTCCATGTAGGCTTCACCGAAGCCCAGCGAGCCGTGCGCGAGCACGCGCGAATACACGCGCGCGTCGTGCACGCGAATATCGGCTGGTGCGAGGCCATCGACGGTGATGCCGGCATGTGCGAGCAGGGCTTCGATGCGCGCGTGTGCACGCGAACGCGCTATGCGCGGGAGCACCGCTGCGCGCCGTGTCGCCGGCGACGCAGGAGATGTAGATATAGATGTCGGTGCAGCTTGTGGCAGTGTTCGCGGTACGTCGGCTGCCGGTTCGGGCATGGCTTGCGAGTCCATACGGTCCTCCTGTGCTGGAGCAAATGGTGCTGCGCCTTGCATGAATCTGCGCTATCGCATCATGGCTGCAAACGCCGAACTAGAGGGGTGACGGCGCGTCCAGGCTGCCGAAATCGACAGCGGTGCGCGTGTAGAACAACACCGCGCCGTCTGCTTGGGCCAGTGCGAGCAAGGCATCGGCATCGGCTTCGGATACGACGAACTCGACCAGCACCGGCAGTTGTCCGGCGAGTTCAAAAAAATGCTGCTGGGCGAGAACGCCATGCCGCCCGAAACCGGCGATCGCACGGAACGCCGAACCGCCGTGGATACCGCTGCGTTTGGCCTGTTCGAGGAGCCACTCGTACAGCAGCATGCCCTGATGTTTCTGGCTTTCGTGCAGGTAGAAACGCAGCGAACATCCTTTCATTGCAATCCCCGGTTCGAGCTGACCGTCCTCATGTGCGCAGTATCAACCGGACGAGGTAAATGCCGGCCAACGTCATCAGCAACGAGCCGAACAAATGCGCACCGATGATTGCCAGAGTCCAGGCATATTGCTGACGCAGGAACAGGGTGACGGTTTCGCCTGAAAAAGTGGAAAACGTGGTCAGGCCACCGAGGAAGCCGGTGATCAACGCGAGGCGCCATGCGATTGGCAGTGCTTCGTAATGCGCGAACAGGCCCATCGCCAAACCCATGATGAGGCCGCCGGACAGATTCGCCGCGAGCGTGCCGAGCGGCAACGTCGGCAATAGCGGATTGAGGGCGACGCCGAGTACCCAGCGCAGCACTGCGCCGGCGAATGCACCGAGGCCCACCGCGAGTACAGGGACGAGATTCATGGAGTTCCAATTCGCATGATCGAGCCCGACCACCGCGCGCCGCAACCAATGTCAGGTTGCAGGGAGCGCGCGGAGTTCGGGGAGAATACCGCCTTCGCGAAGCGCGCAGTTATGCTAGCGCAAATTGAGCGCCGACTCGCCAAGGTCCGGTGCCAGAACCCGTTGCCAGAACTCATGTCCAGCCCTGTCACTCCCCGCCGCCGATTGCTCGCGCCGCTTCTCGCGGCGCTCGCGATGTTCGGGCCGTTTTCAATCGACACGATCTTCCCGGCATTTCCGGTGATCGCTGCCGACCTGCATGCCAGCCCGTTCGCGATGCAGCAGACGATCAGCGTGTACATGATCGCGTATGCGTTGATGTCGCTTCTGCACGGTCCGTTTTCGGATGCGCTCGGACGCCGCCGCGTGATCCTTGCCGGCGTGATCGTATTCGTGCTCGCGTCGATTGGCTGCGCACGTTCGGGCTCGATCGGCACCTTGCTCGCGTTCCGCGCGTTGCAGGGCATGTCGGCGGGCGCAGGCTTGATTGTCGGACGTGCGATCATCCGCGACTGTTTCGACGGCATCGAAGCGCAGAAGCTGATGTCGACGGTGTCAATGATTTTCGGCGTCGCACCGGCGGTCGCGCCGATCGTCGGCGGCTGGGTCATCGGTGTTGCGCGATGGCCGATGATCTTCTGGCTGCTGGCCGGTTTTGCCCTGGTATTGTGGCTGGCTTGCCTTGCGTTGCTGCCGGAAACCCACGCGCACGAACAGCGCACCACATTGTCTGCTCGCTCGCTGATGCATACCTACCGGATGATCCTCACCGATCGCGCGTTCTTTCCGCTGGCATTGGCCGGATCGCTCAATTTCAATGCATTGTGGGTCTACATTTCGTCGGCACCAGCGGTCGTGCTCAATCTGCTCAAACTTGACGCGCAGCACTTCGCGTGGCTGTTCGTGCCGGCGATCAGCGGTCTGATGATTGGTGCGTTCGTCTCCGGTCGACTCGCCGGACGCCTGAGCGCAAGCGCAACGGTGCGCCTTGGTTATGTCGTGATGCTCGGCGCCACGGCGTTGAATCTTGTCGTCGCACTTGTCTTGGCGCAACCGCGTCTGCCGTGGTCCGTGCTGCCGATCGGCCTCACCACGATTGGTATTGGCATCAACTTCCCGACCTTGACCTTGCTGTTGCTTGATCGCTTCCCGCAACACCGGGGCGGCGTGTCCTCGGTGCAGGCGTTCGTCAGCCTGGTGATCAGTGCGGTCGTTGCCGGGGCGATCGCGCCGCTGCTCGCGGGCAGCATGGCCGTGCTTGCAGTCGGCGCACTGGTGTCGACCGCTCTGGGGTTCGCCGCTTGGCGTGCCTATCTCAAGATCGATTTGCGCGAACGGCACGCGGCCGCGTTGCTGCGCACAAACTGACTCCTGCGCTTCAACCTGTCACATCACGCTGGAACCGCTGCCGCGGGCGTTCCGCCGAGTATCGAGCGCAGCACCGTGGATACTTCATCCTTGCTGCCGATCAGGGTGATTTGTGTTTCGCGCGGGAAGTCGGTGCCGATGTTGACCGAATAGCCCGTGCCGAGATCGTTGCCATCCTCGTCCATGCGCGCATAGGTCTCGACTTTGCCGATGTAGGCGATGCGGTTGGCGTCGAGAAAGCGTCCGTCGGGAAGTTTGATCCAGCGTTGCATGGTGGGAATCCTGTGCGGTGTCGCTGGCATCATACCGACGCAGGTGTCCTGCCGGCAGGTCCTCGACCGCGCAGGTCACCGGGAGCTTGGGTTTCCAGTGTCGACTACCGGCTCTGGCAACCACAGCCGCGGTGGCGCGGCGCAAGGTCGCGTCAGGTGGGGTGCGCCTGCGGCAGCAATCTGCGTTGCGCCAGCCATGCGTGCGAGTCGTCGGCATCGCGTTCGAACCACGCGCGTGCGTTGCCGAGGCGGAACGAATAACCCCAGGCGTCCATGTCCGCCATCAACCGCTCTCGGCCTACGTCAGCCAGTTCCCCGCCAAGCAGGATCTGCAGATAGCAGGCCGCGTCTTCCTCGGCCTGCGAATCGGACGCATCGGTGTGAATCGCGGCGCGGCGCTCGGCCGGCGCGACGATCAGATGGCAGGCCTCGTGCAGCAGCGAATGCACCGGCGTGTCGGCGCGTGCGTGGACGGTGGCCGCGATCACACCGGCTTCCGGCGCGCCCCAATAGCTGCCGGGAATCGGTTCGCCATCGGCAACCACGGTCAGGACGAGGCCGTATCGCGCGAGCAGGGTGCGCGTGGTGGCGAGATCGATATCGGCCAAGGTCAGCACATTCGAAGTGACCAATTCAGCGTTCTCGCGCTGCGCGCTTCCACTCGTCCGTCGATGGCTCAGGCTTCGTTCGCAGCGGCGGCTGCGGCTGCGTTGTTGGTTTGCTTTTCCGGCAACGCCACGGACAGCTCCAGCACTTCCTGATCGCCGTCGCGTTCGACATGGATCTCGATCGCGTCGGGGTCGATGTTGACGTACTTGCGGATCACCTCGAGCAATTCGCGCCGCAGCAGCGGCAGGTAATCGGGGCGACCGCTGGCGGCGCGTTCCTGTGCAACGATGATGCGCAGGCGCTCCGTTGCAACGGACGCGGTGTTCTTCGGGCGCGAACGCAGGAATGCAAATAGTCCCATGGTCAGCTCCCGAAGAGGCGCGCGAGGATGCCTTTCCTTGGCGCGTCGATGAAACGCATCGCCCGCGTTTCACCGGCCAGGCGCGCGACCGCGTCCGCGTAGGCCTGGCCAGCGGCGGATTCCTCGTCGAGAATCACCGGCACACCGGCGTTCGAGGCGCTCAGCACGCCGGTCGATTCGGGGATCACGCCGAGCACTTCGATGCCGAGAATATCCTTGACGTCGGCGATGCTCATCATGTCGCCGCCGGCGACACGCTCCGGGTTGTAGCGGGTCAACAGAAGGTGCTGTTCGATCGCGCCCTTGCCAAGTTCCGCGCGGCGCGTCTTGCTCGACAGCAGGCCGAGGATGCGGTCCGAATCGCGCACGCTGGAGACTTCCGGATTGACCACCACGACGGCGCGATCGGCGAAATACATGGCGAGGCTTGCGCCTTTCTCGATGCCGGCCGGTGAATCGCAGATCACGTAGTCGAAACCGTCTTCGGTCAGTTCGTTGAGCACGCGTTCGACGCCTTCCTTGCTCAGCGCATCCTTGTCGCGCGTCTGCGAAGCGGCGAGCACGTACAAGGTGTCGATGCGTTTGTCCTTGATCAGCGCCTGCTTGAGCGTGCATTCGCTCTGGATCACGTTGACGAAGTCGTACACCACGCGCCGCTCGCACCCCATGATGAGGTCGAGATTGCGCAAGCCGACATCGAAGTCGATGACTGCGACCTTCTTGCCGCGTTTGGCCAGACCCACCGCGAGCGAAGCGCTGGTCGTGGTCTTGCCGACGCCGCCCTTGCCGGACGTGACGACGATGATTTCAGTCAAGTGAGTGCTCCTGGGATTCGGGATTGGGGATTGGAGATCCGGTATTTCGGCAGTCGAAGTTCACAAGCGAATCGGCTCGTGCGAACTGCGAATCCTGAATGCCGCATCACAGTTTCTTCAACACCAGCTTGTCGCCGTCCAGCCATGCCTGCACCGCCTTGCCGCGCAGGTCGGCGGGAATGTCCTCGAAAACGCGATAGTGGCCGGCGATGGAGACGAGTTCGGCGTGGAATTCGCGGCAATAGATGCGCGCACTTTCATCGCCTTGCGCACCCGCCAGCGCACGGCCACGCAATGCGCCGTAGACGTGGATCGAACCATCGGCAATGACTTCGGCGCCGTTGCCGACCAGAGTGGTCAGGATCAGGTCGCGGCCGCGCGCGTAGATTTGCTGGCCCGATCGCACCGGCTTGTCGTGCAGCAAACCGATCGTTGGTGCAGCCGCGGGCGCGGTGACCGCTTGCGATTCGGGCGCCGCCGCGTCGGATGGGCGCTCAGGTTCCGGCGTTGGTGCGACAGATTCGACTGCCCCGGATTGCGCGCGCTCGTAAGCGGCTCGGAATTTTGCGAAGACCGGAAGACCGAGAGCCTGGGCGAGTTCATCGTTCTCGCTGGTGCCGTAGGAGAGGCCGACCGGCAACATGCCCGAATTGCGAATCCGCTTGAGCAGATCGCGCACGATCTCAAGATCGGGCAATGTCGGCAGATGGCTCAGATCGAGCACGACAGGTGTGCGCAGAAACAATTTTGCCGCGCTCTCGATCTTGTCGCGCAGTTCAGCCGTCAGCGACTCGCCGTCGAGGCGCTTGAGTTTGAGGTTGGCGATGCCGACCTGACCGAATTTGATCTCGGCAACGGGTTCGAGCGCTGCCAGCGACGCGGCAGTCATTGTCATGCACCGCCAGCCGCACGTGCCCTGCGCGGTACCGACGCGGCATCGATGCGGGCGCGTTCGGCGAGCCAGGGAAGATCGGGCAGGCGTCCGGTGTCGAGAAGATAGGTTTCACGCACGAACTCGAAACTGCACAATGTCTTGGCCAGCAACGCGACACGGCGGCCGTTGCTGCGCATCGTGCGTTGGCCCACTTCCTGGAAACCCCAGACGCCGTGGAACAGCAGCGACACGTCGTCGCGTGGTTCGAGAAATACTTCGCACGTCAGCAGAGGCACGCGCATCTCCGCATAACTGGTCACGTCAGCGTAGAACACCCGGCCAAGACCGAGGCCGCGATAAGGCTTGGCGACGACGATGCGATCGATGTAGGTGAACGCGTCGTAGCGTTCGCGGAACCAGCGGAAGTTGGAACTGTGATAGTCCGCATCTTCGCGCAGCGCCGGCAGAAAACCAGCAATGTGTCCGTCAATTTCCGCCAGGCGGAAATAGGTTGCTTGATCGTACAGTGCGCGCAACGCCGCGGCATCCAGTGGCAGGATCGTGGAACCGGCGGCATTGTTGAGCGCGAGCACCGAGTCCAGATCGTCCAGCTGCACGTCGCGGATGCTTAAGGCCATAGTTTGCTCCGTCGGGGGTGGTGCTGCGCTCAGGGCCATGCGGTCGCCGATCGACTCCCGCTTACGCCGATTATCGCACGGGGTCGCGGGCTGGGTCATGGCGCACTGCGGGCAATCTCGTTACCGAAACGTTAGGAAAGCAGGGCGGCGGTAGAGGGCCGAAAGCAAGCGGCTTGTTTGCGGCATGTTCTTCAAGGCCAGACGTCAGTCGCTCTCTTTGCTGACACGTCGGCACATACGTGCCGCTGCTTGTTTCAACCCTTGGCGCTCGGTCGTCGGGCCTCACCTATCAGCCATCGAGCCGTCAAGAATGACTTCGGGCAGGTTACGCCGATCAAACCCGCGCCTATGATGCCGCCATGTCATGGCCCCAGTTCACCCACATCCAGTTGCTCCGGTACGCCGGCTTGTTCCAGTACGCCTGCGTCGGCATGCCTTTCCTGCGCTATCGCTCACTGGCAGAGGATCTGGCGCAGAAACAATTGCCGGCGGCGTATTTGTATCTGTGGCTCGCCTCTTACGCGGTGTTCGGCATCGTTTACTGGTACCTGACCGGCGATCTGGGCGATCGACGGCGCACACGATTTCGCCGTGCGATGCAGATCGGTCTGTTGCTGGTGCTCAATTTGATGGCGGTCGCCATCGGCTGGTTCAGCCAGAGCGGCATCTCGGCCTTGCTGCTGGCGGTCATCGCGGTGGTGCTGCCGTGGCTATTGCCGCTGCGCGTCGGCATTACCTGGATGGTGTTGCAGAATTTTTCGCTGGTACCGGTGTTCGCGATCATCCGCGAGCCGGTTTTCAGCTTGAGCGATGCGTTCCTGCAATCGAGTCTGTATTCGGGTTTCATCGTGCTCGCCTTCGTGACCGCATTGGTCACCAAACAACAAGTGGAAGCGCGCGACGAGCAACGACGGCTCAATTCGGAACTGCGCGCGACGCGCACCTTGCTCGCCGAATCAAGCCGCCTGTCCGAGCGCATGCGCATCGCTCGCGAGCTGCACGACCTGATCGGCCATCACCTGACCGCGCTCAGTCTCAATCTTGAAGTCGCCAGCCACCTCGTGCAGGGTCAGGCGCAGGAACATGTGCGTCAGGCTCAATCTGTGGCCAAGCTGCTGCTTGGCGATGTGCGCGAAGTCGTCAGCCAGTTGCGCGAAGGCGACAGCATCGATCTGACCCAGGCATTGCAGAACCTCACCGAAGGTGTGCCGGGTCTGGCGATTCATCTGGAACTTCCGGCGCAATTTGGCGTCGACGACCCCAAGCGCGCTCAAGTGCTGTTGCGTTGCGCGCAGGAAATCATCACCAATACGCTGCGCCACGCCGGCGCGCGAAACCTGTGGTTGCATTTCGAACGCAATGCGGATCGACAGATGGCGATCCATGCACGCGATGACGGCCAGGGCGCATTCCAGTTCAAGCAAGGCAACGGCCTGGCCGGCATGCGCGAGCGGCTCGCGCAGTTTGGCGGTCACGTCGATATCGTCACCGGCAAGGGCCAGGGCTTCGTGCTGGATGCCCGCCTGCCATTGGAGAATGGAGCATGAGCAAAGACGGAATGATCGAGGTGTGCCTGGTGGACGACCAGACCCTGGTGCGCCAGGGCATCCGCTCGCTGCTGGAATTGTCCGATTCGATCCGGGTGATCGCCGAAGCTGGCGACGGCATTCAGGCTGTCGAGATAATCCCGCGGACCAAACCCGATGTCGTTCTGCTCGACATGCGCATGCCCGGCATGTCCGGCCTCGATGTGCTCAACGCGCTGGCAGCAAAAAACGAGCTGCCCCCGACGATCATCCTGACCACCTTCGACGACGACCAGCTCGTCCTCGCCGGTCTCAAGGCGGGTGCGCGCGGATACCTGCTCAAGGACGTCTCGCTCGACCAACTCGTCAATGCGGTCAAGACGGTTGCCGATGGCGGTTCCCTGGTTGCGCCGGTGGTAACCCAACGGCTGCTTGCGGGCCTCGAACGCATGCACAACGAGTTCACCAGCCTCGACCGCCCCGATCCCTTGACCGAGCGCGAGACCGAGATCCTGCGCCTGATGGCCAGTGGCTACAGCAACAAGGAGATTGCCAATTCTCTCGGGGTCGCCGAAGGCACCGTGAAGAACCACGTCTCCAACATCCTGTCCAAGCTGGGCGTGCGCGACCGCACCCGGGCGGTCCTGAAGGCGTTCGAGCTCGGCATCGTTTAGCCGCCGGGATCGGGCCTGCGCAGGCAGGATGCGGAAGCGAACAGCGCAGCTGGCCCGAACGGCGAGCCCCACCGATGGCGCCAGTCCCCGGGGATCTGGAGGGCGCAGAGGGCGTCGCAGCCCGGTTCGCAAGCGGGCGTAGCCATCGCGCCCCCGAGTCCAGTACCATCGGCAACGTGTCCCGCCGTCGCGGGAGTGCGCACACGCGAAGGCTGGGGACAGGGGTGAGGTCATCTTGATCATCCCCGCGGCTATCGCACAACGCGCCGCTTATTGATGTCCTGGAGATGGCTCGGATGATTCGTATTTTCGAAGTGCTGCTGGCTTTGTTGATCGTGTTTGTATTGGCTGTGCTGGTCGGTGTGATGCTTCCTGCGCATGGCCATGTCGAGCGCTCGGTGGAGGTTTCCAGCCCCGTCCGGCAGGTCTACGATTCGATCAACAGCTTCCGCCGCTATCCGCAATGGTCGTCGTTGCGCAACTCCGACCCGCGCGTGCAGATGCGCCTGTCGGGGCCGGAATTCGGCAAAGACGCCAAGGTGAGCTGGAGCAGCGACGTCAAGAAGGTCGGGGACGGCAGCCTCAAGATTATTTCCGACGTGCAAGACAGCACCGTCGTGATGGCGATCGACAACGCCTGGTACGGCACCGACAAGACCTACACGGTGCAGATCAATCCTTCATCGAACGGCAAGACCGTAAAGATCGATTGGGCGTATGACGCCGATTACGGCTGGGACCTGATCGGGCGCTATGCCGGGTTGTACATCCACGGCGATCCGGCCAACGCGGCCCAGACCAACCTCAACAATCTGGCTGCGATGCTGGCCGGCTTTCCGAACGTCGATTACAAGGATCAGAAGATCGACGTGGTGGATGTCACCGCCAAGCCGGTGTTCCTGGTTTCCACCAAGGCAAAGCGCACCATTGACGATGTGGCTGAAGCCACCGCTACTGCGATGACCGAAATCGACGCGGCCATGAAGAAGGCGGGCTTGACCGCGGCCGGCCCGCGCATGACGATCACCACGGAATGGGCTGAAGAGGACTACACCTTCAGTGTCGCCGTTCCGGTCAGCGCGCCCACATTCGCGTTGAACCAGCAGCAGGTCACGATCGAGGCGCCAGTGCCGGCGCCGATCGACCAGAGCAGCGACGACAGCACGCCGCCAACCTATACGCCCGGTCAAAAGGATCGCAAGGGCATGCTGGTGGTTGATGGCAACGTGCGCGCAGTGCTGTGGTATGGCGGCGTCGCCTTGTATACCGAATACACCGGCAGCCCGGCGGCATTGCCGGTTCTGCGTCTTGGCCAGAAGGCCTACGCGGAAACCCATGGCTACCATTACAGCGAAAGCGGAATCACCCGTCCGTACGACGAACTGGTTTCGGCACCGGACGCGCCTGCGGATCAGCAGATCTTCCGGGTGTACTTGCCTATCACGCGCTGATCGTTGGCCAATGCGATCCACGAGGGCGGCGCAAGCCGCCCTTTTTGTTTGGTCCCAACCTACGGGACCGTGATCGCGGATTGTCTCGTTCGATGGCAAGACTGATGCCGAATCCGGCATCGCGGCCGCCAGCGGGCCCCAGGGTGCCGGGGTGAAAGGACCGCTCAAAGCGGCTAGGGGTTGACCGCGCCCGCAATCGAACCGGCGTAACTGACCGCGACCACGACAAAGTGTGCACGTCCGGTGGGCAAATCCGCATCAAATTCATCGCCCACACGGCGCTTCAACGCAGCCCGCGCCAGCGGCGAATCGATGCTGATCCAGCCGCGCACGGCGTCGGTCTCGTCCGGCCCGACGATGCGATACTCGTGCACCTTGCCGAGTTCGTCGGCGACGGCGAACCTGGCGCCAAAGAACACGGCGGTGGCATCGGTCGGCAACGCTTCGATGACGCGCAGTTGTTCCAGCCGTTTGCTCAGATAGCGCACGCGTCGGTCGATTTCACCGAGCTGTTTCTTGCGATAGGTGTATTCCGCGTTTTCGGAGCGGTCGCCCTCGGCTGCCGCTGCCGCGAGCGCGCGCACGACCTCGGGCCTGCGCAGGCGCCAGAGATCGTCGAGTTCATCCTTCAAGCGACCGTAACCTTCCGCAGTAATTATCGCGGTCGAAGCGGTAGCCGGTGGTCGCCAACGGCTCATGCGTTTGAATTCCTTGCTCGGCACGCTTGCTGCGCAGTGCGACGCTAAGGCGCGCGCACGTGCACGTCAACGTCAACGCGGGCAACTCGCAGGCAAAGCTGCACACTGCAGCCGGATATGCAAAGCGGTCCGACACACCCTGCGCGCAAGGCGATTCTTTTTTCAGCGGCGCATCGATCCGAGTACGCCGCGCAATATCGATCGTCCAAGCTGACCGCCAGCATTGCGCACGAAGGACTTCGCCATCGTTTCGAGCATGCCCTGACGGCGGCTGGTGCCGAGCACCATGTCTTTTGCGCTCGCCCTCCAGCCGGTGTCGCCGCTCGGTTGTGCGGATTTGCCGTCACCGGCCGCGGCCGCCGCAGTCGCTGCGCGTTGGGCAAGCTTCTCGAACGCCGATTCGCGGTCGACCGGGGTGTCGTACTTCGCGCCGATGGGCGAACGTACGCGCACAGCGGCGCGCTCGCCGGCGGTGATCGTGCCGATGCGACAGCCCGGTGACGAAATCAGCACGCGTTCAACCGGCAGCGGAACGCCGCCGTCCTGCAGGGTCGACACCAACGCTTCGCCGACGCCGAGTTGTGTGATCGCCTCGACCACGTTGATTTTCGGATTCGGCGCGAACGTTTCGGCGGCAGCCTTTACCGCTTTCTGGTCGCGCGGCGTGAATGCGCGCAAGGCGTGCTGGATGCGATTGCCCATCTGGCCGAGAATGACATCGGGCAGATCGTCCGGGTTTTGCGAGCAGAAATACACGCCGACGCCTTTGGAGCGAATCAGGCGCACCACCTGCTCGACGCGCTGGCGCAATGCGGACGGCGCATCGTCGAACAACAGATGCGCCTCGTCGAAGAAGAACACCAGTTTGGGTTTGTCCAGATCACCGACCTCGGGCAACTTCTCGAAAAGTTCCGACAACATCCACAACAGGAACGTGGTGTAAATCTTCGGCTTCAGGATCAGTTGGTCGGCGGCAAGAATGTTGACGATGCCGCGACCAGTCAGATCCGTGCGCATGAAATCGATCAGTTCGAGCGCCGGTTCGCCGAAGAACGCCTCCGCGCCGGCTTGTTCCAGCGACAGCAACGCGCGCTGAATCGCTGCGATCGACGTTGGCGAGATCAGGCCGTAGTGTTGCGAGATGTCTTTCGCGTTCTCGCTCGCCCACGCCAGCAACGCGCGCAAATCCTTCATGTCGAGCAACAGCAGGCCGCCATCGTCGGCCGCCTTGAACACCACCTCGAGTACGCCGGACTGGATATCGTTGAGTTCGAGCAGGCGACCGAGCAGATTTGGGCCCATCTCCGAAATCGTCGTGCGCACTGGATGGCCCAGTTTGCCGTAGATGTCCCAGAACACGACAGGATCGGCGCCTGACTGCCATGCGATGCCGAGTTTTTCGATGCGGCTCTTGAGCTTGTCGCTCATCGTGCCGGCAACTGCGAGACCTGCCAAATCGCCTTTGACGTCTGCCAGAAAAACGGGCACGCCAAGTTTGGAGAAGCCTTCAGCCAGCAGCATCAGCGACACCGATTTGCCGGTGCCGGTCGCGCCCGCAATCATGCCGTGGCGATTGGCATATTTGGGCAGCAGATACACGTCCTTGTCGCCTTTGCCAATCAGGATATCGTCCACCGGGTTCTCCTTTTTCATTTGTCGCACGGACAGCAGCCCAACTATAAACACAGTGCGGCCCGGGAAGGTCGTTTTTCGATCTTCGTCTTCGGAGGATCAGCGCACGTGTATTGCCGCATGCGCTGCGCGCGCGTACCGTGCGACCTCTCGTTTCGAACGCACACATCCAGAGCCCATGCCCAACATGCTTCGTATTTCGATTTCTGTGGTGCCCATTCTCATGCTTGCCGCTTGCGCGGCCACGCCCTCGCAACGCAGCTTGGCCGCGAAGACAGGCGATTCGGCGTCGGCGGCCTTGTACGACCGCCTCGATCGGGACAGCAAGCGTTATGCAGACGGACTCGATCTGGCGCGCAACGGCAATGCGGCGCAAGCCCAAGCCGAAATCAAGGCCGCGCTGGATGATCTGCGTGCGGCAGCCAGCGCATGCGCGGCCAGCGCAGGCTGCGACCAGCAACGTTTTGTTGCCGGTTTCGACAGCCTGCTGCGTGAAGGCATTGGAGGGCGCTCTGACCAAGCCGAAGGCGACACCAGCGGCGCCACGCCGGAAGCGACCGTGCAAGCGGGCGAGACTTCGCCAGTGACCGCGAACATGCCCGAGCTGCGGCGCACCGTCACCCTGCTCAAGGGCCGCGACTTGGGCGACATCATCGCGTTGAATGGTCCGGTCAAGGCTGCGCTCGAAGAATGGCTGACGCAGTATCGTCCCAACCTGATGGATGCTTACGAGAATTACCAATACCTGCGCTCGCGCATGTGGCCCGAATACGAAAAAGCCGGTCTGCCCGAGGCCCTGTTGTTCGGAATGCTGGCCAAGGAATCGGGTGGCAAAGTGCATGCGGTGTCGCGCTCGGGCGCGTCCGGACCGCTGCAATTTATGTATGCGACCGGCCTGCGGTTCGGCTTGAGTACCGTCGACGGGTTCGATGAGCGTTTTGATCCGCAACTGGCTGCGCGCGCGAATGCGGCCTATATCAATGAGCAACTCGCGGTCTTCAACAACAATCTCGAACTCGTGATCGGTGCCTACAACGGCGGTGAGGGCGCGATGCGCCGACGGGCCGCCGGGGGCAGCGACAGGTTGAGTTTCTGGGATCCGGTGATCTACAACAGTGTGTCGCAGGAAACGCGCGAATACGTGCCGATGGTGCTTGCCGCGGCGTGGTTGTTCATGCATCCGGAGCGTTACAACCTGGACTTTCCGAAAATTGCCGGACGCCCAGGCACGATTACATTGAAACGCCCGGCGTCGATCGCCGAATTGACCGTCTGCCTTGGCCAGGACGGCAACGCGCACGATGGCTGGTTTCGCACGTTGCGCAATCTCAATCCGCAGCTCGATCCGCAAACGCAGCAGGCGGCGGGTGCGCATCTGGCGGTTCCGTTGCGGCTTGAAAAAACCTACGCGCGCGATTGCGTAAGCGGTCGCTGGCCGGCGCTTGCCGCCGAACTGCATGCGGCAACGATTCCCGCTCCGCCACCGGTCGCGTTGGTACAAGCGCATGCGCCGCCGCCGCGTGTGAAAGACAAAACCTACGTCGTGCGCAAAGGTGATTCGCTCGCTTCAATCGCGCGCAAGAGCGGCAGTTGCAGTGCCGGGGATATTGCAAGAGTCAACGGCTTGCGCGGGCCGCGCTACGCCTTGAAGACCGGCCAGACGCTCAAGTTGAGCGGCTGTTGAAACGCGCCACGATGCGCTTTGCGCGCACCCGATCCACTAGGCCGCTTCGGCCGCACTGCTCCAGCGGCCGCGCTCGCTTTCGGGTACCGCTTCCTTGAGCGAACGCAGCGCACGCATGACTTGGCGATGCAGTTCCTGCTGTTCGCCAAACGGCGAATCCTTGGTTTCGTGGAACACCACGGTCAACCACAGCGCCACGCCGCGCAAGCGCACCTGCAGGTTGCCCGAACGCATGCGTTCCAGGCCGATGTTGGTGCCGGTGCCCCAGGCGCGATATTTTTCTTCCGGCGGGGTTGCGTACAAATGCGGGAACTCGCTTTTGGAGGCACTGGCGAATTCGCGCAGCGCGATCGCGGCGAGTTGACGTCGAACATTCGGCGGAAGCTGTTCCAGCGCCTTCTTGATTTCGCGAAATTGGCGACGCAACTGCACGGCGCGGGTGAGGGCGATCAAACGAGTGACGAGTTGCATGGATCCCCCAAGAACCGGGTTCAAGTCGACGATGCCGGAAGCGTACGAGCGTATGGTCGTTGAAACCGTCCAGTACGTCACAAGATGCCGGGTTGCGTCACATTGTGACCTATTTCCAGGCGGCCGACCAGTTCCCCGACCTTGACCGGCTGTTCGGGCGTTAAATCGTTGTTGAATCGCCCCAAGCTTGCCGGCAGCAAGACAATGGCGGTCGATCCCATATTGAAGCGACCCATCTCGGCCCCGCGTGCCAGTTGGATGCCCCGCCCGCGATAGTCGCGGCGGATGGGCTTTGCCGCATACGGCGGCACTTCGACTCCGCGCCAGACCGTCTCGATGCCTGACACCAGGATCGCACCCACCAGCACGACCGCGAACGGTCCGCGTTCGCCGCGGAAGTGGCACACCAGGCGCTCGTTGCGTGCGAACAAACGTCCGATTGCCGCAACCGCGAAGGGCGCGACGCTGAAAATACGTCCCGGTACGTGCAGCGTCTCGACCAGTTCACCGGCCAGCGGCATGTGTACGCGGTGATAGTCGCGCGGCGACAGGTAGACGGTCAGGAAACTGCCGTCGGCGTACGCGGCGGCGCTCGCCTGATCACCGAGCAGTTCGGCGGCGCTGAACGATTGTCCCTTGGCTTGCAGCATGCGGCCACTTTCGATCGATCCCGTCTGACTAATTCGCCCGTCGGCCGGACACACAATGGCGTCGGCGTCTGCCGGCTGCGGTCGAGCTCCGGGTTTGAGCGCGCGGGTGAAGAAGGCGTTGAAGTGCCGATAGCTGTGCGCGTCCGGGTCGAGCGCTTCGAGCATGTCGACGTTGTAGTTTTTTATGATGGTTCCGATCAGGAAATCCTTCCACGGCGCAAACGTCCAGCGCGTTCCCCACAGCACGAGGCGCGAAAGAAACCGGTGCGGCAACAGGTACTGCAGCGCGACGGCTGGGCGCATCAGCGCGATGCCGCCAGCATCGTGAGGTCGGCGGCGATCTTGGCCGGCTCGAACGGCGGTCGCAAAATGCCCGCTTCGTTGCCGCGCGGGTCGATGATCACGGCTGCCGCACTGTGATCGACGACATCGCTGCCATCGGCGCTTTTTTCGTGCGAATAGACCAGCCCGAGCGCGTGGGTGAGGCCGGTCAACTCATCGTCCGTACCCGTCGCGGCGACAAAGTCCTTGCTGAAATAACCAACGTAGCGCGCAAGCTGCTCGGGCGTATCACGTGCGGGATCGACCGAGATGAAATCGAAGCGCAGCTTCTGCGCGCTGGCCGAATCAAGCAGTTTCCACGTCTGCTTGAAGGCGGCAAGCGTGGTCGGGCAGACATCCGGGCAATGGGTATAGCCGAAGTAGGCGACGGTCCAGCGACCTTTCCAATCGGCCAGCGTCAGCGACTCGCCGGTGCTGCGGGTCAGGTGAAAATCCGGCAACGCACGCGGTTGCGGGAACAGCGTCACGGCTGCCAGCGCCGGTAGCGCCGGCGCACCGAGCATGCGCGCGCCCAACCACAGGCCAAGAGCCGCGGCGAGGGCGGCGATGAGAATCAGCGGCGTCGTGGAAATGCGGCCGGCAGTGCGATAGCGGGTCATGCGCCGATTATAAGGCGATGCCTCGTCGATGCGGCATGTCCGTTCCGCCGCGGTCAACGAGCGCACGGCGGCGTAATCGACGCGGTCGATATCAAAATCGTTTGCATGCAATCAATCGCAAGACGATGGGTGCGGCGTGTGCGCCTTATACTGTGCGACCGCTGACTCGAAATCTCGCCCGTGACCCAGGAACTTGCCACGATAATCGATTTCATTCGCTACGGCGCCAGCCGGTTCGGCGCGGCCGATCTGACGTTTGGCCATAGCTATGACAATGCGATCGACGAGGCGACGCATCTGGTCCTGCACACGCTGCATCTGCCACACGACCTGTCGCCGGCATACGGCCAGGCGCGCTTGACCTTGGCCGAGAAGATGAGCGTGCTGGAACTGATCGAGCGGCGCATCGTGGAGCACAAGCCGGTTGCATACCTGACGGGTGAAGCGTGGTTTGCAGGCCTCAAGTTCAAATCCGATTCGCGCGCGCTGGTGCCGCGCTCGCCGATCGCGGAGCTGATCCAGAGTGGTTTTTCGCCGTGGCTTGACGAACGCCCGATTGAGCGGGTGCTCGATTTGTGCGCAGGTTCGGGCTGCATCGGCATCGCGATCGCTGCGCACAATCCTGATTGGCACGTCGATCTTGCCGATATCAGCGACGACGCGCTTGCGCTCGCGCGCGAGAACGTCGAATTTCAGGACGTGGCGACGCGCGTGCGCGTGGTGCGCTCGGATTTGTTCGCCAATCTTGCGGGCGAGCGTTACGACTTGATCGTCAGCAATCCGCCCTACGTGACCGAACTGGAATTTGCCGTACTCCCGGCTGAATACAGCCATGAACCGAAACTGGGCTTGACGGCCGGTAATGACGGCCTCGATTTTGCGTTGCGCATCCTTGTTGCAGCACCCGATCACCTGACTGAAGACGGCGCGCTGATAGTGGAGGTCGGAGAAAGCGAAGGCGCTTTGATCGAGACGTTGCCGCAGGTTCCGTTCAACTGGATCGAGTTCAACGTTGGCCAAATGGGCGTGTTCCTGCTTGATCGACGCGAACTGATCGAACATGCAGACGTGATCCGCACGGCGGCCAAGGCGCATGCGTGATCTGGATTTTCCCAAGCCAGCCTGCTGCAGGAGGGTGCAGGGAAAAATCATTTGAGCTGAAATAGCGACAATGCCGTTTTTTCCATTCCCGCTTCCCGCTTCCCGATTTCCGGCTCTTACTCCATGTCCAGCAACGCATTCGGAAAACTACTCACCGTCACCACCTTCGGCGAAAGCCATGGGCCGGCGATCGGCTGCGTGGTCGATGGCTGTCCGCCCGGACTTGCGCTCAGCGCGGAGGAATTCCGTTGTGATCTTGATCGCCGAGCCACCGGACGCAGCCGCTATACCTCACAGCGGCACGAGGCTGACGAAGTCGAAATTCTGTCTGGCGTCTACGAGGGCTGCACGACCGGCACGCCGATCGCGCTGCTTGTCCGCAACATCGATGCGCGCTCGAAGGACTACAACGAGCTGGTCGACACGTTCCGTCCCGGCCACGCCGATTACACCTATTGGCACAAATACGGTATCCGTGACCCGCGTGGGGGTGGGCGTTCGTCTGCGCGTGAAACGACGATGCGTGTCGCCGCCGCGGTCATCGCCAAGAAGTGGCTGGCGCAAAAATTCGGCGTGCGCGTGCGCGGGCACCTTGCTCAAATTGGCGAACTGCTGCCGCACGCATTCGACTGGGAAGCAGTAGAAAACAATCCGTTCTTCTGGCCCGATGCGGCAATGATCGCGCAACTGGAGCAATACGTTGGCGCGCTGCGCAAATCCGGCGACTCCGTTGGCGCAAGGATCACGGTCATTGCGGATGGCGTGCCGCCCGGCTGGGGGGAGCCGGTCTACGGCAAGCTCGACGGCGAACTCGCGTCCGCACTGATGAGCATCAATGCCGTAAAGGGGGTCGAAATCGGTGCCGGCTTTGCCGCGGTGGAGCAAAAGGGCAGCGAGCATCGCGACGAGATGACAGCCGAGGGATTTTTATCCAATCACGCCGGCGGCATTCTCGGCGGCATCTCCACGGGTCAGGCAATCGTCGCCTCGATCGCATTGAAACCGACCTCCAGCATCCTGATTCCGGGGCGCAGCGTGAATCTCGCCGGCGAGCCCGTCGACGTCGTGACCAAGGGCCGCCACGATCCGTGCGTCGGCATCCGCGCGACGCCGATCGCCGAGGCCATGGTCGCATTGGTGTTGATGGATCAAGCCTTGCGGCAGCGTGCGCAGTGCGGCGACGTGGCTGCGGTAACGCCCCGAATCCCGGCCACTGCAAAGCAATAATGAATCCCTCAGGAGCGGCGGAAACGCGCCTGCGACAACTTCGCCCGAGGATAAGCACGGATGTCCACGAACAAAAAATATAACGTCGCCATTGTCGGCGCGACCGGCGTGGTCGGCGAAACGCTGCTGGCGATCCTCGAGCAGCGCAAGTTTCCCGTCGGGGAACTGGTCGCGCTGGCGAGTGAGCGCTCCGTTGGTGCCAAGGTCGCCTTCCGCGAGCGTGAGCTTGACGTCAGGAATCTCGCCGACTACGACTTCAACGGGGTCGATATCGCGTTTTTCTCTGCCGGTGGCGCGGTGTCGCGTCTGCACGCGCCGCGCGCGGCGGCAATGGGCGCGGTGGTCATCGACAACACCTCCGAATTTCGCTACCAGGACGATGTGCCGCTGGTAGTCAGCGAGGTCAATCCGCATGCAATTTCGCAGTACACAAAGCGCAACATCATCGCAAACCCGAACTGCTCGACCATGCAGATGCTGGTCGCGTTGGCGCCAATCCATCGCGCTGTCGGCATTGAGCGCATCAATGTTGCAACTTACCAATCCGTTTCCGGCGCCGGCCGGTCGGGCACCGACGAGCTCGGTCGTCAAACCGCGGCGTTGTTGACGTTCCAGGAAGCGGAGCCGAAAAAATTCCAGGCGCAGATCGCCTTCAACCTGATTCCGCACATCGACGACTTCCAGGACAACGGTTACACAAAGGAAGAAATGAAAATGGTGTGGGAGACGCAAAAGATCCTCGATGACGCGTCAATCCAGGTGAATGCCACTGCCGTGCGCGTGCCGGTGTTCTATGGCCACGCCGAGGCCGTGCATGTCGAAACCCGCGACAAGATCACGGCGGAAGCGGCGCGGGAACTGCTACAACGGGCGCCGGGCGTGGTCGTTGTCGACGAGCGCAAGCCGGGCGGCTATCCGACGCCGGTGTCTCACGGGGCAGGCAAGGATGAAGTCTTCGTCGGGCGCATCCGAGAGGACATCTCCCATCCGCGCGGGCTCGATCTGTGGGTAGTTTCCGACAACATCCGCAAAGGTGCTGCGCTGAATGCGGTGCAGATCGCCGAACTATTGGTGAAAACGTATCTGTAGCTTATAGTTACGATTGTGTTATAAGCCCGTTTCGAGATGCACTCGTCGGGTTCGCTTTTCACGCCGTTGGGGGAATGTCTGGATGAAACGACCGCTGCAACTACCGCTCGCGATCGCGCTCGCGCTCGGCGGAACCCATGCGCTGGCGTTGGGCCTCGGTCCAGTTCACGTAAAATCCAAATTGAATCAACCCCTTGATGCGGAAATCCCAGTCATCCAGGGGAGCGCGCGCGAGGCCGAAGGGCTGTTGGTGAGCCTGGCGAATGCGGAAGATTTCGAGCGCGTTGGCATCAACCGTTCACGCCTCACGGTACCGCTCGAATTCACGCTGGTGAAAGGCGCGAACGGTTCGATGACGATCAAGGTAACCAGCAAGGAAGCGGTGCGCGATACCTATCTCGACTTCCTGATCGAAGCGAACTGGCCCAACGGACGCTTGCTGCGCGAGTACACCGTGCTGCTCGATCCGCCCTTGATGGCGCCCGCGTCGCACGCGGCGACGACCACCGCGGTCGTTGCGGCGCCGCACACGGAAACACTGACCCGCCAAGAGACGGTCCGTACGACGACCGAAACCCGGATCACGCAGCAGCCCGCACATGTACCCGAGAAGGTCGCACCTGTGGCACCGAGGGCCGTGAAAGCAATCCCGGCGGGCGAGTACGGCCCGGTCGCCGCCGGCGAAACCTTGTCCGGTATTGCGCGCGAAGCACAAGCGGGCAGCGGCGTCAGCGTTGACCAGATGATGCTCGCTCTGCTGAAGAACAACCCGAATGCGTTTTACAAGAGCAACATCAACGCGCTCAAGCGTGGCGCGATCCTGCGCGTTCCCTCTGCCGACGAAGTCAAGGCAGTAGCGTCCGCCAGCGCCGCCGCCGCACAGGTACATGCGCAAATCGAGGACTGGCGTGGCGGTCGCGCAAGCCCGACGCTGGTCGCAGACGCCAACGCCAGGACTCCAGCCGCTTCCGCGGAAAAAACGGCGAAAACGATTGCAGCGACCGACAAGGGCAGTAGCGAACGGCTCGAACTGGTGCCGCCGAAAGCCGGCAAGGATAGCGTCGCCGTCGCGGACCGGCCCGGCAGCAGCGCCGGCAATGCCGCAGCGACCGCGGAACTCAAATCGGAGTTGGCGCGTGCCAAGGAGAGTCTGACCACTCGCGAGCAGGAAACGGGCAATCTCAAGTCGCAGGTCAAGGAACTGGAAGATCTCAAGAACAAGAACGATCGCTTGATCGGCCTCAAGAATTCTGAAATCGCCGACTTGCAGCAGAGGCTCAAGCAACTGCAGGAAAAGGCGGCGGCAGCGGCGA
>JBDUED010000019.1:0-22644 GCA_040002595.1 Dokdonella sp. | reverse complement strand
AAGCGATGCGATACGCAGTCGCTGCGCTGAGTGAGGTTGCCGGAAACGCGGAGGTTCGCGCCTGGTGGAGTCAACTCTCTGAGGAAGAGAGACAGGCGGAGAGAGAGCGCACTACTGCAAGTCTGGCTTCGGGCGACGCGGGACGGTCCAGTCTTGCAGCCGATGTGGCTGCACGCATCAGGACTAAGCACACGCACGGACAGGTCCGATGAGAACTGAGTACATTGACAGTCTGATGAACACTATCCACCTGTAGGCGCAGACGCGCACGGCGTCGCTGATTCAGCGTCCTCAGCCCCATTATTTACCCGCATCTGGCGGTCCAGTTTACGTTCGGATAGGCTTTGTGATCCAATCAATCAGAAAGCACAAATCACGTTCTCCACTGATCTTCAATCAGGAGTCGGCAATGACGAAACAATCTTTCGCTGTGGGCTGTGCTTGCTTGGTAGCATCGATGCAATGCCTCGCGGGCGTGAGCGGCGTTTACGATGCCAACAACGTCCTGGTCGGCGAGTACGCCGAGGGTGTGTCGATCTTTCACAGTATTCACGGATTCCGTTTTTCGTTGGACGGCTCCACCGGCGTCGTCATTCCGGTGAGTGTTGATATTGGCGGTGCGACCTATGATTCAGCATTGATTTACTCGACGTCCAATTGCACTGGGCAGGCCTATGTGACCACGAGTGGCGAAGGCAATCAGTCCGGTGGCATCATGGTAAACGCCGGGAACAAGGGCCTCTACTACATACCGAAGACGCCTTCCGTCACGACCGTTGCCATAGGATCGGCATTCAACGGCACGGCTTGCAACCCGATAACTCTCGCGCTTTTTGTGGTTGTGCCTGCGCTTTTAAACGATCCAGCCACGACTGGCGTGCCTAATTCGCCGTACGTTCCGCCACTACATTTGGAAATGGTGCCCTTGTCCCAGTTCTTCCAGATCTTCAAGGATGGTTTCGGATCTTCCTTCGGACCGCAGGCGATGACGGCACTGGCCAATCGGAACGAAGCGTTTACCGCTGCACAAAGCTGAATCCAAAAAGCGCGCGCACCATTTAGGTTTCAAAGGGCGGATGATGGGAGCATAGACGCAGCGGAGCTGTGGTCACGAACTACTGCAAGGGGCACCCGGTTGACCTTTTCGCACTGGCGGGGTAGCCCTTGACGCGGAATTGGCCAAGCGCGCCCAGCGGTCGTAGCGCCGCGTGGTGGCAACATCGGATCGGTCCTCGACACGATTACCCCAAACTCTTCGCGTGCTCGATGCGTGTGCATACGGGGGTCAGCAGGAAAGGGCCTCTGCCCTAGCGACTGCTATCCAGCGCAATCGCTGAAATTCCTCCCAATTCGACAGCACGCCTTGAAACACGACAAAACCTGCCGAGAATTCGAAGGACGGATACTCTCACCGCCAAAAAATAAACGGCCCCTTTCGGGGCCGCTTTGATCTGACGCGAAAGCGAGGTGCGGTCTTGCGCTCGACACTCACGTTAACCCACCTGCACATCTGCGCACCTCACTTATTGATGATAAGTGGGCTTGTCGCGCTGCGATTTCTGGGCGCTACTGCGGCTTGCGCGGAATCTTCTGTCTGTTGCGAATCATCGCTGGCTTGATTGTCATTTTCCTGCTCGTTTTCCTGATCGTTGTCATCGAGATCCGGTGCTTGCATGACATGCTCCCATGAGTGCGACATCTGCGAAATTCCCGTCTCGGCGGGAGATGCGTGGCCGCCGAGAAAATCCAGCCTACGCGGGCGTATCGCAAAATGCAAAAACGGGATATGCGTCACGCGACTGCAAGCAGTTTCGTGCTAGCCAACCTTCGGTCAACTTCAATGGGGTGAGTCCACAGCGGCAAAGTCTCGCAACCCGCGTCCAGCCTGATGAGGCTACCGGCCGCCTTGCATGATGATTCCAGGATCACGGTTGGTGGGATTCCTGGGCCGTACGGACCGGAGTGGCAATCGCGTTTTGGCGCAGCAAGCTCGCTAAGCCCGGATCGAGATAACCGGTTTCCCGCAATGCCGGCAGAACTGCGAGCGCTTCGGGCTTGCGACCAAGGTCCAGCAAGACTTCCACCTGAAGTGCCAGCAATCGTGGATCGCTGCGACCCGAAGATTGTGTCTGTGCGGTCTGCAAAGCTTGCTCGCGCAACTTCGTCGCACCTTGAGCATCATCGGCGATGGCTGCGAGCAGCAGGCGGACGCCGATCGAAGCCAGTACGGTGGAGCGGTCGTCAGGTTGCTGAGCGAGCTGTGGTTCGAGAATGGCCAAGGCCAATTGCGCCTGTTTGCGTGCGGCATCCATTTGACCAGCGGCGCGCGCTTGCTGCGCCCGTTCGATTCGCGCTTCAGCCAGCTCGCGCTGCCAACCGGTATTTCCCGGATCCTGCGTCGTCAGATGTTCCAGCGTATCGATTGCCCGCGTTGAAAGGGCCGCGGCACCGGACGCATCGCCATTCACGCGCAACTCGCGCGCAAGCTGGGTGGAATACAGCCCGGCATCTTCCTGGAATGAGGTGTTGGCGGGTTCAATGCCCAACAGGCGCGTGACCTCATCCAGGGCTTGGCGCAAATGCGCAATGCCGGACTTCGTTTCACCGGTCAGAGCCAGAGTCCGCCCAAGCGCAGCCCGCGACAGCAGCAATTTCTCTGCCTGGTTGTTGTCGCGCGGATCGCGCTGCGCGAGGTCGGCCTCGATCGCCACATCGGCTCGATATTCGGCCACCGCCGCCGTCAGATCACCGCGCAGGAGGGCCATCTTGGCAAGGTTGTTGTGCGCGAGGCCCGACATCGCGACCCACTCCCTGTTGTCGCTGTTGATCTTCAGCAGTTCCCCGGAAAGATCCAGCATGCTTTCGTACTGAGCCATTGCTTCCGGCAGATGGCCGCTGCCTTCGAGCACATGGCCGATGTTGTTGTCGAGGGTTGCAAGCTGGAACAGCAACTGCGGATTATCCGGCGCGAGCTTCTTGGCGCGAAGCAATACATTCTGGGCTGCCTCGAAACCCTCGCGCGCGTGCTCAAGTTCACCTTGGTACCAATAATCCGTACCGATGTACGTCAGGATCTCGGCATAGGCCAGTTGCGGTTCAATGGCGTTGGGCGATGCCTGCGCCAGCTTCGCCTCCAGCGCGGCCGCGGCCTGGAACGATTGCAGGGATTGCGGCAGGTGGCCTTGGTCGCGACGTACGTTGCCGATCCTTACCAGCGCTTTCGCACGCTGTTGCAAGGATTGATCGGTGACATCCGTTGTGGGCAACGATTGGAAGTAGGCCATCGCCTGATCGTCGACCGCAACCAGAATATCGAGCCGCGAAACCTGAGTTAGCTTGTCGCTGAGATCTCCAAGCATGAAATCAACCAGCGTTTCAGCCTGCTTTTGGCGCCGCTCGGCGGCGTGTCGGGCGATCACGGCCTGAACCGCCAGGTAACTGGTCACCAGCATGACCAGCAACGCCAGCGCGGTAACGGCCAGCATTCGCCGGTGTCGGCGCGCCGCCTCGCGTTGCCGCAGGCTATCGAGACTTACGCCGAGCAGGCCAGACAGCAGTTTCAAACGTGCCAGCGATTTGCCGTCCTTCCCTGGCCGAATATCGGCGGCAATCGGTTCCGCCGGTTGCGTGCCGAGGTTCCCATCGGCATCCAGTTCGAAGCGCAGGGCAGGTGCGAAACATTCGCGCGCATCGTCGGCATTGGGTTCGCCGGCCACGATCAGACAATAGATCCGATTGTTGCGGCCGCCGCGCTTGAATCGCAGGATCTCGCCGTTTACCCATTGCGAGCGCGCGGCATGGGGCGAACAGATCACGATCAGCGCTTCGGAATCAGCCAGTGCGGCCTGGATCTTCGGTCCCAATTCGCCGGCGCTGGCGAGCTCCTCACGATCGCGGAAAAAAGGAATCAGGCGTTCCGGCAGCGGACCAAACTCTCCGCTGCTGCCGCGCAAGCGCGCCGGCACACGGTAACCCTCGAGGTTGCGGGTCAACCAAGTGGCCCAGCGCGAATCCTTGTGGCTGTAGCTGATGAAAGCGCGATAACGCATCCGGTTTTCCAAAGAATTGTGCGTGGCGGCGCGTAACTCGCTGGCTGGAACGTTGCGGTGCAGCGTCGAAGCTCCGCTAGCAAAGGCTCTCTTCATTCGGGATAGGCGCTAGCGTGTTCCAGATGGCGGCTGCAACCACGGGTCGATCGCGCAGCCTCACCGCCGTTGGTCTCGGCCCGTGCTCACCGTCGGCTACTTTGCTTGTGCTGCCGTGATCAAGCCACTTACCTCGCGCATACCCACGAGTTGCCTGGCTTCTTCCGCCGCGCCATCGATCAGTTTGGCAGCTTCTGCCAGATCCGCGTTGCGCTGCGCGCGACCCGCGGCGTCCGCGGCATGCGCCAGCGCACTGACGTAGAGCGCATAAGCGAAGTCGCGTCGGAAAGTGGTGCCAAGCGCGCCTGTCTGTTGTTCTTTTTGGTAGTACGCGAGTGCAGGTTGCAAGATTGCCTGCGCCTCATCGGCTCGACCCTGCATGGCGACGGCATGCCCGAGAACTGCGCGGCTGCGCGATTCTCTCACCAGCGGGTCATCGCCCGAGCGTGGGTCGGCCGGCAGCGTCAACAATTGCCGTGCGAAGACCTCGGCTTGCGCAGGGCGCCCGAGCCGAATTGCCGCTCTAGATGCGGCGATCAGGGCTCCGCCAAGGACATTGTTCTTCGCGACGGCGGAATTCATGTCGCCGGTCGGAACCTTGGTTTGTCCGATGTGATCGATCACGGCTGTGGCAGAGGTCAAAGCAGCCTGCGGCGCCCCTTCGATCAATTGCAGGCTGCTGGCCAACCCCTGCTCTGGCATGGCGAAAATCGAATGCCGTGGATCGTTCGGCGCGAGGTCGGCCAAATACTCGCCCGTGTCGTGCACATAGGATTTCAAGGACTGTGCCGCCGCAGCCGCATCGCCAACCTGCGCCTGCAGGTTCGCCAGCTGGATCCAGTGATACCACACTACCGGACCGAGACTCGAAGGCCTTCGCTTATCCTGCTCCAGCGCCAATAGCGTGCGCAGCGTCGCGATTGCGTGCGTCACTTCGCCACGTTCCAGTTGTTGGTCTGCAACCTGCCGCAAACCCTTCGTCCAGAAAGACCATGGGGTCAGGTCGGAAGGATTGAACCGGACATAGTCTTCGCCGGCCTGCGCCGAGCGCGTGGCGTAGTCTGCGGCCGAAGCATCGTCGTGACGGCGCTCGGCCAATGTGCCCAGCAACTGCGCGGCAAAATAGCGGTTCATCAAGGAATGCAGGTCGCCGGGACGCTGCAGAAGTACTTTCTCGGCAAGGTCGTAAACGTCCTTCTCGATCTTTTGCGCATCGTCAATGCGGCCGAGTGACAGCAAGTGGCGCGCTTCCGAATCCGCGATGTCGGCGTACGATGAAGTGGCATTGAGATCCGACAGATCCATCGCGCCCATTCCGGTGAGAATTTTGCGTCCTTCCTCACAGGTGGCTACGGCCATTTCCTTCGGCTGGGTGTGGCTGAGGACATTCAAGGTATCCACATAGGTCAGCCGGACCTGTCGCGAAGGATTCAGCGCCCTCACCAGCGGGCGCAGCAGATCCGCCGCCTGTTTCAATTGTTCGGTGGAGCCTCGACCACCATTGAACGAACCGAATCCCTGGTTATAGAGTGCCAGGGCCAAGCCGTAGGTGATCTCTTCGCTCTGGTCGCCCGACGCACGCAATTTTTCAAACACGGCCTGCGCTTCGCCGAAGTTCTTAAACGCGTTATCGACGTGACCGCTCGCCTGTTGCGCCGCGCCTTCGCGCACGAGCGCCATCGCGCGAAAGGTCTGCGTTCGCGGCGTGATGAGCTCCGACGGAAGTCCGTCGTAATAACCTACGGTCATATGCGCGAGTTTGCCGAGGGTCTCCAGCCGACCCGTCGGTTCCAACTCGGAATAGAAATCCTCGATCAGGAAGCTGACCAATTTTTCGGCATTGCTGCGCGACTTCTGCGCCTCGACTTCAGCCGCGTGCGCGTGGCGCTGGCTGATCCAGCCGAACACCGCACTGGCGATGGCGACGATCATCAGCACGGCGCACACGCTTGCCACCATGCGCGCGCGCAGCAACGCACGATGGGTTGCGGCTTCGCGTTCCTGCTGCGTGGCGAGCTGGCGCTGTGCTTCGTCGCGCGCTTCACGCTCGTGGCGCAAATTGCGACTGGCCAGGACCACGCTGCAAAGCACATCGTGGGTCAACTCGACACGGCGCATGTCGAGACGTTCCTCGATGCGCAGCAGGCGGTGATTGACCAACATCGCCAATGCATCTGGCGCCGCACCGGCAGCGGCCAGCGTTTTGATCACGCGCTCTTCGGCCAGACTCTCGCGGTAACCGGATTCCGTGAGCAGTTCGTCTTCGATCACGCGACGCACGCCAGCCGGCTGATCGGCCAGCGCACGCTCATAAAATTCGGAGAGGATCGTCTCGCGCGAACCGGCCAGCAAATCAGCGGAAATTTCGCTGCGTCCCTGCGTCTGTCGAACCGTGTTGAGCTCACGACAGACGAGACTGAGCAGCGACGGCTCTATCTCTGCATTCCCCAGTTCCGAACCACCGGCGACGAAGCGCACGATCGACTCGGCGACTTCCTGCGACACCAGTCGACCACCCGGTTTGACCACCGCGCTCAGCGCCTGCGCGCCGGTCATGCGCGCAAGCCGCATCCGGTTCTGGGTGATCGAGGGCATGATGCCCTTCACGCTTTCGAGGTGCGCAAGATAGTCCTCGCGCAATGCGATCAGCACGCGATAATCGGCGCGCGCGAAATCGAAGTCTTCCGCAGCAGCGTCGTCGAACTCGATCCTCGCTTCAAGCGCCGCCGGCGGACGATTTTCGACCAAATCGGCTAAATCCGTGAGAAATTCCCGAGCGCGCAATCGACCAGCATCATCCGCTTGACCGAGCGTGAAGATTTCCTCGAACTGATCGAAGATCAGCAGCGGCATCAGCGTTTGACCATTGGCGTCGCGCAGAAGGTCGCCGCGATGGTGCAGGAATTCCCACAACGATTCGCCTTCGATCGCGGCACCGGCCCGGGTCCAGAAGCCGGCAGCAGCGGTGGCCCTGAAGATGGCCTGCTTGATCTGTTCGGATGGCGCCGGCGATCCCGGCGCGTAATCGATCCGCACGTAAATCGGGCAATATCCTTCCGCACGCAATCGCGGCACGATGCCGGCGCGCAGAAGTGAGGTCTTGCCGAGTCCGGATTGGCCAAACAGTACCGTCAGCAGTTTGCGCTGGACGCGGCGGCAAAGCTCGGCGGTCTCGTCGTCGCGGCCATGAAAAAATGCGCGCGATTCTTCCGAGTACGAGAACAGGCCAAGCCACGGATTTTCCGGGTCGATGGCAACCGCGTCTTCGGCAGCGCCCGTGATCATGCGCGCCTCCCGCTAAACAATTCCTGGAGTCGGCGCAGGAACTCTGGCGGAGGTTCGCCACCTGGAATCCGCACGATGTGCAGCGCCTTGAACTGCTCCGGCACCAGGGCCTGCGATTCGGGGGTGTCGTCGATGCACACGGGCAAGATGAAAACGCCGCCCTCGGCGATGTTGCGTGCGCGATCGACCGCATAGCTCCATTCGCGACGGAAGTAGGCTTCATGCCGGCGCTGGGTCGCCGCCGAGATCACTGGCACGAAGAAGCTGCAACGACTGATGTTCGCGCGGATCTTGCGGTCATAGTCGTCGCCGCCTTCGAGCCGGTCGAGGTCGAACCAGGTCGTCATGCCGACCGCATCCATCGCAGCCTTGAAGCGCTGCACGGCGGGCAGATCCTCGCGCGCGTAACTGATGAAAACCGCGTTCTCCGGCATCTCGCGCGACGGCGGCATGAAGCGTTGCGGGGCACTCCCGTTGCCATGCGACGGCAGCGCCGGGCGCTGGCGCTTGCTCCAGCGCGCATGCAGTTCGGCGACAAAAGCCTCCGCGCCGCCGAACACCCGCGTGCGCACGCTGACCTGCTGCAGGAACGACACCAGTCGCTCGTCCTGCATGGTGTGATCGTCGGCGAACACTTCAGTGAAATCGCGCGGGTCGGAGAGTCGCTTGCGCTTGGCCATGCGCAGGAACAGTCGCGCCAACCAGTTGGAGAAATCGCTGCCGATCAGCAGCAGGTGGCTGTGCTCGAGTTCGTGGAAAAGCTTTTCCGGAATCAGATGCTCGGACTGCAGTGCGCAGATGAATTCCAGCATGTCCTCGTCGGAGAGCACATACGTCGGCGAGGCGGAAAGTCGGCCCAGCAGATGATAGACAACCGTGCGCTGCAACTGGCTGCGTTCGACCGGCAAATCCGCGACGCGGTTCGGCGCATAGGCGATGACCTCCGCCGAAGCCTGACCGTCGTGGCGTTCGAGATTGATCGCGTTCTCAAGCAGCGGATCGAACGTGGTGGTCACGAATAGGTCGAAATCGGTGATCTGCGCCAATTGTCGAAGCGCCAGCGGCGGTTCGAACTGGATCTCGCGCATGATCGAACGCACCCGTGTGTAGGCTTCCTCACGGCGCCCGTGCTGACCCAGGTAACAGCACATCACGTCGTTGAGCGTTAGCGGCCGTGGAAGTCCGACGATATCCACCGACAGGCGCACCGCCAGTTTTTCGGCTAGCCATTCGTACAACGGACGCAGGCCGCCGTCGGTCTGCACGCGCAGCAGGTCGGGACCAATGATCGGAATGACCCGGCGCTCTTCGATGTAATTGAGCAGATCGTCCCAGGCATCTTCATCGAAGGCCTGCAATGACGCTGTGGAAGCCGGAAAGGTCGTCATATGTTCCGTTGATCGGGAAACATCGCGGTACGCCAGTCTGCAGCTGACAGGTCAAGTGTAGCGGGAGCCGAGCCGGGTACGCCATCGCCAATGCACCCCTGTGGGAGGGCCAAAAAAAACCTCCTGGCTGAAATCCGCCAGGAGGTTTTGGATGGTGCGATGGAAGGTTTGAAAGTAAGGCTTATTGGCAACCGCTGAACTTGAAGGAAGCGACGCGCGTATTCCAGTTGAATGCGCCGGTATTCTTCAGGTATTCGGTGGTGTACCAGAAGGTGCAGTCATCGACGGGGTCGACGGTCATGTCGCTGTAATCACCCCAGCGCGCAAGGTTGGAACCGCTTTGCGAGCCGGCACCTTCAACGATGCTGGTTTCCGCCTGCAAAGTGTTCAACGCGTCACCGGCCAGCCGACCGGTATAACGGATGGCCGGATGCAGCGCGCTGCCCGACGCGCTGTAGCCCAGCGCGATGTCGCCCAGCTTGTCCATTGCGATCGAACCCATCCAGCGGTAGTTGGTGTCAGGCGCGTACGTGGACTGCTGATACACAACAGGCGTCGTGCCGGGGCTGCGGATCTCGTACCAGCGAACGCCGGTATAAGGATTCTTGCGCGAGGTACCGACTTTCACCGAATGATTGACGACCAGCGACTCGTGCCCACTGAAATTACGATACGCGAGTCGGAACATCAGCCGATCACCGAGCGAATCGAGCTTCTGATTCACGCCTGACTGCGGCACACACGTACCACCACCGCACGCGGTCGAAAACGCGGCTACTGGAATATTGGTAGGCCCGGTCAGCGTGCTGCTCGCAGGTGTCGCCCAGTTGACATGGAATTTCCACAAATTCAGCGAATTGCTGCCGAAGTTCATCAGGTACTCCGGCGACCCTGCCGGTGGTGCTGTGGCACCGTCCACGTCAGCCGGCAACACACCGCCGTAACTGGTCGAAAGCTGGAAGCACTGCTGCGTCGCTGCGGCACCGCTCAGCATCGACGTACGATCGTAGGCGCACAACTTGGCCCCGCCGAACGTGTTGCCGTTGAAAATGTTGAAGGTTGTGTAATACGCATCCGGCCAGGTACCGAGCTTTGGATAATCGGGGAACGCGCTGCCATACGAGAACGCATAGCGATAATAGGCGCCGGTTGCATCACTGGTGGCCGAAACCGCGACGCACTGGTAATACGGCGCTGCCGTGACCGCGAACTGGGAAATGACCCAGCGGCCGCTCGCACGATCGTATACAACCGTGGCATCACCATCGTTGTCCGCTTCGCACGGACCGCCGAAACCCGACCACAAGGTCTTGCTGGCAACCGGACCGTAGACAGCGTTCTTGGTCGCTTTGTCGAACACGGCCAGCGATTGGTTCACGATCTGCACATACTGCGTCGCGCCGACGGCCCCGTTCGTGTCTGGCGGCGCGCTGTTGACGACAAAGGTACCCTGCGGTCCGATAAAGCCTTGACCGACGCCATCGACGCTGCCGCCGAGGATCGGTGCGCTGACGAAGTTCGTGAAACTCTGCACGACCGGATCGGCAGCGTTTCCGGCCTTGTCATGCACGGGCAACGCGTGCAGTTCGTGTTCCTTGGGTTCTTTGTAAAAGGGTTCGACAAGCGGGAACGTGTCACGCAGCGAAGACAACGTATCGTGTTGCGCGGCTTGGGATACCTCTGGTCGCCCGTGATCGGCAGCGAAAGCGCTGCTTGCAAAAACAAATCCGAGTGCGACGAACAACGACGTTTGCGCACCAATAGATGTGCGCGTGAACGGCAAGGACATTGAGTTCTCCGGGAAATTGACGGTTCATGCAGCGGCGGCTTGACGCGGCATGTGAGAGTTTGCATGGAAGACTGACGCGTGGCTCCGACCCTGGACCGAGCGGTTTGAGTCCACAGACGGATCCAGAACTCAAACGTGCGCAGACTATTGATATCGTTGTCAGAAGTCTTGCTGCGGTGCGCCATAGCGCTTTGGCTGGGCTTTAGGCGAGACAGGCGGCGCTTGTCATCGCCCGATTACCGCCAACGACAACCACTGTTCGCCCTCGAAAACGGGCGGCCCTGCGCCGCCTGCGCTGGTATTTTCGACACCGCCGAGTCGCGTTAAGGAAGGAACCGCTAGGCTGGATTTTCCAGCAGGAGAAACGGCATGAATAACCCTTCCGAAAACATTGGCGCGAGCGCATTGGGCAGCGACTACGCAGACCATCGCGCTGAGCGCGAGGATGCGTTGGCGCGTGCGCAACTCAGCGACGGCCTCCACGAGATTGCCAAGGCCGCAACCGATGCGATCGACAGCGTGCGCGAAGCGATCGCAGGCAACTTTGCAGACATCGCCCAGACCCTGCGTGCGTTGGTGCGCGAGCGTCCGTTTACCGCAATCGCGACCGCGGCAGGCGTTGCCTACGTGTACGCACGAATCCGCCGCTGACGCATTCGGGCTAATGGGTTACCGCAACCTCGGCTTGGAACCCGCATCCGGTCGCACGGGAATCACCCTGTGGATAGCCGCCCGCCAAACCGCATTTTTCGAATTTGCCCGAAGGAAATGCAGCGATGGGTGCGCAAACCCGCTACGCTAGAGGTGCATGACGCGAATCGTGCGTCACGCTTGACGCTACTAGCCAACCCTATCCAGGAGCCAATTGTTCATGGCCATGAAGAAGTCTGCTGCAAAGACCGCCCCCAAGAAATCGTCGGGTGCACCGAAGCCCGCTGCGATGAAACCTTTGACCGAGGTTCTTTCAAAGTCGTCGCTCGTCAATCACCTGTCGGCCCACAGCGGTGTCGATACCAAGGGCGTGCGAGCCGTGCTCGAAGCGCTGGAACAGACCATCGCCAATTCGGTGCACAAGAAGGGCGTCGGCCAGTTCACGCTGCCGGGCCTGATGAAAGTCAGCTCGACTGCAGTCGCCGCCAAACCCAAGCGCAAAGGCATCGATCCTTTCACCAAGGAAGAACGCTGGTTCGCTGCCAAGCCGGCGTCGGTCAAGGTGAAGATTCGTCCACTCAAGAAACTCAAGGACGCTGCAGCCTGACACCCCGCAACGCGCCGCCGGTTTCGGCCAGCGGCGCGTTGTACAGGACATCTCACACCAATCGTTGCGCGAACGGGACGCGTGCAAACCTGTTGCCGCCGTCGTTCCCAGGTGCGAGTCGTCGCCGTTCAACGGACACGAGCAAATCGTCGAACGACGTTATCAACGCGTTCCTGGACCCGCGCACACTGTCAACAGTACCGTTTGAACGACTGTTCAACGGACAGCACCGGAGCGCGTGCAACCTACCGTAGCGCACGCGGCGGCGCATCAACAGCCCGGTTAACTGCGATGCATCGGGAACCCCGATAGTTGCGATCTCGCATCGAGCGTGGATATCTTGATCATGCGTAGCTCTTACGTCCTTTCGCTCATTGCATTGGTTACCAGCGCATGCGCCACTCACGCGCGCTTGCCAGTGTCGGCAGGATTCGGCCCGCAACCTGAACTTCCGCCTCCGCAGCAAACCCTGCTGCCAACCGTCAATATCGCCCCCGCCGTCGGCTGGACGCGCGGCGAAAAGCCGCTTGCCGCCGCTGGATTCTCCGTCGCTGCCTTCGCCTGCGGGCTGGACCATCCGCGATCGGTGCATGTACTGCCCAACGCCGACGTGCTGGTCGCGGAAACCGACGCGCCCGTGCGTCCAGACGATGCGCGCGGCATTCGTGGCCACGTGATGGGCACCATCATGCGCCGCGCCGGCTCCGGCCATGCAAGCGCAAACCGGATCAGCCTGTTGCGCGATGGCAATCGCGACGGTATCGCGGAAACGCGCAGCGTGTTTCTCGACGGGCTCAATTCGCCGTTTGGAATGGCTCTGGTCGGCGACGCGTTTTTCGTCGCCGATACCGATGCGCTGCTGCGCTTTGGTTATCACACAGGCGACACCCGAATCGTCCAGCCTGGCAAGAAAATCCTCGATCTGCCGGCCGGCCCGCTCAATCATCATTGGACCAAGAATGTCGTGGCCAGCGTGGATGGCCAACACCTTTTCGTCAGCATTGGCTCCAACAGCAATGCTGCGGAAAATGGGATCGCCAACGAAGCGGACCGCGCCCGTGTGATTGAAGTGGATTTGCCAAGCGGCGAAACTCGACCGTTTGCGACCGGTTTGCGCAATCCAGTCGGCATGGACTGGCAACCGCAGAGCGGCAAGTTGTGGGTTGCGGTCAACGAGCGCGACGAGCTCGGCAGTGATTTGGTGCCCGACTACATGACCGCGCTCACCGATGGTGCGTTTTACGGTTGGCCCTACAGTTACTACGGCACGCATCTCGATGCGCGCGTGCAGCCGCAACGCGCGGATCTCGTCGCTCACGCGACGGTTCCCGATTACGCGCTCGGCGCACACACGGCATCGCTCGGCCTGGCGTTCAACACAGGCACCCTGTTTCCGGCGCATTATCGCAGCGGTGCGTTTGTGGCCCAGCACGGATCGTGGAATCGACGCCCGGCTTCCGGTTACAAAGTCATTTTTGTGCCATTTTCCAACGGCCATCCTGACGGCAGCCCCGAGGATGTTCTCAGTGGGTTTCTTGATGCACAGGGACACGCGCGCGGACGCCCCGTATCGGTCGCGCTCGATATGACGGGTGCGTTGGTGGTGGCCGACGATGTGGGTGGCTGCGTCTGGCGCGTGACGCCGCGTTGAGCGCGCAAAGCGAGTTCAGCGTCGCGAACGGAAGAAATCACTCAGCATCGTTGCGGCTTCCTGTGCACATATCCCGGCGCTGACTTCCAGCTTGTGGTTATGACGATCACTTTGCAGGATGTCGAACATGCTGCCCGCAGCGCCCGTTTTCGGATCACGAGCCGCAAATACGACGCGGCCAATGCGCGCATGGATCATTGCGCCGGCGCACATCACGCACGGCTCCAGCGTCACGTACAGCGTCGCATCGGGAAAGCGGTAGTTGCCGAGGCGACCACCGGCATCGCGCAACGCCTCGATCTCGGCGTGGGCACTGGGGTCGTGCTTGCCGATCATGCAATTGCGGCCTTCGCCGATGATGACGTCGTCGAGCACGACGAGCGCCCCGACCGGCACTTCGCCCGCGTTTTCCGCTTCGCGCGCAAGCACCAGCGCACGCGCCATCCAGTGGCGATCGCGTTCTTCCTCGGACAGATACGGAGACGGAACGATCACGGCATTTCCGGCGACCGCAAGGTCACCTACTCCCACTCGATCGTCGCGGGAGGTTTGCCACTGATGTCATAGACAACGCGCGAGACCTGCGCAATTTCATTGATGATGCGCCGCGAAACGAGATCAAGAAAATCGTAGGGCAGATGTGCCCAGTGCGCGGTCATGAAGTCGATCGTCTCGACCGCACGCAGCGCGATAACCCATTCATGGGCGCGCGAATCACCGATCACGCCGACTGACTTGATCGGCAGGAAAACCGCAAACGCCTGGCTGGTGCGATCGTACAGGTCGGCCTTGCGCAATTCCTCGATGAAGATCGCGTCGGCGCGCGCAAGAATGTCTGCGTATTCGCGCTTGACCTCGCCGAGGATGCGCACGCCAAGTCCCGGGCCCGGAAACGGATGGCGATACACCATTTCGTGCGGCAAGCCGAGTTCGATGCCGATACGACGCACTTCGTCCTTGAACAATTCGCGCAGTGGTTCGACCAGTTTGAGCTTCATCGTTTCCGGCAAGCCACCGACATTGTGGTGCGACTTGATCACATGAGCTTTGCCGGTCGTGCTGCCAGCCGATTCGATGACATCCGGGTAAATGGTGCCCTGCGCCAACCACTTCACGTGACCACCGGTCGCACTGAGCTTCGCCGATTCGTCGTCGAATATTTCGACGAACAAACCACCGATGATCTTGCGCTTGGCTTCTGGATCGGCCACGCCGGCGAGCGCAGCGAAATACCGCTCCGCCGCGTCCACTCGAATGACCTTGATGCCCAATCCGCCGGCAGTGGCCTCGGCAGCGAACATGGCCATTACCTGATCGCCCTCCTGCCAGCGCAGCAGGCCGGTGTCGACAAAGACGCAGGTCAGGCGCGCGCCGATCGCGCGATGCAGAAGTGCAGCGACGACCGAGGAATCGACACCACCCGAAAGTCCGAGCAGCACGTGGTCGTCGCCAACCTGCGCGCGCACTCGCGCAATCTGGTCGTCGATGATGTTGGCCGCCGTCCAAAGTGTCGTGCAGCCGCAAATTTCAGTGACAAACCGATTGAGCAACGCACTGCCGTGCCTGGTGTGCGTGACTTCCGGATGGAATTGCACGCCGTACCAGCGCTTGGCATCGTTCGCCATTGCGGCCACCGGAATACGCTCGGTCCGCGCAGTGACAATAAAACCCGGCGGCGGTTTGGCAACGTGGTCGCCGTGACTCATCCAGACATCGAGCGCCTGCGCCGGCGCATGATCGGTAAATCCGGCGAGCAGGCGATCATGCGCAACGACCTCGACCCTGGCATGGCCGAACTCGCGCGCCTCCGCCGCTTCGGTCTCGCCGCCGAGCTGCACGGCCAGCGTCTGCATGCCGTAGCAGATGCCAAGAATCGGCACGCCTTCGTCGAACACCGCTTGCGGCGCACGCGGCGCATTGGCCAACGTAGTCGATTCGGGGCCACCTGAGAGAATGATGCCCTTCGCAGCGAACGCAGCGATAGCGGCGGGCTCGTGATCCCAAGCCCAAATTTCGCAATAGACACCCATCTCCCGAACACGCCGCGCGATCAACTGCGTGTATTGGGCGCCAAAATCAAGGATGAGGATCTTGTCGGTGTGGATGTTTGACATGCGAGCTTCGCGATTTGGAATTCGGAATTCGGAAAATCGGCA
This sequence comes from Dokdonella sp., assembly GCA_040002595.1. Taxonomy (GTDB): domain Bacteria; phylum Pseudomonadota; class Gammaproteobacteria; order Xanthomonadales; family Rhodanobacteraceae; genus Dokdonella_A. The sequence goes on along the minus strand of JBDUED010000019.1, from coordinate 6,972 downwards.
TTCGGAGCCTCACGATCGGCGAGCCGAAAGCACCCTGTACTGCTACACCCGAATTTCCAATTCCGAATCAAGGCTCGACTCAGTCGAACCGGTAATTCGGGGCTTCCTTGGTGATCGTCACATCGTGCACATGCGATTCGCGCACACCGGCCGATGTGATGCGCACGAACTGTGGCTTTGTGCGCATCTCGGCAACGCTGCCGCAGCCAACATAACCCATCGCCGCGCGCAGGCCGCCAGCTAGCTGATGCACGATATTGCGCAAGGGTCCGCGATACGGCACGCGGCCTTCGATGCCTTCGGGCACAAGCTTGTCGGCGTCGGCTTCGTCGTCCTGGAAATAGCGGTCTTTGGAACCTTTCTGCATCGCGCCGAGCGAACCCATGCCGCGATAACTCTTGTACGAGCGGCCCTGATACAACTCGACTTCGCCAGGCGCTTCTTCAGTACCCGCAAACATCCCGCCTATCATCACGCAGTCCGCGCCAGCTGCGAGCGCCTTGGCGATATCGCCGGAATAGCGGATGCCGCCGTCGGCGATCAGTCCGACATCGCTGCCCTTCAAGGCCTCGGCGACCATGCCGATGGCCGATATCTGCGGTACACCGACACCGGCGATCACGCGCGTAGTGCAGATCGAGCCCGGGCCGATGCCGACTTTCACCGCATCGGCGCCCGCGTCGACGAGCGCGCGCGCCGCGTCGCCGGTGACGATGTTGCCGGCAATCAAGGATACGTTCGGGAAATTCCTGCGCACCCAGCGCACGCGCTCGATCACGCCATCGGAATGGCCATGCGCCGTGTCCACGACCAGCGCATCGACGCCGGCCTCGACCAAGGCCGCGATGCGTTGCTCGGTATCGCCGCCGACGCCAACTGCGGCGCCGACGCGCAAGCGTTCGCGATCGTCCTTGCATGCGTTCGGATTGTCGCGCGCCTTCTGGATGTCCTTGACCGTGATGAGTCCACGCAAACGGAACGCGTCATCTACGACCAGCACCTTCTCGATGCGATGCTTGTGCAGCAAGGCGAGGATCTCATCCTCGGCCGCATCCTCCATCACCGTAACCAGACGCTCCTTGCGCGTCATGATGTTCTTGACTGGATCGTCGGGCTTTTTCTCGAAGCGCAGATCGCGGTGCGTGACGATGCCGACGAGTTGTTCTCCGTCAACAACAGGAACTCCGGAAATATTGTGCCCCCGAGTGATCTGCATGACCTCGCGAATGGAGGTCTGCGGGCCCACCGTAATCGGGTCGCGAATCACCCCCGCTTCGAACTTCTTGACCAGACGCACCTCGGCGGCTTGGTGTTCGATGCTCATGTTCTTGTGGATGATTCCGATGCCGCCCGATTGGGCCATCGTGATCGCCAGACGTGCCTCGGTGACCGAATCCATCGCAGCGGACAGGATCGGCAGGTTGAGGCGGATGTTGCGAGTCAGGCGGGTGCCAAGATCGACGTTGCGCGGCAGCACGGCGGAATACGCCGGCACCAGCGAAACATCGTCGAAGGTGAGTGCTTCACAAAGGATGCGCATGCCCTATTCTACAGGCGCCTCGTTTATCCCGCCATATCAGACTGCGGCCGATGCAGAAAAACCCGAATCGCACGCCCTGCTGGCAGGAAATATCGTGGCCGTGGCCGGTACTCGCCGCAGCGCTGTTTGTCGGCCTCGCGCTCCTGCGCGCGTGGCGACTTGAACAAAGCGTCGGCACGTACAGCGGTTGTCTTGGCTGCTTCTGGCTGTCTTCCCTGGGACACGATGCGTGGCTGCTGGCGCTTATGCTGGGGGTGATCGCCCTTGGTTACCTGGGGCGATGGGGTTGGCTGCGCCTTGTAGCCCGGGCCGCGGCCTGTCTGATTCTGCTGGTTTTCGCCGGCGACCTCGCCACCGATACTTTGTTTTCCCAGCGGCTGTATTTCGCCGATCTCGTTCGCTTCGGGCAACACGCCGGCAACGATTGGAGCGTCATGCGCGCCGCATTCGCATCGCGCGCTGGCTTGATCGCTGCCGCTGTCGGCGTTCTGGTTCTTCTCGCTTCGCTTGGCATGCTGATTTTCGCGCAACGCCGCATGCGCGCCGGAATCATCGCATTGGTCGCCGCATTCGTTTCCGGCGGGTTTTCGCTGTACGCGGCGAGTCGGCCGCTGCGTTATGTCCACGACCTTTTTCTGGACAACGTGATCGAGGCGAACTTGCCACAGGGTCGTGTGCAGATGTTTTCCCCAGGCTTCATCAAGTCCGAGAAAGCGTTGGCACAGGTATCGCCGCAGCAATGCGGCACCAACACAGCGGCTAACGGCAGCGTGATCGTGCTGATGGTTGAATCGCTATCGGCCTGGCAAAGCGGTTTGCTCGGCGGTACGCAGGACTGGACTCCGAAGATCGACGCGCTTGCACGCTCGAATCATTTCTTCCGCAATTTTTACGCGAACGGATTTACCACGAGCACTGGCGAAATCGCGATATTTTCCGGGCATACGCCACTGATTCCACCGGGCAAGGCGTGGTTTGATTTTGGCGACTATGCCGACGGCCAAGGCAGCCTGCCTGATATCGCACACCGCAGTCATCGGCAGGCGGCGTTCTTCACAACCGGCGACCTTTCGTTTCTCGGCCTCGGCGCCTGGCTGCATCGAATCGGTTTCGATGTCGTCGACGGCAGCGATGCCCCTTTCTACATCGACCGCAAACGCTGGCAGTTTGGCGCGGCCGAGGACGCTTCTCTTTACGATCGCGTTTTGGCATGGATCGATGAACGCGACAACACGCGCCCGTTCGTTGCGGCGCTGGAAACGGTCAGCAGTCATCCGCCCTTCGTCGATCCGCGCAGTGGCGCAGTCGATGCGCGAGGCACATTTCGCTACGTCGATGAGCAGATCGCGCGTTTCCACGACGAACTCGAGCGACGCGGATTTTTCAAGACCGGCATCCTGCTCGTTCTCGGTGACCATCGCTCGATGACGCCGCTGCGTGAAGAAGAATTCCGCGCCTATGGCGAACGCGCGTTTGCGCGCATTCCAATGCTCGTGTTCGGCGCAGTAGACATGCCGCCGGTAATCGACGCGGCATTCCAGCAAACCGATATCGCGCCATCGATCGGACAATGGCTTGGATTGCGCGAATGTCGTGGAGCGTTCACCGGCTTGTTCCTGCGCGCTGATCCGCAACCCGCCGATTACGTGCTGCATGTTCGCGGCGACAACCGCAATCGCGTCGATCTCTACCACGGCGCAGGTCTCAGCAGTTTTCTGCTCGATGGCGACGCCAGCTCGTGGATGGGAACGCCGCCTCCCGAGGCGGATTTCGTTGCCGGCTGGATCAATTGGCAGCGTGAAGAAGCGCGTGATCGCGGCGTGATCTCGAACGAGCCGGGCAGTGCTTCGAAATAATGACGTTCAAGAACAGGGCGCGGCCTTGGCGCAGACAACGAGAACGAAAAGCTGGCGCGATCGATGGATGGATTTGGACATGATCGTCTTGACTCCGGTTGACTCACGATGCCACGTCGCGCGGACGGCCTATTGTGCCTACTGCCACTCGCGGCACTCGTTGCATCTCAGTCGAAAAACGTTTCGGCTGCCTCGAGCGTATTTTCCATCAAGGTGGCGACGGTCATCGGACCGACGCCGCCTGGCACCGGCGTGATCCATGATGCGCGCTCAGCGGCTGGAGCGAACTCGACATCGCCGACAAGGCGGCCATCGTCAAGCCGGTTGATGCCCACATCAATCACGACTGCACCTCGCTTGATCCATTCACCCTTGACCAAACCCGGCTTGCCAGCCGCGACGACAACGATGTCGGCGCGGCCGATCTCGCCGGCAAGATCAGCGGTGAATTTGTGGCAGCCGGTCGTGGTGCAGCCGGCCAGCAGCAGTTCGAGAATCAATGGGCGGCCGACATGGTTCGATACGCCGACCACAACCGCGTTGCGCCCGCGCACCGGCCGATCGGTATGCGCAAGCAAGGTCATCACGCCCTTTGGCGTACACGGACGCAAGCCGCGTTGGCGCAGCACGAGCCGACCCATGTTCTCGGTCTGGAAACCATCGACGTCCTTGCGCGCATCGATGCGATCGATCAACGCGCTCGCGTCGATGCCGGGTGGGAGTGGCAACTGCAACAGGATGCCGTGCACGTCCGGATCGGCATTGAGGCGATCAATCAACGCAATCAGTTCGCTCTCCGCAGTGGCTGCAGGCAGATCGAAATCGAGCGAACGAAAACCCACGTGATTGCATGCGCGCCGCTTGTTGCGTACGTAGACCGCGGACGCGGCATCCGCGCCGACCAGCACAACCGCCAGTCCCGGCACACGTTTGCCTGCCGCCACCCGGGCAGCGACGCGTACGGCGACGCCATCGAGCACGTCATCGGCAATTCGGCGGCCGTCGAGCAATCGCGCGGTCATGCGGAATCCAGCGGGAAGCGCGCATTATCCCACGTCTGCAACGTCTCACTCAAACTGGAGCGGACTTGCTTCCGCCGCTACGACGACAACGACAAAGGGAAATTTCAAATGACCGACATCACCACCGAGCTCGAAGCCGCCACCTTCCGTCGTCTACTTGATCATCTGCATACGCGCAGCGACGTGCAGAACATCGACCTGATGATTGCCAGCGGCTTCTGCCGCAATTGTTTGGCCGACTGGTACCGCGACGCGGCGCAGACGCGTGGCGTGCCCATGGACAAGGACGCAGCGCGCGAACGCATCTACGGCGAACCCTTTTCGCAATGGAAAGCAAAACACCAGCCTGAAGCGACGCCCGCACAACTTGCCGCCTTCGCCGCCGCACAAAAAAATCATCCTTAGGCAGCGCAGCCAAGAGAATCCGCGACGGATTCGCGCTCAATCCAATGTTGTGGTTTGCCAGACTACGAGTCTGCACAAACCTGCATGACGTCATCGTAGCCAGCGAAATTGACGTTGGGTCCGCAACCGGGACAATCCGGATCGCGCGAAAGGCGCAATTGGCGAAACGACGCAGCAAGCGCGTCGTAGCACAACAATCGTCCGACCAGCGGCGTGCCGATACCGAGCAAAAGTTTCAACGCCTCGGTCGCCTGCATGAGACCGATTGTGCCAGGCAACACCCCGAGCACGCCCGCTTCGCTGCAATTGGGCGCGTCAGCGGCAGAGGGCGGTGTGGGGAACAGGCAGCGATAACAAGGCGAATCATCGCACCGCGAGTCGAATACGCTTAGCTGGCCGCTGAAGCGATGCACGGCGCCGTAGACCAGTGGAATTTTCAGGCGCAGGCAGGCCGCGTTGAGCAGATAGCGTGTCGGAAAATTGTCGGCGCCGTCGATCACGACATCGTGATCGCACAGCAATCTCTCGACATTCGCGGCGCATACACGTTCTGCAATGCCATCGACGCGCACCGTCGGGTTGAGCGCCATCAGTGCCATTCGCGCAGATTGTGTTTTCGAGGTCCCGACACGTGCATCGGTATGGATGATCTGGCGCTGCAGGTTGGACCGCTCCACATGATCGTCGTCGATGATCGTGAGCCGACCGACGCCGGCAGCAGCCAGATACAAGGCAGCCGGCGCGCCCAGTCCGCCTGCCCCGATCAAGGCGACACGCGCAGACCCCAGCCGCTGCTGACCACCGACACCGATTTCCGGCAGCGCCAGGTGGCGGGCATAGCGCTCGACCGAGTCGAAATCCAGCACGCCTGCCTCAACCGGCAAGCCTTCCCTGCTCCAGCGCGCGAAGCCGCCACGCACGGAAAAACTGCGCGTGTAACCGAGTTTGCGCAAGGTCGCAACCGCAAGCAGCGACCGTTTGCCGCTGCCGCAGATTGCGAGTATTTCACTCTGTGGGTCCGGCGCGAGCTCGCGAATGCGACTGTCGATCTGGCCACGCGCAAGCCCGGTCGCGCCAGCTGCCATGCCGGCCGCACGCTCGTCATCCTCGCGCACATCGAGCAACAACGCGCCTGCGCGCTGGCGCGAGAGCGCCTCGACCGGTTCGATCTCGGCCATCGTGCCGCTGCAGGCGGCATTGACGTTCAATCGCATGTTCATATGCTCAACATAAGCCAGGCAATGGCAGTACTTCCACGACTGCACCGACGGCAAGGTCACGCACATCTTCGTCAACGACAACCAGTACATCCGCCGCGGCGATGCCGCGCAGCATGCCCGAACCCTGCTGCGGTAGCGGCATTGCCCACCACGCGCCATCGTCGCGCGCCTCGATCCGCGCACGCACGAATTCGGTGCGGTCGTGTTTCTTCGACACGGGCGCTGACAGGCGCGCCTTCCACGCACGGCCATCCACGTTGTTCGCGCCTTGCATGGCGAGCAACGCAGGCCGCACCAGCACGAGGAACGTTGCGATAGTGGAAACCGGATTGCCCGGCAGGGCAAACGTCAGTGCGCCATCGATCTCGCCGCATAACAGCGGCATGCCCGGTTTCATGCGCACTTTCCAGAAGTGAACCTGGCCCAATTCGGCGACAAGGCCGGGCAGGAAATCCGCTTCACCGATCGACGCGCCGCCACTGCTGATGACCACGTCGCAGCGATCGGCCGCTTCGCGCAGGGCGACACGCAATGCATCCGGGTCATCGCGCAGGTGCGCGAGAGGTTCTGCATCGATACCCAGATCGCGCAGGAGGCCGCCGAGGCTGTAGCGATTGCTGTCGTGGATCTGGCCAAATCGAAGCGCCTGGTCCGGTGGCACGAGTTCATCGCCTGTCACGAACAGCGCGACACGCGGTCTTCGCGCTACTTTCACGTGCGCGCGCCCGCACGCAGCCAGCACGCCGAGGCGCGCGGGCGTCAACAGGTCACCTGCGCGCAACGCGATCTCGCCAGCGCGATAATCCTCGCCGAGCGGACGCGTATTTGAACCGGCTCGTTCACCGCCGATGACGACGATGCAATCGCCCTCGACGCGCACGTTTTCCTTGATGATGACCGTATCAGCATCCGCTGGCAGCGGGGCACCG
>JBDUED010000018.1:0-23743 GCA_040002595.1 Dokdonella sp. | reverse complement strand
CGATGACCCTGTATTTCGTGATCTTCGGACGCATGGTCGGCAGCCGCATCGGCGATATCGTGCCCGGCATCGGCTACATCGACTACATCGTGCCCGGCCTCATCATGATGGCGGTGATCACCAACTGTTATGGCAATATTTCGTCGTCGTTTTTCGGCGCGAAGTTTGGCCGCTATGTGGAGGAAATGCTCGCCTCGCCGATGCCGAGCTGGGTAATCCTCACCGGCTACGTCAGCGGCGCGGTGCTGCGCGGGTTGCTGGTCGCGATTATCGTGCTGGTGATTTCACTGTTCTTCACCCGCATCCATCTGTATCACCCGCTGATCACCCTGACGAGCGTGCTGTTGACCGCGATAGTTTTTTCGCTGGCCGGTTTCGTCAATGCGGTGTACGCGAAAAAATTCGATGACGTGGCGCTGGTGCCGACCTTTGTGTTGAGTCCCCTCACCTATCTTGGCGGCGTGTTCTATTCGGTCAACGCGCTCGGCACGCCCTGGCGCCAGATAAGCCACGCCAACCCGATCCTGTACATGGTCAACGCCTTTCGTTACGGCTTGCTCGGCATCAGCGATGTGCCGGTTGTCGTCGCGTATGCGGTGATGCTGGGTTTTGCGATCACTCTCAGCGCAATTGCCTTGTATCTGCTCGATCGCGGCGTCGGCTTGCGCTCGTAGCGCACTTGGTGCTGGTGGGAGCGCCGGAAGGCGCGATGCTTCGCTCCACCCCATCGCCTTGACTACCGAACCATCGCGGCGGCTGCCTCTCCCACAGTTCCCCCTTGCTGGTTGTGCAGCTCGCCCTCACCTAATCAGATTCCAACGCGCGCAAGCGGCGCAACCAGGAGGCAGCCATGATCGAACGCAGACCCTTCAACAAACTCGGCGGCGCCGATCACGGCTGGCTGAAAGCCAAACATCATTTTTCGTTTGCCGAATACAACGATCCAGCGCGCATGGGCTGGGGCAGCCTGCGCGTCTGGAACGACGATGAGATTGCCGCCGGTACCGGCTTTCCGCCGCATCCACACGCGGATATGGAAATCATCACCTACGTGCGCGACGGCGCGATCACCCACGAGGACAGCCTTGGCAACAAGGGCCGCACGCAAGCGGGGGATGTGCAGGTGATGAGCGCAGGTAGCGGCATCCGTCACGCCGAAGCCAATGTCGAACGCGAAACCACGCGCCTGTTTCAGATCTGGATCATTCCCGATGCGCGCGGCGGTGTGCCCTCGTGGGGCGCGCGGCCGTTCCCCAGGGATGATCGCTCGGGACGTTTCGTCACGCTCGCCAGCGGCATGCCGGGTGACGCGGATGCGTTGCCGATCCGCGCCCATGCGCGCGTGCTCGGCGCGACCCTTGCTGCCGGCGAGACGCTGGACTACGAACTCGGCGCGCAGCGGCATGCCTATCTGGTGCCGGCGAAGGGCTCGCTCCACGTCAACGGCGTGCGCATCGACGAGCGCGATGGCGCCGCAATCGTCGATGAGGCGCATATCCACGTTACCGCGCTGGACGATGCGGAGATCGTATTGGTCGACAGCATCTGACCCGACACCCTGCGACGGGGTTGAATGAAAATGAGTGACGCGTTGAAACCCTCTTCCCGCCGGGAAAAGTCGGCCGAGCGGAACGCCAGCGATCGAAGGTGCGCTGCGCTGCGCAAAAGTTTTCGCGGCGCTGCCGTAAAGTAGTGGCCTCGGGCCGAATTCGGGTCCGCCTACGTGGAGGTTTCTAGTGCGCGCATTGATCCTGCTTGCCGCTGTGCTGCCGGCGGCGCCACTGGCCGCTACCGAAATCCATCCGCTCGAACAACCGCTCCTGCACGAAATCATCGGGCGCGTCAGTGCCGATGAACTGCACGCAACGATCGCGCATCTGGTCGGCTTCGGCACACGCAATACGCTGTCGGATACGAAGTCTGCCACACGCGGTATCGGAGCCGCGCGACGCTGGGTGAAATCGCGTTTCGAGACGTTTTCCAGCGACTGCGGCGGCTGCCTGCAAATCGTCACGCCCGCGCAAACCTTCACCGGCGAGCGCCTGCCGCAGCCTACCGAGGTCATGGACATTGTCGCTATCCAGCGCGGCACGACCGATCCTGATCGCGTCATCGTCATCACCGGCCACCTCGATTCGCGCGTGACTGACGTGATGGACGTGACCCATGACGCGCCCGGCGCAAACGACGACGGCTCGGGTACGGCGGCAGTGATCGAGGCAGCGCGCGTGCTGTCGAAATACAAGTTCGCAGCCACCCTGGTTTATGCATCCTTGTCGGGGGAGGAGCAGGGCCTGTACGGCGGCAAGGTGCTCGCCACTTATGCGAAGCAAAACCATTGGCAGGTCGAGGCCGATCTCAACAACGACATCGTCGGCAACACGCACGGTCAGGACGGCGTCGTCGACAACACGGTGGTACGCGTGTTTTCCGAGGGTACCAAGAGTGGTGAGACCCTCGCCCAAGCGAAATATCGCCGCTATCACGGTGGTGAAATCGATTCGCCATCGCGCAACGTAGCGCGCTACCTGAGCGCGTTGGCCGACAACTACCTGAGCCATTTCCGCGTGATGATGGTCTACCGGACCGATCGCTTTGGCCGCGGCGGCGATCAGGTCGAATTTCTCGAAGCGGGCTATCCCGCCGTGCGTGTGACCGAGGCGCATGAAAACTACACGCGCCAGCATCAGGATCTGCGCGTGGAAAATGGCATCCACTACGGCGACACCCTCGATGGCGTCGATTTTGCGTATCTGGCCCAAGTCACCCGCCTCAACGCCATCGCGATGGCCTCGATGGCCAAGGCGCCAGCGCCGCCCACCGGTGTCGACATCGAAGGCGCCGTGACATCGGACACCACGATCAAATGGCTGCCGGTCGCTGGCGCGGCGAGTTATCGGGTGTGGTCGCGCGACACCACCGCGCCGCTGTGGCAGCGCAGCATCGCCGCGGGCACCGCGACGACCCTGACGCTGAAAAACGTGGTCATCGACGATGCCTTCTTCGGCGTCAGCGCGGTTTCGGCGGATGGCTTCTCAAGCCCGGTCGTGTTTCCCGGCGACGCCGGCAGTTTCGTCGCCCCGTAGTGGGCACGGACCACGCGGTCGCCATCGTGCGAAAGCCGGTGGCGCAAATCCACTCTACAGCGCAAAAAACGCGCGAGTGTTCGCGCTGGTAGTTGTTGCGATCGTCTCCACCGTTTCGCCGCGCGCCGCCGCCACTGCGGCACAGACATGCGCCAGATACATCGGCTCGTTGCGCCGATGCGCGGGTTTTGGATGCACGTCGCGCGGCAGCAGATACGGTGCGTCGGTCTCGATCATCAGCCTATTCGCTGGAATCAATCGCACCAGCTCGCGCAAATGCGCGCCGCGGCGTTCGTCGCAGATCCAGCCGGTGATGCCGATATGGAAATCGCGGTCCAGACAGTCGACAAGTTCATCGCGCACCCCGGTAAAGCAATGCACCACCGCCGCGCCGATGCGCCCGCGCACGTTGTCCATGCAGGCGATGAAATCGGCGTGAGCATCGCGCTGATGCAGGAACAGCGGCTTGCCACAGTCGATCGCAATCGCCAGTTGCTGTTCGAACGCGGCAATCTGTGCTGCGCGCGGCGACAAATCGCGAAAGTAATCAAGCCCCGTCTCGCCGACCGCCTTCACTTCCGGTGCGAGACACAGTTCGCGCAGCAGCGCGTCGGTTGCGTCGTCGTACTCGTGCGCATGGTGCGGATGCACGCCCGCGGTTGCGTACAGGAAGCCCGGATGCGCGCGGGCCAATGCGAGCGCAGCACGGCTGCCGCCTGCGCTCGCACCGGTGACGACAATCTGCTCGACGCCGTGGGCGCGAGCGCGCACGAGTACGGCGTCGAAATCCGCGCGGAACGATTCATGTCCCAGGTTCGCCCCAATGTCGATCAACTGCCTGACTTGCACGCACGACATGCCTTCTCGCCTCTCTGAACAGGTCGACAACCAGCCATTATGCCGACGCCAAAGACACCTCGTACTTCCTGATTCATTGCGAATTCATTGCTCGACACCCAAGCTCGCGTCGTCAACCTCTGTGGGGATCATCTAAATGAATCGCCTTATTCGAACGACGCTCGCGCTGGCTGTCGGCATGCTTGCCCTCCCGGCATTCGCCGCTGCGCCAAGTGCGGCCCTTTCCGCCGACGTGCAAGCGGCGCATGCGGCTGCGGTAACAAGCAGTCTTCATGTTTCGCACGTCCGCGCCGCAGCGCCCGCAACAAGCGGACTTGTGCAGCCCAAGGTCATGGGTTCGCAGACGCAGCCGGGTACGCCGGCCGCCAATCCATTTCGCGCGTATCCGCCCAGTTGCGCTGCCGATCCATTGCCGGACCGCGCGAGTGGTCCTACCGTAACGGCGCGCGTCCCGCTGTACGCCCTCGACTCCCTCAATCAGGGTCATGTCGAGATGGCGACGGTCTCCGTGTGGCGGCTGCCGTGCAGCAGCAGCGGCACAGCCACCCCGTATAACCCGAGCGGCTTTGCCAACGCGATGACGCTGATGCGCATCGATCGCGACAACGACAGCGACACCACGCTGACACCGCGTTTCCCGCTGGTGCAGGTTTCGCAAGGTGGCCTCGCCTTCACCGATGCTCGCACCTTGGTGCGTGCGGCCATCGAACCCAACACCGTCGTGTCCGAAACACCCTTCGACAGCGCGCTGTTGGGAAGCACGACTTATGTATTGGAGAATTATCCCTACACAGGTTCCGGATACTTCACGTTCAGTGACTCCTTCGTGCTGCGCATCGACCCGCAAGTTACCGGCGTCGCGCCGGTCGATATCGGTGTGCAGGCCTACACCGGCGCCGGCATTTCAGCAATGCCCATCACGGGCTACCTCAGCAGCGCGTGGTACGACACCGCCCATTCCGGCGAAGGCTTGTTGATCGAAATGCTGGACAACCCGGATGGCGTTACGCATACGGTTTTCGCTGCCTGGTACACCTACGACGCGCTCGGCCTGCCGTACTGGTTGGTTGCGCAAGGCGTGGTGCAGCCCGGTATCACGACACTGACGAACGCACCGGTCTACTACTACACGGGTGGCGGTTTTGCCGGCAACTTCGGTGCAAGCGCCGATAGCCACGTGTGGGGCACAATGTCGATGACCTTCCCTGATTGCAACACGATCGACTTCAGTTTCAGCGGCAGTACCGCCGATTCGAGTGGCCCGAGCGGCACCGGTAGCCGCGAATGGCACCGTTTGGCGAACATCAACGGACTGACCTGCGAATGACGATCTGCGCCTGAGCGCCGATCCGCTGCACGTTTTCGACGATCCCGCCACAATGGCGGGATCGTTCGTTTGGGCTGAGAGGTTTTTTCGTAATGCCAGCGTGCTATGCCGTTTTCGGTCAGCCGATCGCGCATTCATTATCGCCGTGCATCCACTTGGCGTTTGCCGCGCAATGTGCCATCGCCCTCGACTACCGAGCGATCGAAACGGGCCGTGCGGACTTTCCCGAGCGCCTTGCACAATTTGCGCGTGCGGGTGGATGCGGCGCCAATGTGACCTTGCCGCTGAAGCACGACGCGCACCTCGCATGCGCCACCTTGACCACGCGCGCGCAACGCTGCGCCAGCGTCAACACGCTGCGCCGCAATGACGACGCCACCTGGCACGGCGACAGCACTGACGGCGTCGGCCTGCTGCGCGATCTGGCCGAACGCCACGCGTTCGATCCGCGCGGCAAACGCATTGCGCTGCTGGGTGCGGGCGGTGCGGCGCGGGCGGTGGCGTTTGCGCTGGTCGACGCCGGTTCGGATGAACTGCTTATCGCCAACCGCACGCCCGGGCGAGTGGTCGAGCTGGTACAGGCCATCGATGACCCGCGCGCGCGCGCTGTCGATTGGCGTGGCGCACTTGCCCGTGCCGACGTCGATCTCGTCATCAACGCGACTTCCGCCGGTCACGCCGACGCCGCGTTCGATGCGGACGTATGGGCGGCACTGACATCGCGAGATTCAGGGACTACCGCCGCTACATCCGCTCGAAGCAGTTCGCTTGCGCCGCATACGGCGTGCTACGACCTTTCCTACGGGGCCACCGCGTCAGGATTTCTCACCTGGGCACACGCAGCTGGCGCGATTCACGTCAGCGATGGCCTTGGCATGCTGGTCGAACAAGCGGCCGATTCGTTTGCACTCTGGCACGGCGTGCGGCCGCTTGTCGCGCCGGTCTACGCTTCTATGCGTGCGCAGCTTGCCGCGACGTCTGCATGACCCCTTCTCGATGGCGAAGTGTGCCGCCTGTACGGCGCGCATTGGTCTGCGGAACCGGCTTTCATCGACGAAGGCGTCAGCGCGCTCTCGACGGTGGTCTGCCGACTGCAGCATGCATGCGATCGAGACGCCAACACAGGTAGCCGTAACCGCATGGCAATGCGGCGCGCGCGGCGCCAAAGCAACTCAGACGTTGCCGAGATAGCGGTTCTTGAGCTTCACGTAATGCTGCGCGGAGTAGTGCAGCCGCTCGATTTCTTCGACGGATAGCTTGCGCACGCAGCGCGCCGGATTGCCGACCCACAATTCGCCTGCACCGACGATCTTGCCCGGCGTCACAACGGCGCCGGCACCGATCATGGCATGGCGGTTGACGACGACGCCATCGAGCACGGTCGCGTGCATGCCGATGAGGCAGGCGTCGCCAATCGTGCAGGCGTGCACGACGGCGGCGTGGCCGATGGTGACGTCGGCTCCGATCGTGAGCGGGAAGCCGTCCTGGGTGAATTCCCCAGCGTGGGTCACGTGCAGGATGCTGCCGTCCTGCACGTTGCTGCGCGCACCGATACGGATGAAGTGCACATCGCCGCGCGCTACAACGCCCGGCCACAACGAGGCGTCGTCGCCGATTTCGACATCGCCAATGACCTGCGCCGCGGGGTCGATGTAGACGTTCGCACCGATACGTGGCGTGATGCCTTGAAACGATCGTATGTTCATCGTGGAAGGGTAATGGATTTGCGGCGGCGCCACGACGGCATCGCAGTTGCCGGCGCTCTTCGCCGGTCTTTTGCGCTTGATTTTGCAGCGAGCGCACGCCACGTTGTCGGACCGCTTCGCTGGAATCCGCGCCGATGACGACTGCCAATCCGCTGCTGCAAACGAAGGGTCTGCCGCATTTTGCGCAGATCCGCCCCGAGCATGTCGAACCCGCCGTGGACAGCGTGTTGGCCGATTACCGCGCCACCATCGACACGCTGCTGGCCGCGGACGCACCGCGCGATTTCGCCAGTGTCGTGCTGGCCGGTGAGGAGTGCGCCGATCGCCTCGACCGGGTGTGGGCGCCGGTCTCCCATTTGCATGGCGTGGCCGATTCCGAAGCGTTGCGCAAGGCGTACTCGGCGGCGCAGGAAAAGATTGTCGAGCATGCCAGCGAACTGGGTCAAAACCGTGCGTTGTATGCGGCGGTCAAAGCGGTCGCCGAGTCGCCCGCGCTGACACGCTTGCCACGCGCGGCGCGCACCCTGGTCGAACACGAACTGCGCGATTTTCGCTTGTCCGGCGTCGCGTTGGAGGAGCCGGCGCGGTCGCGTTTTCGCCAAATCGCCAACGAAGCAGCCAAGCTTGCGACCGAATTCGAAGAGGCGGTGCTGGATGCGACCGATGCCTGGAGTGAGCCGATAACCGATGCTGCCAAGCTTGCGGGTATTCCTGATTCTGGCCGTGCGACCTTGCGCGAATATGCGCAGGAGAAATCGCTCGATGGCTGGCTGGTCACGCTGAAACAACCAAGCGTGCACGCGGTTTTGACCTATGCGGACGATCGCGCGTTGCGCGAGCGCGTGTATCGCGCATGGCAGACGCGCGCGTCGGATCAGGGTCCGAACGCGGGCAGGTTCGACAATTCCGCGCGCATCGAGAAAATCATCGCGCTGCGCCACGAGGCGGCGCTGCTGCTCGGCTTCCACGATGCGGCCGAAGAATCGCTCAGCACAAAGATGGCGCCGTCGCCGCAAGCGGTGTTCGCGTTCCTGCGCGATCTTGCCGCGCGCGCCAAGCCCGTCGCATTGCACGAAGTGGTTGAGCTGCGAGCGTTTGCTGCGGCTGAACTTGATCTCACCGATCTTCAACCATGGGATGTCGCCTACGCGTCGGAGAAGCTGCGCGAACGCACGTACGCGTTGAACGAGGAGGAGCTCAAGCCGTATTTCGCGCTCGACAACGTGATCGAGGGATTGTTCGCAATCACGGGCCGTGTGTTTGGCATTTCGTTGCAGCGGCGTGACGACGTTGAGGTCTGGCATGCGGATGTGCGGTACTACGATCTGGTCGATGCATACGGCCATGTGTTTGCGGGCGCTTACGTCGACCTCTATGCGCGTGCGGGCAAGCGCGGCGGCGCGTGGATGGATGTCTGCACGAATCGCTTCGTGCGCGAGAGCGGCACGCAACTGCCGGTCGCTTTCCTGACCTGCAACTTTGCCCCACCCACTGCGGCGACGCCGTCCTTGCTTACTCATGACGATGTGCTGACGTTGTTCCACGAATTCGGCCACGGCCTGCATCACCTCATGACTGAAGTGGACTATCCAGGCGTCGCCGGCATCAGCGGCGTCGAGTGGGACGCGGTGGAACTTCCAAGCCAATTGATGGAGAACTTCGGCTGGCAGCGCGAAGCGCTCGATCTGTTTGCGCGGCATTGGCAAACGGGCGCGGCATTGCCGGACGAATTGTTCGCACGCATGCTTGCCGCGCGGCATTTCCATGCGGGGCTGTTTCTCGCGCGTCAGCTTGAGTTTGCACTGTTCGACTTTCGAATTCACCACGAATTCGATCCGGCGCGCGGCGCACGCGTGCTGCAAATTCTCGATGAAGTACGCGCCGAAGTCGCGGTGCTGCAGCCGCCGGCATGGCAACGCTTTCCGCACGCTTTCACGCATATCTTTTCCGGTGGTTACGGCGCCGGCTACTACAGTTATCTGTGGGCGGAGGTGCTGTCGGCCGATGCCTTCGGCCTCTTCGAGGAAGCCGGCGTGTTCGACCGCGCGACGGGCGAGGCCTATCGCCGTGCCATCCTCAGCGTCGGCGGCTCGCGTCCAGCGCTCGAATCATTCGTCGAGTTCCGCGGTCGCGCACCGACGCCGGATGCCTTGCTGCGCAGTTACGGCTTGCCTGAAGGGTCCGCTTGAGCGACGCGCGCACAGCGCCGGCGTTGCCCCGGAAACGCCACTCGGATTTGCGCGTCAATCGCCGCGATCGCAACCCACCCTACGCTAAAATGGCGCGATGAAGATCGCAAGCTGGAATGTCAATTCGCTGAATGTACGTCTGGAGCACGTGCTGCGCTGGTGCGCGCAGGCGCATCCGGATGTGCTGGCGTTGCAGGAAACCAAACTGGACGATGCGAAGTTTCCACTTGCGCAGATCGAGGCAGCCGGCTACCACGCAGCGTTCTCCGGCCAGAAAACCTACAACGGCGTCGCGATCCTTGCACGCCAGCCACTGGTCGATATCGCACACGGTATCGAAGGATTCGACGATCCGCAGCGGCGCATCCTGTCGGCGACCATCGGGGATATGCGCGTGGTCAATCTCTACGTGGTCAACGGCCAGTCCGTCGGCAGCGAGAAATTCGCCTACAAACTCGACTGGCTGGACAAGGTCACTGCCTACCTGGCCGAGGAGATCCGGCGTTATCCGCGATTGATCGTGCTGGGGGATTTCAACATCGCGCCGGAGGATCGCGACGTGCACGATCCGCTCGCCTGGGCCGAGCAGATCCTGTGCTCGACAGCGGAACGCGATGCGCTCAAACGCCTGCACGCCATCGGCCTGATCGACAGCCTCCGCTTGTTCGAGCAAGACAGCGGCCATTACAGTTGGTGGGACTACCGTCAGGCCGCGTTCCGACGCAACCTCGGTTTGCGCATCGACTTGATCCTTGTTTCCGAGGCGTTGCGTGCGCGCTGTCGCAGTGGCGCCATCGACCGCGAACCGCGCACATGGGAACGCGCGTCGGACCACACTCCCGTATGGCTGGAAATCGATGATGGCTGACTGGCTGGTATCTCCGAGCGACACCGATCTGGAAGAGCTGGACCAGTTCCTGCGCACGCATGCGGGCGATGAGGATCTTCTGCTCGATGGCGTGCATGGTTTTCTGACCGCGCTCGCCATCGGTCCTGCACCGGCCATGCCCGAAGAGTGGCTACCAGAAATCCTGCACGAACCGTTTCTCGACGCAGTCAAGGGCGAGCGCGTGCTGACCCTTCTTGCACGCCTCAACGACGCGATTGCGCCGGAACTGGACACCGGCAGCTACGAGCCGATTCTGGGCGAACTCGACATCGAAGAGGGACCACCCGCGTTCACCGCGCGTGGCTGGTGCGAGGGGTTTTCGCGCGGCATCGATCTGCGCGCTCCGGTGTGGGAAGGCCGCCTCGGCCACGATTCGGAATTGATGGAACTGCTCGGACCGATCATCGCGCTGGCGATCGACGATGGCGTATTCGAGAGCGACGCCGAATTCGCGCCGCTCGGAGACGAGGACTACGACGAATGCCTGGCGCAGATTCCGGCCGCTGTTGGCGCAGTTGCCGATTACTGGCGCGAACACCCGCTCAGCGTCGACGAACAAAATGCGCCACTGACCGAAGGTCCGCAGACACCCCCGCGCCGCCGTGGTGGACGCTGGGTGCATTGACCTGCCCACAGATTCCGGCGAAATACTTCAATCGTCAAAACGCAATTATCACGATCGAACCGGCCACGATCAGCGCCCCGCCCAGCGCGACCGGCCAGGTCAGCGATTCGCCGACAACCAGCACGCCGAGAAAAATCGCGAACGCGACACTGAGCTTGTCGATCGGCGCGACTTTGCTGACCGGCCCAAGCTGCAGCGCGCGGTAATAGCAAAGCCACGACAAGCCGGTCGCGATGCCGGACAACACGAGGAACAACCACGTTTTTGCGGAAATCGCGGCCGTTGGACGCCATTCCTCGCGTAGCGACAGGATCGCAGCGGTCACGATCAAGATAACGATGGTGCGAATGAAGGTGGCGAGGTTCGAGTTGATGCCTTCGACACCGATCTTGCCGAACAATGCGGTGAGGCCGGCAAAGAAAGCCGAGCCGAGGGCAAACGCAATCCAGCTATCGCGCAGGTTCATGAGTAGCCTTCACTCCCATGGCAAGGATGATCGGCATTATTTTCCGATGCAGAACGAACTGAAGATCGAACCGAGCAAATCGTCGCTGCTGAATTGGCCGGTAATTTCGCCAAGCACGTGTTGTGCCTGGCGCAGATCCTCGGCCGCAAGCTCCGCCGCACGATCGATCATCAATGCATGCGCCGCGCCGTTGCAATGCTCGCGTGCGCGTTCGAGCGCATTGACGTGACGTGCGCGAGCGCTGAACGCACCGCTGCCCGCGCTGTCGTGACCGGCATGGCGTTTGAGTTCGCCCGTCAATAAATCGAGGCCGTCGCGACGCTGCGCCGATACCCACAGGTGCACGATGGCTGCCTGCGTTTGTTTGCGCGCATTTGCCTGCGCGAGATCAATCTTGTTGTGCACGACGATGCGCTCGACGCTGCGCGGCAGGGTATCGAGCAACGCCAGATCGACGTCGACGCGGGTGTCATCGTCGGTGACGAGCAACGCCAGATCGGCGTGTTCGAGTTCGGCGCGTGCGCGACGGATACCTTCGAGTTCGACTACGTCGCGTGATTCCCGCAAGCCCGCCGTGTCGACCAGGGTCAGCGCGATACCGTCCAGATCGATTGTTTCCCGCAGTACATCGCGGGTAGTGCCCGCCACCTCGGTCACAATCGCGCGATCGCTCGCGGCAAGGGCATTGAGCAGGCTTGACTTGCCGACATTGGGACGCCCGACAATCACGACATGGAGTCCCTCGGCTAGGCGCACGCCGCGGCGCGCGGCGATGAGCAACTCATCGAGCTGATGGCGCAATGCAAGGAGATCGGCGAGCACCTGCGGTGCGGCGAGAAAATCGATTTCCTCGTCCGGAAAATCGATCGCCGCTTCGATGTAGCTGCGCAGACGGATGATCGCCGCGGTCAGCGCATGCACGCGCTCGGAGAACGCACCCTCGAGACTGCGCTGCGCCGCGCGGGCGGCCGCTTCGGAACCGCTGGCAATGAGGTCGGCGACCGCTTCGGCCTGGGCCAGATCGAGTTTGCCGTTCAAGAACGCGCGTTCGGAAAACTCCCCGGCGCGTGCTTGACGCGTGCCGAGTTCGATCACGCGTGCGAGCAAAAGGCGCAGCACAACCGGACTGCCATGCGCATGCAGTTCAAGCACGTCTTCGCCGGTGTACGAGTGCGGCGCCGGAAACCAAAGCAGAAGGCCACGATCGATGACGGTGCCCTCGCGATCGCGAAACGCAGTGTAGTGCGCATATCGCGCTTGCGGCTCGCGCCCGAGAAGCAGGCGGGCCAATTCGCCCGCCTTCGCACCGGACGCGCGCACCACGCCGATTCCGCCAGCGCCGGAGGCAGTGGCCAGCGCGGCGATGGTTTCAGCGTGCGTGTTCACATCGTCACGCGGTCGCCCTGTCGCCGGCCTCGATGCGCCGCGTGATGATCCATTGCTGCAATAGCGAGAGGCTGCCGTTGGCGACGTAATACAGCACCAGACCCGACGGGAAAAACGCGAACATGACGCCGAACACGACCGGCATGATCTTCATCATCTTCGCCTGCATCGGGTCCATGCCCGTGGTCGGCGTGAGGAACTGCGTGGCGACCATCACCAGGCCGTTCAACACCGGCAATACGTAATACGGGTCGGGTGCGGTCAGATTCTGGATCCAGCCGATAAACGGCGCCTGGCGCAATTCGACGCTTTCCAGCAGCACCCAATACAGCGCAAAGAACACCGGAATCTGCACCAGCATCGGCAGGCAGCCCGCAAGCGGATTGACTTTTTCCTTCTGGTACAACTCCATCGTCGCGGATTGCATTTTCTGGCGATCGTCGCCGTGGCGCTCCTTGAGCGCCGCGATGCGCGGCGCCAGCTTGCGCATCTTGGCGCCGGAACGGTATTGCGCCTCGCTCAACTTGAAAAACGCCGCTTTGATCAGCAGCACCAGCAGGATGATCGCGAATCCCCAGTTGCCGGTCAGCTTGTGCAATTGCGCGAGCAGCCAGTGCAGCGGCTCTGCGATCACGGTGAACATGCCGTAGTCGACGGTAAGGCTCAGACCCGGCGCGACCTGATCGAGCGTGCTTTGGAGTTTTGGGCCGACATACAGACGAACGTTTTGCGTCTGGGTGGCGCCGGGCGCGACCGTGATGGCGGGCGACACGGCCCGGATCAGATAGCGCGTGGCGCCGCCGTGCTCGACCGTCGCGGTGGAGTAACTCTCCACTTCGTTTGCCGGCGGAATCCACGCAGCGAAGAAATAATGCTGCAGCATTGCCGCCCAGCCGCCGTCAAAGCGCTTGTTCATCGGATCTTTCTGGAACTTGTCGAATTTCAGCTTCTGGAACTTGTCCGCGGCGCTGTACCACGCCGCGCCCGTGAAGCTGTAGCGTTCGGTGTTGCTGTAGCCCTTGAGACCGGCGGTGTCCACGATCGGCGGCACTCGCTGCAATTGGCGATACACGTTGCCGGTCCAGCTCGCGGCGGCTTTGTTGGTGATCTCCTCGCGCTGGTCGATCACGTAACTGGCGCGCTTGAATACGAACACCTTGCGCACGCTGAGACCCGACGCATCCGTCCACGTCAACGGCACTTCAAGTGTCTCGGCATTGCCGAGTGCGTACGCGTTTTTCTCCACCGCGAACAACGCTTCGTGGTCGGGCGCCGCAATAGCGCTGCCTTGCACGCTTATCAAACCGCTCTGCGCTTCGAAGAACGTCGCGTCGCTGCTGTCGAGCAGGCGCACCGGATGGGCGAAATCCTTCGGTTGCTGCGGATAAGCGAGGAGATCCGCAACGACGACATTGCCGCCTCGCGGATCGATTTCCACACGCAGCACATCGGTGGTGACGACGACGCGTGCGGCGGCTGGCGCGTTGGCCGCAATTGGGGGCGCGATTGGCGCTGCGGGTGGCACGACGGGTTTGCCGGCGCCGGGAACGTCCGACGTTGGCGATGCGCTGTTGGCCGCAGGCGCAGGCGCAGTCGACGGGCTCGTCACCGCTGCTGACGCCGGCGCGCGGTTGTAGTCCTGCTCCCAGGCGTTCCACAGCAGGTACCCAATGAAGAGCAAGGCGATCAGGAGAAGGTTGCGGGTACTCGTCATGGCAAAATCGATTGGGCGCGTAAGGTGCATCGCCTGCGGTCCGCGCTGCCTCGCGCGCGCTGCGCGTGACCGTGGAATTTCCGGGACGATGATCGGCGAGGTGCTGCGCGCAGTGAACGCGCGGCTTCAAGAAAATCAGTCGCGCATTGTGCCGGCGCCCGCCGTCTCGTTCAACGTCGCAATGCGATCCCAAAGGCGCGCGAGTTCGGAGCGCAGGGTCGCGTTGTCTTCGGCGTCGGCGCTGAACTTCGCAATCAGGAGAATGTCGACGGCCGGGAGGAGCGCGCGCGTATGACGGAAGCTGTCGCGCGCGATGCGCTTGATGCGGTTGCGGCGCACCGCTTTTTTCGATACACGCTTGGAAACCGCCATACCCAGTCGCGCGCCGCCGTGTCCGTTGGCAGCGACTTCGGCGCTGAAATGGCGAGTACCCACGCGCCGGCTGATGCTGCGCAAGCGGGCAAAATCCTGGGCACGCAGCAGGCGCGCGACGCGTGGAAACGGCGCCGATGCCGGCGCATTCACTTCACTCTTCGCTGAATCAGACCGCGAGACGCTTGCGACCCTTGGCACGCCGGGCATTGATGACCTTGCGGCCACCGCGGGTCTTCATGCGTGCACGGAAACCGTGGTCGCGCGCACGTTTGAGGTTGCTCGGCTGATAGGTGCGCTTGGTGGCCATGAGCGGATTGTCAGTAACGGGGAAAAGGGCGCGGATGGTAGGCGGCAGGCGGCTGGGTGTCAAGCTGGGGCGCGCTCAGGTGGGTTGCACGCGTGCCGCGCGACAGCCGTTCGGTGGCTCGAATGATGTGCTGGCCGACCCCGTCCAAATCCGCGGGCAGCGCTGCCCCATCCTGCTAGACTTCCGCTTCTGTCAGGCGTCGCGTGATCGTCCGCGACTGCTGCCATTTTCGGAAACACACCCACGCATGAGCGAGCTTTGGCGCCGCTGTCTTACCCGCCTCGAGGCGGAATTCAGCGCGGAAGACATCCACACCTATCTGGCTCCGCTGCAGGTGAGCGAGGAGGAATCGGGTTTCGTGCTGTGGGCGCCCAATGAATACACGATGGAGACCGTGCGCGATCGTTTCGTCGACCGCATCAAGCTCGTCCTCGCGCACCTTGGCGCGGGCGCCGTTGCGGTGAATGTTCGTGTGGGTGGGCGCTCGTCGGGTCGCGCCGCGCCCAAAACCGCGCCGCGCGTCAAAACCGCGGTCGAGCGCGTCGCGACGGTTCCCAATCTCGATCCCAACTACACGTTCGACAACTTCGTCGAAGGCAAATCCAATCAACTCGGCAAGGCCGCTGCGACCCAGGTCGCGATGAACCCCGGGCGCGCCTACAACCCCTTGCTGCTGTATGGCGGGACCGGTCTTGGCAAAACCCATTTGATGCACGCGGCCGGCAATTTGATGCGCGCAAACAACCCTGAAGTGAAGATCCTGTACCTGCGCTCGGAACAGTTTGTCAGCGGCATGGTGCGCGCGTTGCAGCAGAAGGGCATGGATGATTTCAAGCGTCGCTTTCGCACGGTCGATGCATTGTTGATCGACGATATCCAGTTCTTTGCCGGCAAGAACACCACGCAGGAAGAATTTTTCCACACGTTCAACGCGCTGTTTGAAGGCAAGCAGCAGATCATCCTGACGTGCGACCGTTATCCAAAGGAAGTCGACAACCTCGAACCGCGTCTCAAATCGCGTCTGGGTTGGGGTCTGAGCGTGGCCATCGAGCCGCCGGATTTCGAAACCCGCGCTGCAATCGTGCTGGCCAAGGCGCAGGCAAAGGGTGTCGACTTGCCTGAAGAGGTGGCAGTGTTGATGGCCAAACGCATGCGTTCGAATGTGCGCGACCTGGAAGGCGCGCTCAACACGTTGGTGGCGCGCGCGAATTTCGAAGGCAAGCGCATCAGCCTTGAGTTTGCGCAGGAAACCCTGCGTGATCTGCTGACCGTGCATGCGCAGGCGATCACGATCCCCAATATCCAGAAGACCGTGGCAGACTACTATCAGTTGCGGCTGGTAGATTTGCTCTCGAAAAAACGCAGTCGTTCGATCGCGCGGCCGCGTCAGATGGCGATGACGCTGGCCAAGGAATTGACGGAGCACAGCTTGCCGGAAATCGGTGACGCGTTTGGCGGACGCGACCATACGACTGTCATGCACGCTTGCCGCACGATTCGCGATTTTCGCGAAACCGATGGCAAGCTGCGCCAGGACTGGGACAAACTTGTGCGAGTCTTGACCGAATAAACTGGGGGGAAGCGTGTGGACAAGCTGTGCACGGGCCCGCGCACAATTATTATCCACAGTTCACCCACAGCTGAGGCGATCCGTTCTACCGCACGAGATTTCATTCTAAGGTTTTGAAATAAAAGGAAATAGTCTGAATTTTCCGCTTACGCACAAGCCCTACCACTACAAACGTTCCACATTTAAGAAAACCAACAACAGGACCGGCAAACCATGCGATTCAGCATTCAGCGCGAAGCATTCCTGAAACGTCTGCAGCATGTCGTTGGCGTCGTTGAACGCCGACAAACATTGCCGGTGCTGGCGAATCTTCTGGTTGTTGTCGATGCTTCGGGCGTGGCGTTGACGGGAACCGATCTTGAAGTGGAAATGGTGGCGCGCACCGCGGCGGATGATCTCGACGCGGGCGAGATCACGATACCGGCACGAAAGTTGTTCGACATCTGCCGCGCACTGCCGGACGGCTGCCGCATCAAATTCGAGCAAAGTGGTGAGCGCGTCACGCTGAGCGCGGGGCGCAGCCGGTTCACGCTGGCCACTTTGCCCGCGACGGAATTTCCGGTTATCGAAAACATCGAATTGGTTGAACGCGTCACGCTGTCGGAAGCGACGCTGAAAGAATTGATGGATCGCACCGCTTTCGCGATGGCGCATCAAGATGTTCGTTACTACCTCAACGGCATGTTGCTGGATCTGCGCGAACATGTCTTGCGCTGTGTGGCGACCGATGGCCACCGTCTGGCGTTGGCCGAAACTCGCATCGACGCCAAGGTCGTGACCCCGCGCCAGGTCATTGTTCCACGCAAGGGCATCAACGAATTGCAAGGCTTGTTCGAGCCGGGCGAGGGCACGGTGGAGCTTGAATTTGCGCGCAATCACCTGCGCGTGCGCCGTGGCGACGTGACGTTCACGTCGAAGCTCATTGATGGGCGCTTTCCCGATTACGAGGCCGTGATTCCGATAGGCGCCGACAAGGAAGTGCGCGTGCAGCGGGACGACATGCGCGCCGCTTTGCAGCGCGCCGCCATTCTCTCAAACGAGAAATACCGCGGCGTAAAACTCGAGGTGAGCGCCAACCGCCTGCGCATCGTGGCGCACAACCCTGAGCAAGAAGAAGCGGTTGAAGACATTGAGGCGAAAACCGGTGTGGCTGAACTCAGCGTTGGATTCAACGTCAACTACCTGCTCGATGCGCTCGGCGCGATCGCGAGCGAGGAAGTGTTGCTGTGCCTGCGCGATGGCCAGTCGAGCTGCCTGCTGCGTAAACCCGATTCAGACGATACGCGGCACGTGATCATGCCGTTGCGGCTCTGAACCCCGACGGCAAGGAAGGGGCAGGATCTCCCGGGCTGCGCGCGTTTGTTGGCTGCTCGCGCTTCCTTGCGGGGTCGCCGCCAGGCGCAAGGGGTAACTTGGCGCCTGCTTTGGTAGCCGGATCGCGTGGGACGCAATAAGTCGTGGATCTTGCTCATCTTCGCATCGAGAACTTGCGCCTGATTGAATGTCTGGAGCTCGATCTCGCGCCGGGCTGGAACCTGTTTCTGGGCCCCAACGGCGCCGGCAAGACGAGCTTGCTGGAGGCTGCATTTCTCCTTTCCCATGGTCGCTCGTTCCGGTCGGCGGCCAAGGATGCTTTAGTCCGACATGGGAGCCCCGGCTACTCGGTATTTGGCGAACTGCGGCATGTAGACGCACGACGTGAACGCGTGGGCGTCGCCCGCGGCGCCAATCGACTTGAAGCCCGCCTCGATGGAGTCGCCGTGGCCGCGGCGGAACTGATGCGGTACACCGCCGTTGTGTGTTTCGAGCCGGGGTCGCACGAGCTTGTTTCAGGTTCTTCCGAAGAGCGGCGCCGGTTTCTCGATTGGGGCGTGTTCCACGTGGAACACGATTTTCTGCTGTATTGGCGGCGTTATCAGCGGGCGCTGCGGCAACGCAATGCATTGTTGCGTGGGGCAGCGGCGCCAAGCGAGCTGGATATCTGGGATCGGGAGCTCGGCTTGGCGGCGCAACCCTTGACCACGGTACGCCAGACGTATTTCCACGCCTGGTCGCCGATTGCGATCGATTTGTTGCGCGAGTTGCTTGGCGAGATGGGTGAACCCACCCTCACATTTCACGCGGGCTTTGACGCTGAACAGGGATTGGAGCGGGTACTGGCGTCACGTCGCGGCCGCGATATCGCCCGCGGCCATACCACAGCAGGTCCGCACCGGGCTGATTGGTCGATCGGGTTTGGCAACGATGTACGCCGCGAACATCTGTCGCGCGGGCAGGAAAAGCTCTGCGCCTTTGCCTGCATCATGGCGCAAGCGCGGCTGTTTGCGGAGGTCGCCGGCGAATGGCCGATCCTGTGTCTTGACGATCTCGCGTCCGAAATCGATTGCGCGCACCAAGGCAAGATACTGGGCGTGATGAGTCGTGCAAACGCGCAAGTATTGGCAACATCCACGGAGGCGCCAGCGGCGTTCGCGGGGATCGCGATGCCGGTCGAAAAGTTCCACGTGGAACAAGGCCGCGTCTCGCGCCTGCTATAATTGGCGGATTCCAGTCTGCCCCAGGCGCGCTCCCGCGCCGGCTCGCTGTGCGTGGAGATTCAATGAGCGATCCATACGATTCCAGTAAAATCAAGGTGTTGAAAGGGCTGGAAGCTGTTCGCAAGCGGCCTGGAATGTACATCGGCGATACCGACGATGGCACCGGCCTGCACCACATGGTGTTTGAGGTTGTCGACAACTCGATCGACGAAGCACTGGCCGGGTATTGCGACCACGTGGGCGTGACGATCCATCTTGATGGCTCGGTCAGCGTGGTCGACAACGGTCGCGGAATTCCCGTGGGAATTCAGGAAGAAGAGGGAAGGTCGGCGGCCGAGGTCGTAATGACCGTGCTGCATGCCGGCGGCAAGTTCGACGACAACAGCTACAAGGTGTCGGGTGGCCTGCACGGCGTCGGCGTGTCGGTGGTCAACGCGTTGTCCGATCACCTGTGGCTGACGATCTACCGCGATGGTTTCGAATACACCCAGGAATACGCGTTGGGCGTACCGCTGTACCCGCTGAAGCAGATAGGGCCGTCGCCGAAACGCGGAACGACCGTGCGCTTTCATCCGAGTCTGGGAACGTTCTCGGAGATTGAATTCCATTACGACATTCTGGCCAAGCGCCTGCGCGAACTGTCCTTTCTCAACTCCGGCGTCAAGATCGAGCTGACCGACGAACGCACCGAGAAGCACGATCTGTTCGAGTACGAGGGCGGCATCCGTTCGTTTGTCGAGCACCTGGCCTTGTTGAAGACGCCGTTGCACGCCAAGGTCATCAATTTCAGCGCGCAGCATGAAGGCACCACGGTTGACCTCGCCATGCAATGGACGGATGCCTATCAGGAAACCGTGTTCTGCTTCACCAACAATATTCCGCAACGCGACGGCGGCTCGCACCTTTCCGGTTTTCGCGGCGCGCTGACACGCACGTTGTCAAACTACATCGAGAAAGCGGGTGTGCAGAAGACCGCCAAGGTTGCCTTGGCGGGCGACGACATGCGCGAAGGCCTGATTGCGGTCCTATCGGTCAAGGTGCCCGATCCAAAGTTTTCTTCGCAGACCAAGGACAAATTGGTCTCCAGCGAGGTCAAAGGCATCGTTGAATCGATTGTCAACCAGAAGCTCGAGGAGTTTCTGCTTGAACATCCGGCCGAGGCGCGCGCCATCACCGCCAAGGTCGTCGACGCGGCGCGAGCGCGCGAGGCTGCACGCAAGGCGCGTGAGATGACGCGGCGCAAGGGGGCGCTGGATATCGCAGGGCTTCCGGGCAAGCTCGCCGACTGCTCGGAAAAAGATCCCGCGCTATCAGAGCTGTTCCTCGTCGAGGGTGACTCGGCCGGCGGGTCGGCCAAGCAAGGCAGGAACCGCAAGACCCAGGCGATCCTGCCGCTCAAGGGCAAGATTCTCAACGTCGAGCGCGCACGTTTCGACCGCATGCTGGCGTCGGCCGAGGTCGGTACGCTGATTACCGCGCTGGGCACCGGTATCGGCAAGGACGAGTTCAACGTCGACAAGCTGCGCTACCACCGAATCATCATCATGACCGATGCGGACGTTGACGGCTCGCACATCCGGACCTTGCTGCTGACGTTCTTCTACCGCCAGATGCCGGTGCTTATCGAACGCGGTCACATCTATATCGGCTTGCCGCCGTTGTACAAGCTAAAGCAGGGCAAGCAGGAGCTGTACCTCAAGGATGATACGGCGCTCAATGCGTACCTGATCTCCAACGCGGTCGACAACGCAGAACTGGCCTACAGCGCCGATGCGCCTGCAATCAGTGGGTCAGGTCTGGAAAAATTGATGGCCACGTATCGCACTGCACTGGACCAGATCGATCGTCTGGCTTTCCGTTTCGACGCGGCCTTCCTGCACGCGTTGCTCGACGCCCCGCTTGCGCCGGGCGCATGGCAGGACGCGGCCGTGCTGGATGCCTGGGTGGCCCGTCTGCAAAACTCGCTCACCGCCGCAGGCCTCGGCCGGCCGCGTTACGCGTTACGCGTGCAACCGGCGACGGCAGAGCATGCCGCCGCGCTGGTGATCGATCGCGACCAGCATGGGTTACGCCATACGCAGATGCTGCCGGCGACCTTCCTCACCGCAGTCGAGTTCAAACCGATTCTGGAGGCGGCTGCGCAGATTGCCGGATTGGTGCAGCCCGACGCCCAAGTGCGCCGCGGTGGCAAATCGCAGGCGATTTCAAGCTTCGCACAGGCCTACGCCTGGCTGATGGACGAAGCCAAGCGCGGCCGCACGATCCAGCGCTTCAAGGGTCTGGGCGAAATGAATCCGGAGCAGTTGTGGGATACCACGGTCAACCCGGAGACACGACGACTGCTTCAGGTCAGCATCGAGGATGCCGTCGCGGCGGACCAGATATTTTCGACTCTGATGGGGGATGTGGTCGAACCGCGTCGCGCGTTCATCGAGCAGAACGCCTTGCGCGTCGCCAATCTGGACGTCTGAATTAATTAATATACAAGCGCGCATTGTAGAAAACAAAAGGAATTGCAAATATTTGTGCTGCATCGCAGCATCGCGGGCCTGCAAGCGCGCTTGTGCTTTTTGCCAGCACAGCGGTAACCTCAGCGCCCTTTTCCCGCGTCGCCTGTAATCTGCGACGACCTTCGTAGTTCCATCGGAGTGAAGATCATGAAGATCTCGAAATGGCTGCTCGCGGCGATATGTGCATCGGCGCTGCTGACTTCCGTCGGTGCCTTCGCGCAGATGGAGATACACTCATCAAACTCGGCCAAAAAGAACGACAAGGCGCCCGCCAAGCATGACAAAGGCGCAAACGAATATCCGAATGCTACCCGC
Organism: Dokdonella sp.; assembly: GCA_040002595.1. Lineage (GTDB taxonomy): Bacteria > Pseudomonadota > Gammaproteobacteria > Xanthomonadales > Rhodanobacteraceae > Dokdonella_A. The sequence continues at coordinate 1,883 of JBDUED010000018.1, read as the reverse complement.
GCCGAGCCCAAGCTCGACATGTCTCCCTCCGACCAGCGCGACCTCAACAAGGCGGCGGATCTTGTCAACGACAACAAGGCTGCCGAGGCGCAGCCGCTGATCGAGAAAGTTGCGTCCAACGATCGCGCCAGCAAGTACGCGCTGGCCTTCGCGCATCAATTGCAAGCACAGATCGACTGGGATCAGGACAAGGGCGAGCAGGCCATCGCCGAATACAAGAAGGCGATTGCATTCGACGCGCTGCCCAACGCCGCGCAGTTCCAGTTGGTGTATGCGCTGGCGCAGACCCAGTTGCAGACGGAAAAATATCAGGACGCCCTGACTACACTGGCCGAGTGGGAAAAGCTGACCGGCAAGCAGACCGCCGACGAACTGGCCTTGAAGGCAAACGCGTATTACCGTATCGATCAGTTCCAGCCGGCGGTCGACTCGATGAAAAAAGCGATGTCGATGACCGACAAGCCCAATGACAGCTGGACGCAGATCCTGATGGCGAGCTACTTCGGGCTCAACCAGTACGATCAGGCCGCGCAGGTCGTGCAGGCACAGCTCGCCAAGGACCCGACCGACAAGAAGCTCGTCAATCAGTTGGCCACGATCTACATCCAGGGCGACAAGCCGCAGATGGCGCTCGACCTGATGGCCAAGGCCAAAAGCCAGGGTCTGGTCACCAGCAACGATGATTACCTGCAACTGGCGAAATTGTATGCAGCGGCCGACAAGCCCAAGGATGCCGCGGCGACGATGAAGGAAGGTTTCGCCAAGAACGCCATCACGCCGTCGTACGACGCCTACAAACTGCAGGGTGACGTGTGCACCCAAGCCGAGGACGATGCCTGCGCGATCGAAGGCTATTCCAAAGCGGCGCCAATGGCGAAGGACGGCAACGTCGACTACCAGCTTGGCTACCTGCTGTTCTATTCGAACAAATCCAAGGACGCGATCGATGCGATAAACAAGGCGATCTCGAAGGGAAGCTTGCGCCAGGAAGGCGAAGCCTACCTGCTGCGGGGCGATGCCGAAAACGACCTGGATCAAAAATCGGCGGCTGCTGCGGACTGGAGCAAGGCCGCGGGCTATCCCAGCACCAAGACCATGGCCGAGCAGCGAATCAAGGCGGCAAAGGGCGGCGTGAAGATTCAGCGCAGCAAGAAGAAATAACGTCAATCAGGGATCTGTTTGGCGCGCAAGCTCGGCAAAACACCGTGCCTTTGCGAGCCACACCCGGCGGCGAACGCTGCCGGCGCACGACATCTGAATCCATTCAACGCAAGAAAAGACAAACCATTTCCCCAACACGTATCGGCCGCACGTTGCAACCGCTTGTCGTAAGGGCATCCGGTGTTGTAACGTGGTTAGCTCTTACGCTCGCGTTTCCAGGTTGGTACTTGGGGTGGAAACGAAAGCGTAAAGAGCGGCCGCCCCGACACATTCTCGTTGGTCACACTGATGGCAGATAACTACCAATCTGGCGGCGATTCGTTCAGCTGGCGACGCGTAACAGCGCTCGCGGCGGCTTTCGCTTTGCATGCTTTCGCATTCGCCATGATGATGGCCCCGATCGCGCCGCCGCCGCCGAAGGACAAGACCATTGACAAGAAAGTCATGGTTGAGTTCATCGAGCCGCCACCGCCACCGCCACCGCCGCCACCACCGCCGCCGGAGCCGCCAAAGAAGCCGCCGCCGAAGATCATTGAAAAGGTGCAGCCGCCACCGAAAGCGCCACCGCCGCCGCCTGCACCGCCGATCGTGACGGAGGAAGCGACGCCGATGTCGACCCCGGCGCCGCCGCCAGCGCCGCCAGCGCCCCCGGCGCCGCCTGCGGATATCGCGCCGAGCGAGAACATCAGTTACCGTAAGATGCGGCCGCCGAAATATCCGCC
>JBDUED010000017.1:0-23850 GCA_040002595.1 Dokdonella sp. | reverse complement strand
ACGCTGCATGCAAAACCTTGTGCAAAACCGATTGAGCGCTTCATGTTCGATCCCCGGAATCGATATGCAAAAAACGTGAATAATGTCACGGAATACGGTGATGTTGACCACTATAGACTCATATTATCGTGCACGCCTCGTACAGCGATGTTGCATTGCACAACGGTCCGTTCAGGGCCCGCCGTGGGGTCTCACCACGGCAATGCGTCCAGATCGACATTGCCGCCGGAGATAATCAACCCGACGCGGCGACCGGCGAACAGATCCCGATGTCGGAGCACGGCGGCCAAGGCAATTGCCGAGGACGCTTCCACGACGATTTTGAGGTGCTCGAAGAGCAAGCGCATCGCGGCAATCGTCGCCGCATCATCGATCGGCAACACCTTGATTGCATACGTTTGCAGCAACGCGAAATTGATCGCCCCGATGGTGCCGCGCAAGCCGTCGCAGAGCGTTTGTGGGACGATATCCGTCACGCGCGCTCCGCGCTGCTGCGATTCGAACGCGTCCGCAGCGCCCGCCGGTTCAGCCGCATGGACGGTCGTATGCGCCGACAATGCGCGCGCTGCAATCGCGCTGCCACCCACCAGCCCGCCGCCACCAATCGGTGCGACGAGCGCATCCAGCAGACCGATTTCGTGGATCAATTCCAGCGCAGCGGTGCCTTGTCCGGCAATCACGCGCCGATCGGAGAACGGATGGACCAGCGTCGCGCCACTTTGCGCACGCACGCGTTCGGCGGCTTCCTCGCGCGCCGCCATCGTTGGCGCACACCAATGCAGAATCGCCCCGTATGCCTCGATCGCGGCCACCTTGGTCCTGACTGCGCCCTCAGGGACGATGACATGCGCCGCAATGCCGCGCGTCTGTGCGGCCAGCGCAAGCGCGGCGCCGTGGTTGCCGGACGAATGCGTGACCACGCCGTGCGCGGCTTGCGCATCGCTCAGCGACCACACCGCATTGCACGCGCCGCGAAACTTGAACGCGCCGGTTCGCTGCAGGTTCTCGCACTTGAAGTGCAACTCAGCTCCAGCCAATGCGTCGAGCGAACGCGAGCACAATACCGGCGTGCGCGCCGCATGCGGAGCGATGCGCGCAGCGGCCGCTTCGATCGCGATGAAATCAGGTAACTCGAACGCAGGCATGGCGCACTCGCGAGGGCGTGGAAGGCGCAACAACACGATACACGTCGCCTCGGCGTGCGTGCTAGCCTGCCGCGCCCTGGGCCTGAACAAATCTTTTCGATGAATGATGCCGCCGGTGTCAAGCCAACCGTTTTCCTGCGAGATTATCGCGCACCTGCTTGGCGCATCACCCATGTGGCGCTGGAATTTGATCTCGATGCGCACGAAACCTGCATCGCTGCGCGCCTGGTGCTCGAGCAGGACCCGCAGCAAACAGATGCCCCCTTGCGGCTTGATGCCGAGGAACTCGATCTGCTGGAACTACGCATCGACGGTCGCGTGCTGAGTGCGCCCGAATATTCGCTCGATGCGACCTCCCTCACGATCCACGGCGTGCACGGACACGCGGTCATAGAAACGCGCGTGCGCATCTGCCCGCAAGGCAATCGCGCGCTGCAAGGGCTGTATCTGAGCGGTCCAGCGCAGGCAGGATTTTTGCTGACGCAATGCGAAGCGGAAGGCTTCCGCCGCATCACGCCGTTCCTCGACCGACCCGACGTGCTGGCGCGCTATACGGTCACCTTGCGCGCCGACAAGGCGCGCTTTCCACTGCTACTGGCCAACGGCAACGCCGACGGTGCGGGCGATTTTGGCGACGGGCGCCATTGGGCGCGCTTCGTCGATCCGCATCCGAAACCGAGTTACCTGTTCGCCCTGGTCGCCGGAAATCTCGAATCAATCAAGGACGAATTCGTGACCGCCGAAGGTCGTCGCGTGCGCCTGCTCATCCACGCCGAGGCAGGTGCGATCGGTCGCTGCGGCTGGGCCATGCAGTGCCTGAAGATGGCGATGCGCTGGGATGAGGAACGCTTCGGGCGCAGCTATGACCTCGATGTATTCCACATCGTCGCGACGCACGACTTCACCATGGGCGCGATGGAGAACAAGGGCCTCAACATCTTCAACGCGAAATATCTGCTCGTGGATCCCGAGCACGCCACTGACGAGGATTACCGACACGTGCTGGCGGTTATCGGACACGAATATTTCCATAACTGGAGTGGCAACCGCGTCACCTGCCGCGACTGGTTTCAGTTGAGCCTGAAAGAAGGATTGACCGTCTATCGCGAACAGGAATTCGAATCGGATCTTGCGTCGCGCACGTTGCGTCGCATCGAGGACGTGCGCAACCTGTGGCGAGCGCAATTTACCGAGGATGCCGGACCGCTGGCACATCCGGTTCGACCCGACCATTACAGCGAGATCAACAACTTCTACACCGCGACGGTGTACGAGAAAGGTGCCGAGATCGTGCGCATGCTCGGCATCGTGCTCGGCCGCGACCGCTTCCGGCGCGGACTCGATCTGTATTTCGAGCGTCACGACGGCAGCGCTGCAACAATCGAGAATTTCCTGTCTGCGCTAGGCGACGCGAATGATGTCGATTTGGATGAATGGCTGGCGTGGTATGCGCAGGCTGGGACGCCGCAACTTCGCGCGAGTGGCCATTACGACGAGTACGCACAGCGCTATGAATTGACCTTTTCGCAGACGACTGCGCCGACGCCAGGGCAGTTGCTCAAGCGCGCATTACCCATTCCGATCGCGTTGGCCTTGCTCGACAGCGAGGGTGCAATGCTGCCGCTGCGGCTCGATGGCGACGCCACCGCGATCGCGGGCGAACGCGTCATCGTTCTGCGAGAAGCGCAGGAGACGTTGAGTTTTGTCGGTGTTGTGCGGCGGCCCGTTGCGTCGATGTTGCGCGGTTATTCCGCGCCGGTGCGCCTGCTGCAGGACGCGGACGCTGACGCACTCGCGTTGCAGGCCGGCTACGACAGCGACGGCTTCAACCGCTGGTTTGCCAGCGACACGCTCGCGCGGCAACTGTTTGCTCAGAGCTTGCGCGATGGCGCGCCGGATGCGGCGCTGCTGGCGGCATGGACGGGAGAACTTGCTCGCGCGCTGCACGATGCGCACGCCGATCCATCGCTGCTCGCTGAAATGCTCACCCTCGCGGATGCTACCTCGCTTGCCAATGGCCTTGCCGAGGTCGATCCCGAAGCGGTGCATCGTGCGCGCACTCGATTACAGAGCGCGATGGCGCACATCCTGGCGGCGCCGTTGCTGGCGAAATATCACGCGCTATTCGTGAGCGCCGACGCCGCCACTGAGCTGGCTGCGCAAGCACGTCGCCGCCTGCGCAATGCGTGCCTCGCCGCTCTGGGCCGCGTGGATCGACAGTATTTCGAACTGGCCAGCACGCAGTATACGAATGCACAAAATCTGACCGACAAGCTGGCAGCTCTCAGTGTGTTAGTGCATGGGCAGGCGCAAGCTGCTGGCGCAGCGCTCGCGGATTTTGCGCGCCGCTACACCCGCGATCCGCTGGTGCTCGACAAATGGTTTGCACTGCAGGCGACCGATGCCGATTTGCAGGCGTTCGAACGCGTTGTGGCGTTGACCGCGCACGAGGGTTTCCACTGGACCAATCCCAACAATGTGCACGCGTTGATCGGTGCATTCGCGCTGCGCAATCCCCGCGCCTTCCACCGCGCCGATGGTGAGGGCTACCGTTTCGTTGCCGATGCGATCATGAAGCTTGACGCGATCACACCGCAGGTGGCGGCGCGCATTGCGACCGCGTTTGGTGGCTGGCGTGGCATCGAACCGTTGCGACGTGCGCGAATGCATCGTGAACTGGAGCGCATGGCGGTTCGCGGCGGCAATTCACCAGGTCTGGCCGATATCCTCGCGCGCAGCCTCGGGGTTGATTGATAGCCAAAAAAAACGAGGCCGCGCAAGCGCGGCCCCGCCCCCTGTTTCCATCTCGTATTCGTTTCAGGCCGGCAACTGGCTCAGCGCCTCGTTGATCTTTGCACAGCGTGTCTGCAACTGTCCGACGGCGTCGTCCGCCACCGTTTGCCCACGTGCGTAGTCGATGGCCATTTCAAGACGGCCAAGTTCGATCATCAGATCGTGACGCAGAAACAATGGGTTGAGGCTCATGTTGGCGAAGTTGCTCATGCTGGCGTTCTCCTGATTCCCGTAAACCAAAGCAGAGCAAACAGCGTGCCAACTTCGCAAACGACCTGTCGCCGCGGTTTTTCGCAATCATCGCAGCGCGCGCGAGCTCCGCGGTAACGACAAAGGTCGTCCCAATCTGACTCGGACTGCCCCCTGTTTGCGATGGACGACAACAGTTCGCGATCATCGTCACAGTCTGCCAGTGCAGACATCGGCCATTTTTGCCGGGCGGTCGCCGCGCTACGTTGCAATCTGGTCGCGCTGACCTTGCAGGTCAGGGATGGCCGCTTTTTCGGTCACTGGCGCCCGGCACGCGATCTCCGAACTCCCCCTGCTTGCCAAGGACCGCCGAGCGCCGGACTTGCCGCGGGGTATTCGCGGGGCGAATGCGCGTTTTGGCGGAAGTGCTCCCACCGGCGTAACCGGCCCCTGAATTCCGGTGTTGGCGTGCTCGCATACGCCTCACGCCGGTGGGAGTGTGCAAGCGCCACAGCATGTTCCGTGCCAGCGCAGCGGTACCTGCTTGATAGAATGCGCGTCGGCCATGCGGGCCGACGGTAGCGGCAGCGCGAGACGCGACAGGGCGAAAACCATGCACAACCATGATGTCATTGTCATCGGCGGCGGACATGCCGGTACGGAAGCGGCGCTAGCCAGCGCCCGCACCGGCGCGCGCACGCTGCTGCTGACCCACAACATCGAGACGATCGGCCAGATGAGTTGCAATCCGGCCATCGGCGGTATCGGCAAGGGTCATCTGGTCAAGGAAATCGATGCCCTCGGTGGTGCGATGGCGTGGGCGGCGGACCGCGCCGGAATCCAGTGGCGCACGCTCAATGCATCGAAGGGAGCAGCCGTGCGTGCAACGCGATGCCAAGCCGATCGCGTGTTGTACAAGGCCGCCATCAGACAGCGGGTGGAGAGCCAGCCTGGCCTATCCATCTTCCAGCAGGCGGTCGATGCATTGATCGTCGAGAACGGTCGAGTGCGTGGCGTCGTCACCCAATCGGGCCTGCAATTTCGTGCTGCCACGGTGGTGCTCACCGCCGGCACATTCCTCGCCGGAAAGATCCATGTCGGACTCACCCGCCACGCCGGTGGCCGCGCGGGCGATCCGCCTGCGCTGAAACTTGCTGAATCGTTGCGCGAGCTGCCGTTTGTCGTCGGGCGTCTGAAAACCGGCACACCGCCACGCATCGATGGCCGCACCATTGACTACAGCGTGCTTGGCGAACAACCCGGCGACAACCCGATGCCGGTGTTTTCGTTCGTGGGCAGCGCGGCCGATCATCCGCGCCAATTGAGCTGCTGGATCACGCACACCTGCGAGCGCACCCACGACATCATCCGCGGCGCACTCGATCGTTCGCCGCTCTACAGCGGCGCGATCGAAGGTACCGGCCCGCGCTACTGCCCATCAATCGAGGACAAGGTGGTGCGTTTTGCCGACAAGACCTCGCACCAGATTTTCATTGAACCTGAAGGTTTGGAAACCAGCGAAATCTATCCGAACGGCATCTCCACTTCGCTGCCGTTCGACGTGCAGCTTGCCCTAGTACGCTCGATCAGCGGACTCGAAAATGCGCACATCACGCGGCCCGGCTACGCGATCGAGTACGACTATTTCGATCCGCGCGGGTTGAATGCGTCCCTGGAAACGAAGAACGTCGCCGGCCTGTATTTCGCCGGTCAAATCAATGGCACCACGGGCTACGAGGAGGCCGCCGCGCAAGGACTGATCGCAGGCCTCAACGCAGCGCGCGCCACCCAAGGCAAGGACGCCTGGACGCCACGACGCGACGAGGCTTATATCGGCGTGCTGATCGACGACCTCGTCACCAACGGCACCAATGAGCCGTATCGCATGTTCACTTCGCGCGCCGAATACCGGCTGCAGTTGCGCGAGGACAACGCGGACCTGCGCCTGACCGAGCGCGGACATGAATTGGGCTGCGTGTCGCAGGAACGCTGCGACGCGCTGAGGCGCAAGCGTGACGCTGTGGACGCTGAGACCGCTCGCCTGCGCACGCTGTGGGCAACCCCGGCAAACCCGCTCGGGCGTGAGGTCGAACAAACGCTCGGCATCGCGGTTTCACGCGAAACCAGCGCCTACGACCTGTTGCGACGCCCCGAAATCGGGTATCACGATCTGATTGGGGTTGCAGGCCTGGGCCCGGGTGTCGAGGACCCGCGCGTCGCGAGCCAGGTCGAAGTCGCGGTCAAATATGCAGGCTATCTCGATCGCCAGCAGCTGGAGATCGAACGCAATCGGCGTCAGGACGATAGCGCGATCCCGCCGACGTTCGATTTCGAGCGCGTGCGCGGCTTGTCAATCGAAGTGCTGGCAAAACTCAACGCCACGCGTCCACAGACAATCGCGCAGGCACGCCGCATTTCGGGCATGACTCCGGCCGCGGTGTCGCTGTTGCTGATCCACTTGAAGCGTGGCGCGCAACGCGTGGCCTGAACCCGGACGCGAACTGTGCAGGATGCGCAGCGCACCAAGCCCGAGGTGCGAGCCGCTGGATGCGGCTAGTCACGATATCCAAGCGCGTAATCCCGGCGCTCGCCGGGACCTGCGGTCCCGCGTGATTTTCGCGCCTCGTCGGATGCCGGCAGTTCCGGCATGACAAAGACGCGGTTGTTGCGCCGACCGCATCGGCGCCAACCGTTTGCTTACTTCTTCTTGCTGGCGTCGACCTTGTCCTGTGCCATCGCCAGCGCTTTCATCGCATCGTCATGCAACGAGCGGATTTCCGCTTCACCCACTACGCCGCCACCCGCCTTTTCGTTCCACAACACTGCGCCGTTGTCGCCCCAGCCGACGGTCGCGCCGCCGGTTTGCTTGACCACCATTGGCTTGGCGTCCTTGAATGCGTAGTGCACCGAACTGCGCCCGCCAGCATCCATGTCTGTATTGATGCGGATGAAACGCACCACGCCGCTTTCGGCAAACGCATCCCAGCCGACCGAGGCGGAATCGGTTAAGTAGGTACCGGCGACCTTCTTCATGCCGCCGATGCGGCCCTGTAGCTTGGCGTAATCGTCTTTGAGCTTCTCCGCAGGTGTCGCCTCGGCGTTCAGCACGACTTCGGTCGTGGTGCCCGAACCATGGGTGAGCACGGGCGAGTTGAGCGCCGGCAGGAAATTGCGCGGACCGTCAGTCAGCAGGGCGTTGATGACATAGGTACGTGTAGCGGAGATTTTTGCCGGATCAAAATCGAGCGAAAAAGTGAATGGCGGGGTGGAACCGACATCAAATGTTTTTTCCGCGATCGGAATCTGCGGCTGTGCAATATCGACGAGCTTCACGTCGAGCTTGGCACCGGCCGCGATCGGAATCGGATCATGCAAAGTCACGGTGCCGGTAATCGTGGTACCCGGCGCGATGGCCGGCGTAGTCACCTTGCCGGGCGAGGTGCCCTGATCTGCAGAATTGCATCCGCCCAGAAAGGCCAGTGCGGCGATCGCCGCGATCCAAAGGTTGCGCATGCATCATCTCCACAATAACGAAAGGATTCGTATATCAGACCCATCGACAGGTTGTCGCGCTCCGAACGTGCCGCGCCGCGCCACGCCTGTGGCTTTGCATCGTGAAGGCTGCTGTTGTGGAGCGGCCTGCGCGCTGCCTGAAGCTGGCACGATAATCTGCGCGGACGGTGCGCGCAATTGCAAAACCGAACCGCAGCTGACCAATCGTTGTTTTGGGCGGCCACGCCTCCGCCCCTGGCATGGGTTTCGCGCAGCCTCAACCAGCGGGCAGCAGCGAAATATCGGCCACCTTTAAAAACGCGTCGCGCACGCTCGCCAGCAGGGCGAGTCGGTTGGCGCGAACCGCTGGATTCTCGGCCATGACCATGACGCACTCGAAATAACGATCCACCGGTGCGCGCAGCAGGGCCAGACGCTGGAGCAAGCCGACATAGTCACGCGTCGCCATCAGCAAGGCACCATCGTGCTGAGCGGCGCCCAACGCCGCTGCCAGTTCGCGTTCCGCGCCGGCTTCGAGCAGCGCATCGTCGACCTGAGTCGATGCGACAGCGCCGGCCTGGCGCAGGAGGTTGCCAATGCGCTTGTTTGCAGCGGCCAGCGCCTGCGCATCGGGCAGCTTGGCGAACTCGACCACGGCGTGGAGGCGTTGATCGAAATCGGTCAAGTCGGACGGCGCGAGCGCCCGCACCGATTCGAAGGCTTCGCCGCTGATGTTCTTGTCGGCGTAGTAACCGCGCAGGCGGTCGAGGATGAAGGCGTAGATTTCGTTTGCCGAACCGGCCGCGTCTTTGTCACTGATATGCCCAATGACGCCGACCTTTGCATCCGCACCCTTCTTTCTTGCCTCATGCACTACCTGTTGGGCTTGCCCATGACTGGTTGACAGAATCGCACTAATGGTTTGCTCCCATGCTTCGATGAGGGCGGCTTTCAAATCCAGCGACACGCGGCCTTCAATCAGGGTGCGAGCGAGCCCAAGCGCCGTGCGCCGTAGCGCGAACGGATCCTTGTTGCCGGACGGCTTCATGCCGACCGCGAAAATTCCAGTCAGCGTGTCGAGGCGCTCGGCAATGCTGAGCACCTGACCGATCTTGCCTTGCGCGATGCGGTCGCCCGCGAAACGCGGCGCGTAGAATTCCTCGAGCGCCGCAGCGACTTGCGCGTTTTCGCCGTTGGCGCTCGCGTAATAGCGGCCCATGACACCTTGCAGTTCCGGGAACTCGCCCACCATGCGTGTCAACAAGTCGCATTTGCTCAAAGCGGCAGCGCGCGTGGCGAGTGCGGCGTCGGCCCCGACCCGATGTGCGATCACGCGCGCCAGTTCCGCCACGCGCACGCTCTTGTCCCACACGCTGCCCAGCGCTTGCTGGTAGACAACGGATTTGAGGGCGTCAAGATTCGTCGCGAGAGGCGTCTTGAGATCTTCGTCGTAAAAGAATTTCGCATCGGCAAAACGTGGACGTATCACGCGCTCGTAGCCCTTGCGTATTTCGGCCGGATCCTTCGAATCGATGTTGGCGACGCCGATGAAGTGTTCCGTCAGCTTGCCGGCTGCATCCGTTACCGACACGAACTTCTGGTTCGTCTCCATCGTTGTCACCAGCACTTCAGCCGGCACGGCGAGGAAATCGCGATCGAACGTGCAGGCAATCGCAACCGGCCATTCGGTCAGGTTGGCGATCTCCGCAAGCAAGGGGTCGGACAGCCTCGCCGTTGCCTGTGGCGGCGCCGCGCGTTCAACCTCGCTGCGCACCCTGGCGCGACGCTCGACCGGGTCGGCCAACACCTTCGCCGCTCGCAACGCATCCAGCCATGAATCGGCGTCGACAATGTGCACGGGCTGCGGATGATGGAAGCGATGTCCGCGCGACGTCCGCCCGGATTTGACACCGAGAATTTCGCCGTCAACGACCGCGTGACCATGCAGCATGACCAGCCAGTGCACCGGACGGACGAACGCATAATCGTGATCGCCCCATCGCATCGGGCGCGGAATCGGCAGCGATTTCAGAGCTTCGGCGAGAATCTCGGGGATCAACGCGGCGGTCGGCTGACCCGGTTTGATTGCGCGATGGACGAACCACCCGCCTCGGTCGGTTTCGAGTTTCTCCAGCGCGTTGACCTCGACGCCGCAACTGTGCGCAAAGCCGAGCAGCGCTTTGGTCGGCTGGCCGCTTGCGTCAAGACCGGCATTCAAGGCAGGACCGCGGCGCTCCTGTAGCTGATCGGGTTGAGCCGCAGCGACCGCCGGTACGTAAACGGCCAGACGGCGCGGCGAGCAGTACGCTTTGGCATGCCCGATATCGGCGCCCACGCCACGTTTGGAGAGTCCTTCGCAAACACCATGCGCGAACGCGACAGCGAGTTCGTCCAGCGCCTTGGGCGGCAGTTCTTCGCTGCCCAGTTCAATCAACAGCGAAGCTGCGGTTGCCGTCGACATCAGGCAGCTTCCCTGGTGCACTTGAGTCCGGGAAATCCAAGTCTTTCGCGCTGCGCGTAATACGCTTCGGCCACGCTGCGCGACAACGCTCGCACGCGCAGAATGGTGCGCTGGCGCTCGGTCACGCTGATGGCGCGGCGCGCATCGAGCAAGTTGAACGTGTGGCTCGCCTTCATCACCTGCTCGTAGGCGGGCAGCGGCAAATTCGCCTCGACAAGTTTTTTCGCTTCGCTTTCGCAGACGTCGAACCAGCGCCGCAGTTCGGCGACATTGGCGTACTCGAAGTTGTAGGTCGATTGCTCGACTTCGTTCTGCTGAAACACGTCGCCATAGGTGACGACACCGTGCGGCGCTTTTGTCCAGACCAGATCAAACACGTTGTCGACGTTCTGCAGATACATCGCCAAGCGTTCCAGACCGTAGGTGATTTCGCCGGTGACTGGCCGACATTCGAGACCGCCGGCCTGTTGAAAATAGGTGAACTGGGTCACTTCCATCCCGTTCAACCACACTTCCCAACCGAGACCCCACGCGCCGAGCGTTGGCGATTCCCAATTGTCCTCGACGAAGCGCAGGTCATGCACCAGCGGATCGACGCCGAGCGCCTTGAGCGAACCGATGTAGCGATCGAGAATGTCGTCCGGATTCGGTTTCATCACCACCTGATATTGGTAGTAATGCTGCAATCGATTCGGATTGTCGCCGTACCGGCCATCGCTCGGACGGCGCGAGGGTTGCACATAGGCGGCCGCCCACGGTTCGGGCCCGATCGAGCGCAGGAACGTCGCCGGATGAAACGTGCCGGCACCGACTTCGATATCCAGGGGCTGCAGCAACACACAACCTTGCTCCGCCCAATAGCGGTTCAGCGTCTGGATGATGTCCTGAAACGACGGTGCTGGCATGCGCTCGGCTCACAAGTGGCGATCGAAAAGCGCGCTAGTATAACGGTCGATGCGCAACCCGAACTCCACCGCATGGCCGGCGTGATCCCGCTGTCCGCAACGTCACTGACATCCGGCGCGGTGTCCACGCTGGGCATGCATGGCCGTCTCGACCTGGACGAAACGCTGGCCGCCCTGCTCGCCGATGGCCTGCTGACCGCGGCGGACATCGAGCGCGTGCGCGCCGATGTGCGCACCGCACGCGGACGCACCGAACTGCATCCGCTGGTGCTGGTGGCGAACCTGAAGTTTGCCGATGTCCGCCAGCCGGGCAAGCCTCTCAGCCTCGAGGTGCTGACGCACTGGCTGGGCGAACGCGCGAACCTGCCCTACTTGAAGATCGACCCGATGAAAATCGACGTCGGCGCGGTCACCCAAGTGGTCAGTCACGCCTATGCGAAGCGTTACCGCATCCTGCCGGTGGCCGTCAGCGAAATGAAGGTCGTGTTCGCAACCTCCGAGCCGTTCGATACGCGCTGGCTCGCCGATCTTGGCCACATCCTGCGCCGCGAGATCCAGCGCGTGGTCGCCAATCCGCTCGATGTCAGCCGCTACCTCACCGAATGGTGGGGCGTGCAGCGTTCGATACAGCGCGCCCAGGATGCCAAGAACGATCTCAACGATGGCAGCGCAATCCTCAATTTCGAGCAACTGGTCGAGCTCGGCAAAGCGGGTGATGTCGGCGTCGACGATCGCCACGTTGTACACATTGTCGATTGGCTGCTGCAATACGCATTCGAGCAACGCGCCTCGGACATCCATCTGGAACCGCGCCGCGAAACCAGTCCGATCCGCTTTCGCATTGACGGCGTCATGCACAAGGTGTTCGAACTGCCGACACCGGTGATGACCGCGGTCACTTCGCGCATCAAGATTCTCGGACGCATGGACGTGGCGGAAAAGCGCCGCCCGCAGGACGGCCGCATCAAGACGCGGTCAGCCGGCGGCCGCGAAGTCGAATTGCGTCTGTCGTCGATGCCGACTGCGTTCGGCGAGAAAATCGTGATGCGTATCTTCGACCCGGACATCGTGGTCAAGGAATTTCGCCAACTGGGATTCTCCCCCGGCGAAGAGAAGACATGGCGCGAGTTCGTCGATCGTCCGCACGGCATCGTGCTGGTTACGGGCCCGACCGGCTCGGGCAAGACGACCACGTTGTATTCGACCTTGAAGGTGTTGGCGACACCGGACATCAACGTGTGCACGGTCGAGGATCCGATCGAGATGGTGTCGCCTGAGTTCAACCAGATGCAGGTGCATCAGGCGATTGACCTGGATTTCGCCACCGGCGTGCGCACGCTGATGCGTCAGGACCCGGACATCATCATGGTCGGCGAAATCCGCGATCTGGAAACTGCGCAAATGGCGGTGCAGGCGTCATTGACCGGCCACCTGGTGCTGTCGACCCTGCACACCAACGACGCGCCGAGCGCGCTGACGCGCCTGCTGGATCTGGGTGTGCCCAATTACCTGATCCAGTCGACCTTGACCGGAATTGTCGCGCAGCGTCTCGTGCGCACCCTGTGTCCGCATTGCAAGATCGAGATGCCGCTGGATGTGCGTGCATGGGCAGCGCTCACCCACGGCCACGCGCTGGCGCCGCCGATAAAGAGTTTTGGGCCGAAAGGCTGCCTTGAATGCCGCAACACCGGCTTTCTCGGGCGTACCGGCATCTACGAAATGTTGCGCATCTCGCCAGCGATCCGCGCCCAGATCCAGTCCAATCTGGATCTGGCCAGACTCATGCAAACCGCACTTGCCGAAGGCATGCAGCCCTTGCGTGCGTCGGCCGCTGCGCAAGTCGTCCGCGGTATTACCACCATTGCCGAAGTCATCCATGTCCTTCCGCCAACGGATTGAAACGCGCTCGCGATCACGTTTCCTGATCGTGCAAACCGGCAGCACGTTGCCGGAACTGCGCGCGCGGCGCGGAGATTTTCCGGAGTGGTTTCGGCGCGGACTGGGCTTGCGTCGCGACGAAATCGACGTCGCCCGAGTGGACGCGGGCGAGCCATTGCCCGCGAACGCATCCGCGCATGCCGGCGTCATCGTGACGGGCTCACCCGCCATGGTGAGCGAACGTTTGCGCTGGAGCGAAGAGACTGCTGTGTGGTTGCGTACGGCGATCGAAAACGGTGCGTCGGTACTCGGCGTCTGTTACGGCCATCAGTTATTGGCGCATGCCCTCGGGGGCCGCGTCGACTACCACCCGAGCGGGCGCGAGGTCGGTACCGTCGGGATCGAACGATTACCGTCCGCTTGTGACGATGCGCTGCTGAGCGCGGCGCCGGCGAGCTTTCTGGCGCACGTTTCACACCAGCAAAGCGTACTTGAGCTTCCCCCCGGTGCCGTCGTGCTGGCACGCTCGGCGCACGACGCCAATCATGCCGTGCGTTATGCGCCCAACGTGTGGGGTCTGCAGTTCCATCCGGAATTCAGCGTCGAAATCATGCGCGGTTATATGCGCCGACGCACGCAAGCACGCAATGGCGATTGCCCGGCTGGATGCTGCGCAGATCGCGACAACGCACCGGCACCGCTGGCACATCGATTGCTGCGCCGATTTCGCGACCTCGC
The DNA here is from genome assembly GCA_040002595.1 of Dokdonella sp. GTDB lineage: Bacteria > Pseudomonadota > Gammaproteobacteria > Xanthomonadales > Rhodanobacteraceae > Dokdonella_A. Next base: position 10,249 of record JBDUED010000017.1, on the reverse strand, counting down.
GCGCGCGTCAGCAATGACGTGAGCGCTTCGGCCGCTGCGCTTTATTTGCGGCTGCGGGCGCCGCGTCGAATCGCGGCCAGCGGATCGCCCAGCTTGAGGCCGGAAAGATACGCGCTGATCGCTTCGTTGGTCACGTCGTACAACGGTCGACCCATGACTGCGGAGGCGGCCTTGAGCGTGTCGCGTACCCGTTTGGAGACGCGCAAACTGGCATCGCGCGTGTCGTCTTGTACTGGAATGATTTTTTTCATGATTTGTCCTCCTGCAACATCCGTGCCTTGTTGCGTGTTGCACAAGTGTAGCTGTGCCCAACGCTAGCCGGCACCTCCAGAAGCTGCCGATTGTGATGATTTGTCAATCCGCCGAACCTCGTTGTCCGCTGCGGCGTGCCATTCAGGCGGCCGGCGGTGAGGGCGGATCGGCCACGACGACGCGCGTCAACGAGCGCGCGCCGACAATGCCGATTTCATAGAGCAGGTACATTGGCACGGCGAGCATGGTCTGCGACAGGACGTCCGGCGGGGTGAGCACGGCAGCGACCACGAACGACCCCACGATCGCATAGCGCCGGCTACTCGCAAGTTGCTCAGGGGTGACGATGCCTAGCGCTACCAGAATCACCAGAACGACCGGAAGTTCAAAGCACACTCCAAAGGCAAGAAACAGCATCAACACGAAGTCGAGGTAATGGGCGATATCCGGCATCACTGCGACGCCGGCTGGTGCGACGTGGGTCATGAAGGCGAACACGGCTGGCAACACCAGAAAATAGGCGAACGCACAGCCCAGATAAAACAGAAGGACCGACGAAACCAGGATCGGCACGGCCAGACGTTTTTCGCGCTGGTACAAACCCGGCGCGACAAACGCCCAGAGTTGGTACAGGACGACCGGGATCGCGATGAACAGCGCGACGAAGAACGCGAGCTTGAGCGGGGTCAGAAACGGGGAGGCGACCTCGGTCGCGATCATCGTACCGCCCCGTGGCAGGCGTGCAACCAGCGGCAGCGCCAGCCACGCGTAAAGCTTGTTGGCGATCGGGATCAGCGCCAGCAGCACGAGCAGCACGGCGGCGACGGCCTTGAGCAGACGCGAGCGAAGTTCAACCAGATGCGAGATGAACGACTGCTCGTCGCCCGCGGGCAGGTCGGCGTCACTCATTGGGCGGCGTGGAGGTGGGCACCGTCTGCGCAGGCGCGCCCGGTGATTTTGCAGCGGCATCGATATCCGCAGCGGCAGCGCGCAGGTCAGGTCCGATGTCGGCCGCCTGACGCGTCGCCTGGATGGTTTTGCGCAGGTCTTCGGCAGCCAGCTCGCGCTCGATTTCGCTGCGCACGTTGTCCCAACTTGAACGTGCGCGACGCATCAGGGCACCGGCCGTGCGTGCGACTTTCGGCAATCGCTCAGGCCCCAGCACAAGCAAGGCCACTACCGCAATCAAGGCGATTTCGCTGAAACCGATATCGAACATGCTGGGTTCCGGACGCTGACGCGGCTTTAGGGCGCCGCGCATCCGCTAATCGATGTGATCGCGCACGCGTTCATCCGGCGTCGCTTGCGCGGCCGGCGGCGGATCGGCTTTGAGCTGTGACGCAGGTTCACTGCCGTCGTCCTGCATGCCCTTGCGGAAGCTCTTGATCGCAGCCCCCACGTCCTCGCCGATATTGCGCAGGCGCTTGGTGCCGAAGACCAGCGCGACGATAACCAACACGATCAACCAATGCCAGATGCTCAAACCACCCATGACGCCTTCCTCTGAACGATGCATCGACACGCAATCTCAGCTCGTGCTGCCTGCGCTGCCCTGTAGTGTGCGTGATCGAGTCCGGGCCAACCGGAGCCGCCGGTGCATCCGATCGCGATAACGCTAAGGCGCAGTGTACTCCTCGAGCCGATCGCGGAAATCTACAATCGCATTCGGCACGTTGCTGACACCGCCGTCGAATATGCGCCTAACGGTGACGCCATCGCCGTATACCGCCTGATTGGCGGTGTTGTCGATGGTCAACGCGGTGCCATCCAGCGCAGCACCCGCGAACAAACCGCGCGCCCGCGAATAGGAATAAATCTCGGCCTTGAGCTGGGCATCAGTCGACGCCTGCGCTGAGCGGCCAACCGGACCGGCCGCCGCCGACGCGTCCGCACCCAGCGTGAACTTGCCGTGCACGATTGAATCGACCCCGCGCTGAGTGCGGAACACGAGAATCACGTCGGTTGAGGACACGCCGGCCTGGAAGCCGATGCTGCCGCCAGTCAGTCCGATGAAACTTGGGTTGGACCAGGTACCGTCGCGCGTCTTCACTGCGATCAGGCCTTCGCCATGACGCCCTCCAATCACGAAACCGGCCTTGATGACATCTGGAATGACGGCAATCGCATGCGCGTTTTGCAGCAGTTCCCGCGGTACTGCCTTGTCCGGCGCTTGCATCACTTCCTTCAGTACCCGCAAGGCGTTTTCCGCGCGCTTGTTTTCTTCCTCGCCCGCGCGCACGGGTAGCGCGGCGGTGGCAAGCGCAGCCAGCAGACAGGTCAATACGGCATAACGCATCAGCATCTCCGGATGAAAAACGGGTTCACGCTAACAGGCCGAGCTGAGCCTGCGGTGAAGGTCGGCTGGGTCAGCGTCGAGCGAAACGACGCGGGCTGCGCCATGCGACCATGCTGAGCAGCAGGCCGAGCAGGATGAGTGCCCAAGGCGTATTGGCCGGCGCTCCGACGGGAAAGCTCGCTTCAGCAGAGCACTGCAGCGCTCCAAACGTGAAACCCTTCATGCCGGCGTAGCGCAGCGAATCCGGTCCGGTGATCGGACCGAGCACCGTGACGACACCTGTCGCCGGATCGATAGTTGCAAGATCGGCCCACTCCGCCTGCGTATCGGTATCGTGCTGCGGCGGGACGTAGTTGAGGACTGCCCACAGCACACCTTGCGCGTCAAAGGCCATCGACACGGAGTTGATCCAGCGGTGGATGCCCGTCCCGAAATTACCGATGGCCGTTGCCTTGCCGGACGCCGTGTCGACCGTATAGAGCGTATTGTCGCCTTTGCCCGCCGCGCCATAGAGCGCGTCGCCGCGGAACGCCAGACCGCTGATCGCGGGCACAGTCGACCCGACCAGCGTCGCCTCGCCGCTTTGGGGATCAACGGTCCAGAGCTTTTTGACGATGGCGGACGAGAGCCACAATTTGCCATCGCAATCGGCAGTCATGCCCAGATCAAGCGCCCCGAACTGGCCAACGCCGGAATCCGCGAGCCCGAGGCTGCCGATCACGTTGGCGCCGCCGTTTGTAGCGTTCAGCTGCAGCAGCAACTTGTACGAGCCAACCACGGCGAACAGTGAGCCATCCGGCGACGAGGTCAGGCCGGTGACGTTACCCAGGGACGCGCCGCCATAGCTGCCCGCCGCGCCAATAGTTGTCGCGGTTCGCGCATCAAGGTCGATGCGGTACAACGTGTCAAACGCCTCTCCATAGGCAACCGTCGCCGCGTGCGCTGAAAACGCGGCAAAAGCAAGCATCCCTGCTGCCATGAAGCAGGCAAATGGGCGCATGGCGGTATGTTATCGTTATAGGTAATCGTCGCCCCGCAATTGATCTGCGGTGGCGTTGCGAGTCTAGCAGCAATCCACAAGCCGGCAAAATCGGCATCGGCTGCACTGAAAATCCGCATTGGATCGCGCGATTCGCGTGTCCGGCCGCCCAATCCAAACCGCATCATGCCGCGTTATTTCGGTCATTCCTCCTATCAGCACGGCAGTGAAACGGCGATCGGCGTCCTGCTGGTCAATCTCGGCACCCCGGATGCGCCGGATAAACGGGCCGTACGCCGCTATCTGGCGCAGTTTCTCGCCGATCCGCGCATTGTCGAGCTGCCGCGCTGGCTGTGGCGATTAATCCTGCACGGCATCATCCTGCGCGTGCGCCCGGCACGTTCAGCGGCGCTGTACCGCAAAATCTGGACGCCGCAGGGCTCGCCTTTGGCGACCGGCACCGCAGCGCTTGCCGAGCGTGTGCAAGTCGCGCTGCACAGCCAGCGACCGGGACCCATCCTCGTGCGTCACGCAATGCGCTACGGTAAACCCGACATTGGCGGCACCCTGCGCGAACTGTCGGCGATGGGAATGCGGCGACTGCTGGTGGTACCGCTGTTCCCGCAATATTCCGGCACCACCAGCGCATCGGTGCTCGATGCGGTTGGCAAGGAATTGGCGCGCTGGCGCTGGCTGCCGGATCTGCGTTTCGTCAGCGGTTACCACGCCGACGCACGGCATATCGAGGCGCTCGCACGCAGCGTCGAGGGGCACTGGCGACGTCATGGCCGTGCACAGCGGCTACTGCTGTCGTTCCACGGCATCCCGCAAAAATACGTTCGCTCGGGCGATCCGTATTTCTGCCAGTGCCAGGAAACCGCGCGACGTCTGCGTGAACGGCTCGACTTGGGCGAGGACGAAATGATCGTCTGCTTCCAGTCGCGCGCTGGACGCGGCGCCTGGCTCAAACCCTATACCGAGACCACGCTGCAGGCATTGCCCGACACGGGCATCAAACACGTCCAGGTGTTGTGTCCGGGATTCGCGGTTGATTGCTTGGAAACGCTGGAGGAAATCGCGATCACCAATCACGCGCGTTTCCTGCACGCCGGGGGCGAACGTTTCGACTACATTCCAGCGCTCAACGATGGCGACGATCAGGTCGGCGCAATCACCAATTTGATCCTGCGTCAGACGCAAGGCTGGGCGGAATGCGATCCGGGCTGGGACCCTGCGCGCGCGAGCGCACATCAGCTCTCCGCACGCGCGCGCCACGAGTGCATGCGCGAGCGCGATGCGCGGCGCTGAGGAAATTCGCATTCAATTGCCGCACGGCGCGCTGGCCGCAAAGCGCTGGGGCGATTCGTCGGGACGACCATTGCTCGCGCTGCACGGCTGGCTCGACAACGCCGCCAGCTTCGATGCGCTCGGGCCTGTGCTGGCCGATTCCTGGCAGGTCGTCGCGCTGGATCTGCGCGGGCACGGCCGCTCATCGCATATCGGCGCTGGCGCCTGGTACAACTACGCCGATTACTTCGATGATATCCGCGGCGTGCTCGACGATTTTGGCTGGACGTGCGCCGACCTGCTTGGCCATTCACTCGGCGGCACGCTGGCGAGCCTGTTTGCCGCAGCGTATCCGGAGCGCGTCGGTAATCTGCTGCTGATCGAAGCGCTGGGCCCGCTGACTTCCACGCTTGACCAAGCATTGCCGCAACTGCGGCGTGCGCTCGATCAACGTGCTGCGTTTGCCGAACGCCGGCCCTTGCGCGTGTTTGCCGATCTGCACGAAGCGATTGCTGCCCGCACGGCCGCCAGTGATCTTTCCGCCGCAGCGGCGCGCACTTTGGTCGAACGCGGCGTGCGCACGGTCGAGGGCGGTTTGGTCTGGTCGAGCGATCCGCGCCTGACCTTGGCCAGCCCGCAGCGCTACACCGAAGACCAGGTTCTCGCGATGCTCGGCGCTATCCGTTCGCGCGCGTTGCTCATGCTGGCCGATCCGGCGACAAGTTATCTACCCGTTGCGATGATGCAGGCACGCGCTGCGAAGCTTGGCGATATCCGGGTCATGCACTTGCCGGGCAACCATCATTTGCACCTGGAGAACCCGCAACCGGTTGCCGCTGCGATTCGCGAGTTCCGTTAGGCTGGACGTGCTTCCGGCACGCGTGCGTTCGCGCGTCTCAAGTTAGGTGGGCTGGATCAAGCGGTTCAATTCCGCTTTCAGCGCCTGGCCGTGCACACGCAGCCACTCGCGCTGTTCGCGCCAGTCCGGATACAGGGTTTCAACCAGTGCCCAGAAACGCGGCGCATGGCTGCGGATGCGCAAGTGACACAACTCATGCACGACCACGTAGCGCAATGCGGCCGGCGGCGCGAGCGCGAGCGCGAGATCGAGGGTGACGCGATCGCGCGTGTCGAGGCTGCCCCACAAACTTTTCAGCGGGCGCAGTTTCACCCCGGTCGGGGCGCGCCCGAGTTCCGGACAGTAGCGTGCGAGGTAGCGGCTGACGTCGCGGCGAATCTGCGCCTCAAGGAACGAACGCAGCAAGGCGCGCGCTGCAGGCAAGGTCGACTTCCCATGCGGGCGCGGCAGCGTTACCACGAGACGATCGTCGAGTTGTTCGATGCGCGGATATGCACCGTCGCGCCACGAAAGTCGCGTGGTTTCGCCGCGCAACGGCATCACGGTCGCGGCGCCGAGCTTCAACGCGGGTGGTGCGGAACCGAGGCTGAGTTCGTCGAGCTTGCGCTCCAGCCACTGCCCGTGTTTGCGCAGGAACGCGAATACCTGAGCTGGATGCGTGCCTTCCGGATACGTCACGCGCGCACCACCGGGCGTCACCGTCAGGCGCAGCCGACGCGCTTGCGGATGGCTCTTGCGCAGAACCTTGATCGTCTCGCCGGCCGGCATCGCCAGTTCAAGGTAGTTGTTCGCAAGATCCACTTCTTTCACTCCACCTGATCCGTCGGGGCCGCTAGCCGCGGTCGCCAGGACGGGGTAACCCAAACCACTGTTCGAAATGTTCGAACAGATTCTTCAATTCGAGCGTCATCAAGGCAAAACTGGCATCCAGTTCTGCGCGCGCCGATTCTGCTGTCCCTTCCCCCAACTCATCAAGCACGATATCGAGAAACTTGAGTTTTCGCACGACGAGGTCCTCGCCGAGCACAAAACTCATCCGATCATCGAACATGAGGCCGAGCTGGTATGCCTGCTTGCCTGACTTCAGATGCTCCCTGACCTCGTCCGATTCAAGGTCCTGGCGGCGGCATCGGACAATCGCGCCAGCCTCGGCCGGATCGCGCAATTCGCACTCCTCGCCGAGCGCCAAACCCTTGGGCAGCTTGCCATTAATCAGCCAGTCCGTCATCAGCGAACGGAGCGATTCTTCCGGCGCCATCGGTACTGCCGGGAAACTGCCGAGTGCATCCCGCACCTGACTGACCGCATCCTCGGCGGCTTTGCGACTGGCGCTGTCGACGACGAACCAGCCGTTTTCCGCATCCAGATAGGCAAAGATTCGTGACGGACGTATGAAAGCGCGCGGCAGCAGTTCGGAAATCACTTCCTCCTTCAATCGCTTGCGCTCCTTGGCGCCGATTCGCCGGCCTTCCTTTTCGTTGATTTTCGCGAGCCGCGCGGCGAGCTCCTCGTTGACAACCACACTGGGCAGGAGGCGTTCCTCAGTCCCCATTGCAAGCAGCGAAAATGCACCTGTTTGGTGCAACAGGTCCTCGCTGTCCCGCCCGAACGGTGACACGAAACCGCGGGTGGCCAATTCCAGCGGCCCGCACGCGCGCAGACGTTGGGAATCGAGATCCTTTTCCAGCGATTTCATCGACTTGCCAATATTTTGGGGGAAGCGGAACAGAGTGAGGTTGCGAAAGAACATGGTTGCTCGGGGCTTGGAAACGCGTGCAGGGAAGGATTCTCGAGGCGCGCATTGTAGTCGTGGCCGGTCTCAAGTTCCGATACGCACGCGCGTTTCTGTCACGCGCGGGTCTCTCTTTCGCCCTTGCCGGCGATGCGGCAAAATTGGCCGCTCTTGCGCGGAGCCGTCGATCGTCATGCGACGCGTCACGAAGCCCCTGCGCAATCCCCGTGTTCACGTCAAAGATGTGCCCCGATCCTGAACGATCTCGACAAGCCGTCACTATCCGGAGCGCGCCGCATGAGCAGTCCCCACCCCCTTGCCGCGGCCCGCGCCGGCACCGCCCGGCTCGCCAACGCGATCCGCTTCCTTGCTGCAGACGCGGTCGAAAAGGCTAAATCCGGGCATCCGGGCATGCCGATGGGTATGGCCGAGATTGCGGTTGCGTTGTGGACGCGGCATCTGCGCCACAACCCGGCCAATCCGCAGTGGCCGGATCGTGATCGTTTCGTGCTCTCCAACGGGCACGGTTCGATATTGCAATATGCATTGCTGCATCTGACCGGCTACGACCTGCCGCTCGATGAGCTGAAGAACTTCCGCCAATTGCATTCAAAAACACCAGGACATCCCGAGGTAGCACTGACGCCGGGTATCGAGACGACGACCGGTCCGCTCGGCCAGGGCCTCGCCAATGCAGTGGGTTTCGCGCTCGCGGAAAAATTGCTGGCGGCGGAGTTCAACCAGCCCGATCACGCCATCGTCGACCATCACACCTATGTTTTTGTCGGCGACGGCTGCCTGATGGAAGGCATCTCGCACGAAGCCTGCGCGCTGGCCGGCACATGGCAACTCGGCAAGCTGATCGCGCTATATGACGACAATGGCATTTCGATCGATGGCGAGGTTGCGGGCTGGTTCACCGACGACACCGGGGCACGTTTCCGCGCGTATGGCTGGCAGGTGATCGGGCCAATCGACGGCCACGATGTCGACGCAGTCGACGATGCGATCGCCGAGGCCAAGAAAGTCACCGCGCAGCCGAGCATGATCCTGTGTCGCACGGTAATCGGCCAGGGTGCACCTACGCGCGCGGGCACCGCGAAGGCACATGGCGAGGCACTCGGCCCCGACGAATTGCATGCGACGCGCAAGGCGCTCGACTGGCCGTACACGTCGTTCGAGATTCCGGATGACATCTATGTCGATTGGGACGCACGCGCAGACGGTGCGCAATTGGAAGCGGCGTGGAACGCACGCTTCGCGTCGTATGAAACCACGCATGTGGAGACCGCGGCAGAATTCCGGCGCCGCCTCGACGGCGAGTTGCCGTCGAACTTCGTCGAAATCGCGTCGACGTTGATCGCGGAGGCGAACGCCAAAGGCGAATCCGTCGCCTCGCGCAAGGCCAGCCAATACGCGATCGAGGCGTTCGCGCCGGCCCTGTCGGAAATGCTCGGCGGCTCCGCCGACCTCACTCATTCCAATTTGACTTTGTGGAAAAATGCACCGCTGTTGAGCGGCGCCGGCATCGGCCGCCACATCAGTTACGGCGTTCGCGAATTCGGCATGGCGGCAATCATGAATGGGCTTGCCTTGCACGGCGGCTTCATCCCGTTCGGCGGCACCTTCCTGACCTTCAGCGACTACAGCCGGAATGCGATCCGCATGGCGGCATTGATGAACTTGCGCGTGATCCACGTGTTCACGCACGACTCGATTGGCCTTGGCGAAGACGGCCCGACGCATCAATCGATCGAACACGTATCGAGCCTGCGTCTGATCCCGAATCTGGAAGTCTGGCGCCCGTGTGACACAGTCGAAACTGCGGTCGCATGGAAGCTGGCGTTGCAGCGCAAGGGCGCGCCAACTGCGCTGGCGTTGTCGCGCCAGAACCTGCCGTTCGTGCCGCGCAGCGACGGGCAGATCGCAGCAATCGAACGCGGCGGCTATGTGCTGGCGGAAGCCGAAGGCGGCGCGCCACAACGCATCCTGATTGCAACTGGTTCGGAAATCGCACTCGCGCTGGCCGCACAGAAAATCCTTGCCGCCGAAGGCATTTCGACGCGTGTCGTGTCGATGCCATCGACAGAAACCTTCGATCGTCAGGATGCCGCGTATCGCGCCGAAGTGTTGCCGGCCGATATACCCAAGATCGCCATCGAAGCCGGCACAGCCGCGCTGTGGTGGAAGTACGTGCGAGGCAGCGGCGACGTGATCGGCATCGACCGCTTCGGCGAATCGGCACCGGCCGGCAAGTTGTTTGAATTTTTCGGCTTTACCGCCGAGAAAATCGCCGCTGTGGCGCGACGCTGCTGAATCGTGCCTGTTGCAAGACCGCTACCCGTGCTCGCAGGCGGCGCGCACTGCACTGCCGCGCTAGACTGGCAGCTTCGCGAGTGTCCCCATGAAAACCGAAGATCCCGCCGAAATCGTACGCAAGCTGACCGAACTGCGCACCGAGCATCGCGATCTGGATGCGGCGATCGGGCGCCTGCCGCGCGGCCCCGGCTGCGACGAGCTACTGCTGACGCGCATGAAGAAACGCAAGCTGCGGCTGAAGGACATGATCGCTTATATGGAAGACAAGCTGATTCCGGATCTGGACGCCTGAGCACATGAGTCCTGCGTCGAAGGCCACTCCTTTGCGAAGTCTGGCAGCGCGGCGTAGTCACGCTGAATCGGCGCCGTCTTCCTCTTTCACTACCTGCGCAAGCTCGGCATGCTTTTCCGGCGTCACCTTCAATATTCCGTGACGAATCTCGCGTGACAGGATCACGCGGGCGTCGTGGGCGACAGTCTCCAGTTCCTTGTTGAAATCGAGCTTGCCGTTTTCGTCGGGCCAGA